>NZ_JBMKIF010000029.1:0-46429 GCF_049238025.1 Enterobacter cloacae complex sp. IR5458
ATGAAAGCCTGTCCTCAGCATAGTACCGGGAAGGAGGGAGTGACCATCTCATTAAATATGCTGACGGCCTGACGCCGCCGCAGTCACTGAAAGGGCCTTACTCACGACGCCGATCCTCCGGTTGAATAATAAAGTAGTGTCTCTTCACGGGCCTCGGCCCCGGCGATTTCCGCCACGATACGTCCGTCCCACAGCACGCAGATGCGGTCGCACAGCCCGACCAGCTCGGCAAATTCACCCGAGGCATAAATCACCCCTTTGCCCTCGCGCGCCAGGCCGTCAATCAGCTGGAACAGATCGGTTTTGGCTTTCACGTCCACGCCCTTCGTCGGCTCATCGAAAATCAGCACGCTGGCATCATTACGCAGCCATTTACCGATGGCGACCTTCTGCTGGTTGCCGCCGGACAAACGGCGCAGCACCTGCCCCGGCCCCCGCGCACGCACGCCGACGCGGGCAATCACCTCTTCTGCCCAGCGCCACGCCTGACGATGACCAAACAGGCTCCAGCGCGAGAAGCTGTTATCGGCGCACACGGCAAGGTTCATGCTCACGGGCTCGTCGATAAAAATGCCCTCCTTGCGCCGCTCCTCCGGCACCAGCGCCAGCCCGCGCAGCACCGAGTCGGCCGGGTCGTGCGGTTTCCAGGGCTGATAATTCAATTCGCCTTGTGCCACCCGGCTTTTCGTGGCGCCAAACAGCGCCTTACAAAGTTCGGTTTTACCCGCGCCCGCCAGCCCGGCAATGCCCAGAATTTCGCCTTTGCGCAGGTGAAGGGAGATATCTTTCAGCAGCGCGTCATCGTGCAGGCCCTCTACGCGCAGCAACGTTTCGTCGCTGTGCGGGGGGCGAGCAGGCGGGTAAATATCGCTCAGCACGTGGCCAAGCATCTTCTCAACGATCGCTTCGCCGCTGAGATCGGCCATCGGGCCGGACTCAATCAGCTTGCCGTCACGCAGCACCGTCAGGGTGTCGCAGATGGCTTTCAGCTCGTGAATACGGTGCGAGATAAACACTACGCTGATGCCCTGCTGCTGCAGGCGTCTCACCACCGCAAACAGGCGCTCGCTTTCGTGTGCATCCAGCGGTGCGGTGGGTTCATCCAGAATTAAAAAACGGCAATGATGGGACAGCGCCCGCGCCAGCAAAATCTGCTGTTTTTCAGCAAGCGTGCAGCTGTCGACCGATCGCCGAACATCCATGGACACGTCCAGTTGCGCCAGCGCCTGTCTCGCCTGGTGACGAACCGCACGCCAGCTGAAGCGGTGCCCGGGCTGCGCAAGCTGGTCGAGCATGATGTTCTCGGCAATGCTCAGCCCCGGGATCAGCGCCACGTCCACTTCCTGCTGCACAAGGTGAATGCCCAGCCGTTTGGCGTCCAGCGGCTCGCGGATCGTCACCGACTGGTTGTTAATGCAAATCTCGCCTTCATAGCGATCGTGCGTTCCGCACAGCACCGCCATCAGCGTCGATTTCCCCGCGCCGTTGGCGCCGGTCAGCGCATGCACCGACCCGCCGCTCAGGGTAAAGTCCACCCGTGACAGCGCCTGAAAGCCGGAAAAGGCCAGGCTGATACCACGCATCTCAAGGCGACTGGAAACCATCCGCGTAAATCCTTCATTACTCTTCTGATTTATCGAATTTTTCACAGCGCCGGTTGACTGACAACGACGGAAAAGGCATAAGATAAAGCGAAATATTATTAGCCATCCGGATGTCCAGACATAACATCGGGTTAGCGCGTGCTAAAAAAGGACAACACCATGAGCAATACCGATATCCGCGTCGTGCCCGGCCCGGCGAACTACTTCTCCCACCCAGGCAGCCTTGCGCATCTCAATGATTTCTTCACGCCGGAGCAGCTTTCCCGCGCGGTGTGGATTTACGGCGAGCGCGCCATCGAAGCCGCGCGCCCTTTCCTGCCAGCGAGCTTTGACGCGCCGGGGGCAAAACACCTGCTGTTTAAGGGCCACTGCAGCGAGCGCGACGTCAGCCACCTGGTGAATGAAGCCGGCAGCGACGTCAGCGTGGTGATAGGCATCGGCGGCGGCTCGGTGATGGATACCGTCAAAGCCGTGGCGCGCCGTTCAGGTGTACCGTTCGTGGGCATCCCCACCATCGCCGCGACCTGCGCGGCGTGGACCCCGCTCTCCGTCTGGTACAACGATAAAGGCCAGGCGCTGCAGTTTGAGATTTTCGACGACGCGAACTTCCTGGTGCTGGTGGAGCCGCAGATCGTTCTCAATGCCCCGGCGGAATACCTGCTGGCGGGCATCGGCGACACGCTGGCGAAGTGGTACGAAGCGGTTGTGTTGGCACCTGAGCCGGAAAACCTGCCCCTGACCGTGCGGCTGGGCATCAACAGCGCGCTGGCGATCCGCGACGTGCTGCTGGAACGCAGCGAGGAAGCGCTGGCAGACCAACAGCGTGGCGAGTTATCGCAGGCGTTCCGGGACGTAGTGGATGCGATCGTTGCCGGCGGGGGAATGGTCGGCGGTCTGGGCGAGCGCTACACCCGCGTGGCGGCGGCGCATGCCGTACATAACGGCTTAACCGTGCTGCCGCAGACGGAAAAATACCTGCACGGCACCAAGGTGGCCTACGGCATTCTGGTGCAAAGCGCCCTGCTCGGCCAGGACGACGTGCTGGCGCAGCTGGTGGCGGCCTATCAACGCTTTAACCTGCCGACCCGGCTACGCGAACTGGACGTTGATATTAATAACCGCGACGCGCTGGATAAGGTTATTACCCACACTCTGCGTCCGGTGGAGTCGATTCATTATCTGCCCGTTGAGTTAACCCCTGACGTTCTGCGCGCCGCGTTTGAGAAGGTGGAAACATTCCCCCGTTAAATGCGCCGACCGTCTATACCTAATGATGATTCTCACCACTCTCTCGCAACGAGGTCATCATGCAGATCGATTTAACAGGTAAGAAAGCGCTGGTTACCGGTGCCAGCCGTGGATTGGGCCGTGCGATAGCCCTGTCGCTGGCCCGCGCCGGTGCCGATGTGGTTATAACGTATGAAAAATCAGCCGATAAAGCCCAGGCGGTCGCCGATGAGATAAAAGCGCTTGGCCGATACGGTGAAGCCGTACAGGCTGACAGCGCCAGCGCGCAGGCGATTCAGGATGCCGTCACCCATGCGGCGCGCGCGCTCGGCGGGCTGGACATTCTGGTCAACAACGCCGGGATCGCGCGCGGTGGCCCGCTGGAGTCCATGACGCTGGCTGACATTGACGCCCTGATCAACGTCAACATCCGCGGCGTGGTGATCGCCATTCAGGAAGCGCTGGTGCACATGTCTGACGGCGGGCGCATCATTAACATCGGCAGCTGCCTGGCAAACCGCGTGGCCATGCCCGGTATTGCCGTTTACTCCATGACCAAGTCGGCTCTCAACTCTCTTACCCGCGGCCTGGCGCGCGATCTCGGCCCGCGCGGCATCACCGTCAACCTGGTGCATCCCGGTCCGACCAACAGCGATATGAACCCGGAGGACGGGGAACAGGCGGAAGCCCAGCGCCAGATGATTGCGGTCGGCCATTACGGTCAGCCGGAAGACATCGCGGCGGCAGTCACTTTCCTCGCCAGCCCGGCCGCCGGGCAGATCTCCGGTACCGGTCTGGACGTGGACGGCGGTTTGAACGCCTGAACGCATATTTTCTGCAAGCCTCTGTCGTCCGGCAGAGGCCTTTTCGAGCGCTCTCGACGGTTCACGTCAGGAGGTGGCGGCAATTTACGGCTGCAAGCAGGAGCAGATCAGCCTCTATTTACCAAAAGAGGGTTAACAGCACTTCGCCCCGCCCTTGCCGCCGTAGCGGGCGTCCTGGCGGTCGCGGAAAAAGGCTTCGTAGGTCATGGGCGTCTGGTCCGGGTGGTTGACGCGCATATGTTCAACGTAGTTGTCGTAGTCCGGCACACCAATCATCATTTTGGCGGCCTGGCCCAGGTACTTACCTGCTTTGGAGAGGGTGTCGAACATCGTTCTGGTCTCACAGAAAATGTAGGCCGGGTAAGCGCTAGCGCCACCCGGCACACTGGTTAATGCGCCCCTTTCGCCTGGGTGACAATCTCTTCCAGGTTTTCAGGCATTGGCTCATACGGTGTCTCTTTCGCCGTTGGCTTATCCACTTTCAATGCTGCCAGCGCGGTTTTAAGAGAATATAACGCCAGCACCACGACCACCACCATAAAGAAGATGGTCAGCCCGGCATCCAGACGGTTATTAAACACCAGCTGCGACAGCTGAGACTCGTTGTACTGCGCCGGGATCTTGCCGCTGTCGATCATCGCCTGGAACTTATTGGCAATCGCCAGGAAGCCCACTTTGTTATCCGGGCTGAAGGCTTTCTGCCAGCCTGCCGTCAGGGTACAGATCAGCAGCCACGCGGTCGGCACCAGCGCCACCCACGCATAGCGCTGGCGCTTCATTTTGAACAACACCACTGCGCAGAGCATCAGCGCCATGCCTGCCAGCATCTGGTTGGCAATACCGAACAGCGGCCAGAGCGTGTTAATGCCGCCGAGCGGATCCACCACGCCCTGATGCAGGAAGTAGCCCCACGCCAGCACGCACAGTGCCGTCGCCAGCAGGTTAGCCGGGAGCGAATCGGTACGCTTCAGGTTCGGGGAGATCACCCCCAGCAGATCCTGCAGCATAAAGCGCGCCGCACGCGTACCGGCATCCACCGCCGTCAGGATAAACAGCGCCTCGAACAGAATGGCGAAGTGATACCAGAACGACACGTCCATCAGCCCACCCAGCGCACCGTGGAGAATGTAGGCCATACCCACCGCCAGCGTTGGCGCACCACCCGCACGGGAGATAATTGACTGCTCGCCCACCTCATTAGCGATATGCGTCAACGTTTCAGGGGTAATCGCAAAGCCCCAGCCGCTGACCACCTGCGCAGCAGACGCCACGACGTCAACGGTCCCGGCCGGGGCCAGTACCGCCATCGGGCTGTTCATCGCGAAGTAGACGCCCGGGTCGATAATACAGGCGGAAACCAGCGCCATAATGGCGACGAAGGATTCCATCAGCATGCCGCCGTAGCCAATCAGGCAGGCCTGATTTTCATTCGCCAGCATCTTCGGCGTGGTCCCGGAGGCAATCAGCGCGTGGAAACCAGACACCGCACCGCAGGCGATGGTGATAAACAGGAACGGGAACAGGTTGCCCGTCCAGACCGGGCCGGTACCGTCGATGAACTTAGTCAGCGCAGGCATGGTCAGGGTCGGACGCATAATCAGAATGCCGATCGCCAGCCCGACGATGGTACCGATTTTCAGGAACGTAGAGAGGTAGTCACGCGGGGCCAACAGCAGCCACACCGGCAGCACCGCCGCCACAAAGCCATACCCCACCAGCATCCAGGTCAGCTGTATACCGGTAAAGTCGAAGAACGGCGCCCAGGTCGGGCTTTCCGCCACCCAGCCGCCGGAAATAATGGCGAACACCAGGAACACCAGGCCAATCACCGACACTTCACCAATGCGTCCCGGGCGCAGGTAGCGAATATAAATTCCCATAAACAGCGCCAGCGGTATGGTGAACGCGACGGTGTATGTCCCCCACGGGCTGTGGGTCAGCGCTTTCACCACAATCATCGCCAGCACCGCGAGGATGATCACCATGATCATAAAGGTCGCCACCAGGGCAATCACCCCGGCGGTTGCCCCCATCTCCTCTTTCACCAGCTCGCCCAGCGAACGGCCGTCGCGGCGGGTGGAGACGAACAGCACCATAAAGTCCTGCACCGCGCCCGCCAGCACCACGCCCGCGAGGATCCAGATCATCCCGGGCAGGTAGCCCATCTGGGCCGCCAGCACCGGCCCCACCAGTGGGCCCGCCCCGGCAATCGCCGCAAAATGGTGACCGAACAGCACTTTTTTGTCGGTCGGGACGTAGTCCAGACCGTCATTATGACGTACGGCAGGCGTCATACGCGTCGCATCAACGCCCAGGACGGTTTTCGCGATATAGCGGCCATAAAAACGATACGCGATCAGATAAATGCAGACGGAGGCGACAACGATCCAGAGCGCATTGATCTGTTCCCCCCGGTTGAGGGCGATATAGCCCAGGGCAAAAGCTCCCACAACGGAGAGCCCTGCCCATGTAAGGTATTTCCCTGAGTTGTTCATTGTGGTTATCCGTTGTTGTGAAACAGTGAGATGTTACATTTTGTTTCTAGAACAACGGTAAATATTTAACAACTCTGAAACGCAATAATGTGTGGTCAAACCAGAGATTTACACCACAGTGTTAAGCCGATCACTTTCAGCTAAATGACTTACCCCAACACCATCGTACTCAACCTGCAGGTACAGCATCGTCGTCCCTGCTCGTCGAAAACCACAATTTCCCAGCTCTGGTTTGTTCTCCCCAGATGCAGCGGCTGGCACACCCCACGCACCTTCCCCTGCGCCACGGCACGGTGGTGTGTGGCGTTCAGTTCGGTGCCCACGACGCTTTGCCCGTCACGGGTCATCAGAAATCCGGCCATCGACCCCAGCGTTTCCGCCAGCGCGGCTGAGGCGCCGCCGTGCAGCAGGCCAAACGGCTGATGGGTACGCGCATCCACCGGCATCTCGGCCTCGAGCGTGTCGTCGCCGAGGCGGGTATAGACGATGCCCACATGCGCCACCAGGGTGTTCATGCTGGTCGCGTTCAGCTCGTCGAGCGATAAATGACGTTTCCAGATCATTTACGCCCCCAGCGTGGAGCCGCCGTCCACCACGATATCCTGCAGAGTGATATGGCTGGCGGCATCGGAGGCAAGGAACAGCACGGTACTGGCAATCTCCTGCGGACGGGCGATTTTGCCAAGCGGAATACCAAGCTTGAACTGCTCGCCAAAACCGCGAATGCGCTGCTGCTGTGCATCGTCGTTCGTCCACAGGGTCCGCTGCATATCGGTGTCCGTTGACCCCGGCGACACCAGGTTACAGCGTACGCCGCTGCCCGCCAGCTCCAGGCCGACGGTCAGGGCGAGGCTTTTCAGTGCCGCTTTCGAGGCGCCGTAGGCGCTCATCCCGATACGCGGCGTATGTGCCGCGTCAGAGGAGACGGTGACGATCGCCCCGCCCTGCTGACGGCGAAACTGGCCCATCGTCTGCTGGAACAGGTTGAACGCACCGCCAACGTTGACCGCGAAGGTCTGCTGCCAGTCCTCCTGCGAGAGCTGGTCGGTCGCCCCCATACGCAGAATACCCGCCGCGTTGACCAGCACGTCCAGGCGTTCAAGCGAAGCCAGCACGCGGCCACACACGTCACTCACCTGCGCGGCATTTGCTACGTCCAGCGTTTCAGTCGCGAAGGGGTAGTCGTCCTGCGGGAAGGCCAGATCGAACCCGGTCACCTGCGCGCCCGCGTCAACAAACGCCAGCGCCGTCGCGTAGCCTATCCCCTTCCCCGCGCCCGTCACCCAGACGGTTTTGCCGCTGAAATCGAATCCCGCCATCACTTCACCTCGCGGGAGAGCAGCGCCCACCAGGCGTCGAGGGTAGGATTTTTGGCCAGCATCACGAAGTCGATATCGCCATGCACTTTGCGCCAGCGGGCGGCCAGCGCCATCATGCGCACAGAGTCCAGACCATAGTCGATCAGGTTTTCGTCATCCATCGGCTCATCGGACTCGTCCAGCAGCAGCAGGATCAGCGCGCGCAGCGCCGTTTTCGATGCCGGAATGGACGGCAGCAGCTCGTCGGTCATCACCACGCGGCCTGAACGCCCGGCAACGTAGTTGAGGGACATCAGGTGCTCGTCGCGGGTGAAATCCGCCAGCGCGTCGGCGATAAAGAACGGCTTGATGTCGCGCATAAAGGCATCGGTCGCGGTGGTCATGCAGCCGATGTGGGCGTACACGCCGGTAATCAGCAGCTGGTTGCGGCCGGTCTCTTTCAGCATCTGCTCCAGCGGCGAACGATGGAACGCGCTATAGCGCCACTTCACCAGCACGGTGTCCGCTTCGTCCGGCGTCAGTTCGGCCACAATACGCTGCTGGTCCGGCGAGCGGGTCAGGCCCGGCCCCCACATGTCGTTCAGCAGGGCGCGGTCCTCATCGCTCTGCTCTTTTGGCTGCGCGGTGTAGTACACCGGAATATTGTGCGCTTTGCAGTACGCGCGAAGTCTGGCGATATTCGCGACCACCTGTTGCATCATGGCGCTGTTTTCGCCCCAGAAATTCAGGAAATACTCCTGCATGTCGTGGATCAGCAGCGCGGCACGTTCTGGCTCGAACGCCCAGTTCACTTTATTGGCTGGCAGTTCTGCAGCGGTCGGCAGCGCGTAAGCGGTTAATTTTGGAATGGCCATACTCTGTTCCTCAGCCCTGTGCCCGTTCAGCCAGCCACAGGCGCAACTGTTTCTTATCGACTTTGCCGACCGGCGTCAGCGGGAGCGCATCCACGCTCTCCACGCGGTCCGGCAGTTTAAACTCGGCAACGCCCTCCTCGCGAAGGAAGCGGCGCACCTCGACCGCGCGCAGGGGCTTTTTCACCACCAGATACGCGCAGCTCTTTTCGCCCAGCAGGCTGTCCTCCATGCTCACCAGCGCGGCGTGGATCACCGACTCATGGCGCAGCAGCAGGTTTTCGATCTCTTCCGCGGCGATCTTCTCTCCGCCGCGGTTGATCTGATCTTTCTCGCGCCCCTGCACGGTGATATAGCCCTGCTCGTCGATGGCGATCAGATCGCCGGAGCAGTAAAAACCCTCAGCGTCGAAAGCGCTGGCGTTGTGTTCCGGGCTGTTAAAATAGCCGCGGAAGGTGTACGGCCCGCGCGTCATCAGACGCCCGACTTCCCCGCGCGGCAGCGGATTGCCGTGTTCATCTGCCACCCACACTTCGTCGTCCGGACACATCGGGCGGCCCTGGGTATTGATGATGCGTTCCGGGGCGTCGTCGAGCGCGGTGTAGTTCACCAGCCCTTCCGCCATGCCAAACACCTGCTGAAGCTGACAGCCGATTTCCGCCGGAATGCGCGCGGCAAGCGTGGCGGAAAGGCGCGCACCGCCCACCTGCAGGAGCTTGAGAGATTTAAGCTGTGCGTTCCCCGCGCCGTCGGCAATCGCCTGCAGCCACAGGCTGACCGCCGGTGGCACCAGCGAGGTGACGTTGATCTGATGTTGCTCAATTAACGGGAAGCAGAGCGTGGCGCTCGGGTCGCTCGCTAACACCACACAGCCACCCGCCGTGAAAACGCCTAACGATCCCGGCGAACTCATGGCGTAGTTATGTGCTGCGGGTAGCGCGTTCAGATAACGGGTCTTCGCGGTAATGCCGCAAATCTCGTTGCTGCGGCGGATGCTGTAGTCGTAATCGTTGTGCGTGCGCGGGATCAGCTTCGGCGTGCCGGTGCTCCCCCCGGAAAGCTGAAAGAAGGCCACTTCATCGGCGGGCGTCGGGTTCGGGATGACGTTGTCCGCCGGGCGGGCAATCGCCGCGTCCAGGGCGTGTTCGCCCTTATCGCCGCGCAGGAGCACGACGCGTACCGACCGATGCGTATCCACGAAGGTGTTGAGGAAATCATCGTCCGCAAACAGCGCGTGATCGCGATCGGCAATCAGCACGGCGGGTTTGATCTGCATAGCGTAGGCGTTCAGTTCGCTGCGCTGATGGCTAAAGAGCGCGTTGACCGGCGCGACGCCGATTTGCAGCAGCGCAAAGAAGGTCATGTAGAACTCGGCCACGTTGCCGAGCTGTACCAGTGCGGTTTCACCGCGATGCAGCCCCTGCGCCTGAAGTGCGGACGCGAGGTTGTTCACCGCCTGATTAAAGTTACGATAGGTGATAAGCCGTTCGCCGTCGATAATCGCCACGGCATCGCTGTCCGCATGGTCCGTCAGGATGTGGGTCAGCGGCAGATCCTGCCAGTAGCCTTTTTCTCGGTAGCGACGGGCAAAATCCTCCGGCCAGCGGGTAAAGGGAATGGTCATCAGTCTTCCTTAGTGCAAACCAAACACGTTGAGCATGGTGGAAAGCTTCACACCGGTTTCACGCCATTCGCCCACAGGAGAGGAGGCAGGCACAATGCCCGCGCCAGCAAACAGGCGAACGGTATTTTTATGCAGCCGCGCGCAGCGGATGGTCACCACCCACTCGCCGTTCCCTTCGCTGTCGCACCAGCCGACGATGCCGCCGAACAGCTCGCGATCAAACGGTTCCAGCTCGGCAATCAGCGCTTTCGCCGCCTGATGCGGGAAGCCGCTCAGGGCCGGGGTCGGGTGCAGCAGGCAAGCCAGCGTCAGGGCGTTCTCGTTTTCACGCGCCTCGCCCTCCACCGGCGTTGCCAGGTGCCACAGCGTTGGCGTGGTAATGAGCTGCGGAGAAGACGGCATGGTCAGGTGATGGCTGCGCGGTTCCAGAATCGCTTTCATCGCCTGGGTGACCAGGTCGTGCTCGTGGCGATCTTTTTCGGACGCCAGCAGCTTATTACCCGCCTCGCGATCCAGTACATCGTCCGGCTGACGACGCGCGGAGCCTGCCAGCGGCAGCGAGCTAAAGTGCGCGCCCTCTTTGCGCAGCAGCAGTTCCGGGCTGGCGCCGAGCAGCACGCCCCCGTCCTCCAGCGGTACGTGGAAGTTAAAACTGGCCGGATTCTGGGCGATAAGGCGCTCCATCAGGGCACCGCTGTCCAGCTTTTTGTCAGCCGCGATATCAATCAGGCGCGACAACACCACCTTGTTCACCCGCGGGGTGGCGGTGAGCAACGCTGCACGCGCGACCATCTCTTCAAACACGGACTGCGCAGGGATCTCGGTGCGTTGTTGCACCTTCAGCGCCTGTGAACCGGAGAAATAACGTGCGGATTGCTGACGCGCAGGACGGGAAAAGGTCTGCCAGCGTTGCGGAATAAACAGCGACGACGGCTTGCGGGTATCAAAGGGAATGGCCCCCACCATCACCGGATGGGCAATGCCGCTGGCTTTCGCATTCCGGAAAGCCTGGGCTAATTTTTGCTGGAAGTGACCTGCCGGATCGTCGCCGCCGACGGCGGGTTCACTGAAGCGGGCAAAACAGCCGGAGGTGGTAAAACTGCGGTAAGGCGACATAAAGAAAAAGCTGTCTGATGGCAGCGTGGTCGCGGTGTGCTGAACTTCCTCAGCCAGGGACGTGTCCATATCATCCTCCACAAACGATAAAAGAAGCAATAATGATTATCATTTATATTTTCGTCGGCTAACCTAATCCCACAGCGTCCCGCTGTCAACCGCCGGACAAATAACTTGTTCGACAAACGCTTGCATCACTCCCCGGCAACCATGAAAATGAGAAGCATTATCTTCAATAAAAACAGGATGCCGCTCTGTGAAACTCCTTGCCATATGCCGCAATGCCCTTCTTCTGACAGGATTTTTTGTTTTAGGACTAACCTCAGCGGTCGCCGCCGACTGGCCGCGTCAGGTCACCGACAGCCGTGGCGTTCATACCCTTGAGCACAAACCGACGCGCATTGTCTCCACCAGCGTGACCCTGACCGGCTCCCTGCTGGCAATTGATGCGCCGGTTATCGCCAGCGGTGCGACCACGCCGAATAACCGCGTCGCGGATGCGCAGGGTTTCCTGCGCCAGTGGGGAGACATTGCGAAACAGCGTAAGGTTGCGCGGCTGTATATTGGTGAACCCAGCGCAGAGGCGGTGGCCGCCCAAATGCCGGATCTGATTTTGATCAGCGCCACCGGCGGGGATTCGGCGCTGGCGCTGTACGATCAGCTCTCGGCCATCGCGCCCACGCTTATCATCAACTACGACGACAAAAGCTGGCAGGAACTGCTGACGCAGCTGGGCACGATGACCGGACACGAAAAGCAGGCCACCGAGCGCATTGCCGCATTTGATGAACAGCTCGCCCAGGTGAAGCAGCAGATGACGCTGCCGCCGCAGCCAGTAAACGCCATCGTCTATACCGCCGCCGCACACACGGCGAACCTGTGGACCACGGAATCGGCCCAGGGCAAGCTTCTGCACCAGCTGGGCTTTACGCTGGCGGACCTGCCTGCCGGGTTGCATACCTCGAAAAGCCAGGGGAAACGCCACGACATTATTCAGCTGGGTGGGGAAAACCTGGCGACGGGGCTAAACGGCGAAGGGCTGTTTGTCTTTGCCGGCGACCAGAAAGACGTGGATGCGATCTACGCCAACCCGCTGCTGGCGCACCTGCCAGCTGTGCAGAACAAGCGCGTCTGGGCGCTGGGAACGGAGACGTTCCGCCTGGATTATTACAGCGCGATGTTGGTGTTACAGCGTTTAGAGGCAATTTTCAGGTAATAACTGCGCCCGGTGGCGCTTCGCTTACCGGGCCTACGGGTGCAAAATGTAGGCCGGGTAAGGCGCAGCCGCCACCCGGCAAATCACACCGGAGCACTCTCCTGCCTGAACCGACGCAACTCCACCAAAACCGCCAGTAAAATCACGCCAACAACGGCTAACACTAACCCGCTGCTGCTCGCCGAGGCCACCGGGCTCATGACGGCTCCCAGTCCGCCAAGGATCGCCGCACCGATCGCATCCCCCGTCACGTTCTGCGCGGTCCACAAACCGTTAATGCGCCCGAGCATCCCCTCCGGCGTCTGGGTCTGGATCAGGGTGTACTGTAAAAGCGAGCTGATGGCGCTCAGCCAGCCAAAAATCGTCAGACACATCACCCCGAGCGCCCACACCGGCATCAGGCTGAAGAAGCCAATGGCAACAAACGAGGCCAGCGTGGCAAGCAGCATAATCAGCCCCGGACGCGCGCTCTGCGCCAGATGACCGCTGGTCAACGCGCCGCACGCCGCGCCGAGCGGAATGGCGGCGTAGAGAATACCGATTTCCGAGGCGCTCATCTGCCACTCGCCCGCCAGCGCCGGGTACAACACGCGCACCGCGCTCGCCATGGTCAGCAGACCACCGAGCAGCGCAATGCCGCCAATCAGCGGGTTGCTGAACAGAAAACGAATGGCCGCCATCAGGGACTTCAGCGGATGCTCACGCGGCTGCGGCGGAGGTGGCAGCAACGGCAGGCGCAGCAGCGTCAACGTGGTAATGAAGGTTCCCGCCGCCGCCAGCCCGTAGTTCCACGCCACGTTGCCGGTGGCCAGCAGCAGGCCACCCACCATCGGCGAAATCACCGAGCCGAGGCGCACGGTGAGCATGGTGATCGCCCCCGCCTGCATCAGATTCTCGCGCCCCACCAGCGCAGGCGTCGCCGCCAGCAGCGCCGTCACGCCTAGCGAGGCAAAAAAACCGTCCCACAGCCCCAGGGCGTAAATTGCCATCAGCGACGGCTCCGGCAGCAAAGCGTTAATACACAGCCCGATAAAGCCCACGCCACAGGTGCCGCGCGCCAGCAGGATCAGTTTTTTACGCTCGTAGCGGTCCGCCAGCACGCCGCCGACCATCAGGCCGATAAACATTGCGCTGCCGGTTAACGTAACCGATAACCCCACCAGCCAGCTGGAGTGCGTCATGGCCTGGATCTGGACCGGCACCGCCACGCCGAGAAGCCCGAGGGACAAAATGGAGATAAAGCGCGCGATAAAAACGGCGCGATACGCCGGGTGCGTTTTGAGCAGGCTGAGGTTGAGCAGCCAGGATTTTTGATTCATGACAAAGCCTTGAGTCTATTTCTACCCATTCCATGGGCGCACATGCTAACATAGCCAAATAAGATAGATAACGATAATCACTATCATTATCAAATCATGGATGTTGCTATGTCGTTTTCCTCTTCTGCGGTGCGCGCCATTGCCGTGCCCGTATTATTGCTGCTGTTGATCCTTGCGATTGCGCTCAGTCTGCTGGTTGGCGCGAAGTCCCTGCCCGCATCCGTTATTGTCGATGCGCTCTCCGGAAGCTGCCAGAGCGCCGACTGCGTTATCGTGCTAGACGCTCGTCTGCCCCGAACCCTCGCCGGACTGCTGGCCGGTGGTGCCCTCGGTCTTGCCGGGGCCCTGATGCAAACCCTCACCCGTAACCCGCTGGCGGACCCCGGCATTCTCGGCGTGAACTCTGGCGCCAGCTTTGCCATCGTGCTCGGCGCGTCGCTGTTCGGATTGACGTCACCTTCTGAGCAACTGGTGATGGCCTTTTGCGGCGCGCTGGCCGCCTCGCTGGTGGTCGCGTTTACCGGCAGCCAGGGCGGCGGACAGCTAAGCCCGGTACGCCTGACGCTGGCTGGCGTAGCGCTCGCAGCGGTGCTGGAAGGCTTATCCAACGGCATCGCCCTGCTCAACCCTGACGTCTACGACCAGCTGCGCTTCTGGCAGGCCGGCTCGCTGGATATCCGTACTCTCGACACGCTGAAAGTGGTTGCGCTCCCGGTCATTATCGCCGCCGCCGTGGCGCTGTTGTTAAGCCGGGCGCTCAACAGCCTCAGTCTTGGCAGCGACACCGCGACCTCACTCGGCAACCGCGTGGCGCGCACGCAGCTGGTTGGCCTGCTCGCCATCACCGTCCTGTGCGGCTGCGCGACCGCCGTGGTCGGCCCGATTGCCTTTATCGGCCTGATGATGCCGCACATGGCGCGCTGGCTGGTGGGGGCCGATCACCGCTGGTCATTGCCGGTCACCTTGCTTGCCACCCCGGCCCTGCTGCTGTTTGCAGATGTGCTCGGGCGTCTACTGGTGCCAGGCGAACTGCGGGTTTCGGTGGTCAGCGCCTTTATCGGCGCGCCGGTGCTGATCGTCCTGGTACGACGCAGACGCGGAGGTGGCGCATGAGGGTTCTGTCCCGTCGTTTAATAACCAGCGTATCTCTGCTGGTTATCGCCACGGTTATGCTGGCGGTCTGGAGCCTGCAAAGCGGTGCGGTCACGCTCGATTTCGTGCAGGTCTTCCACGCCCTCACGGGCAGCGCCCCGCGCAATATCACCCTGGTGGTCACCGAATGGCGACTGCCGCGGGTGGCGATGGCGATTCTGGTGGGCGCAGCGCTCGGGGTCAGCGGCGCGATTTTCCAGTCGCTGATGCGCAACCCGCTCGGCAGCCCGGACGTAATGGGCCTGAATACCGGAGCCTGGAGTGGCGTACTGGTGGCGATGGTGCTGTTCGGCCAGCACCTGACAGCCATCACCTTTACGGCGATGGCGGGCGGTATTCTGACGTCGCTGGTTATCTGGCTCCTTGCCTGGCGCAACGGCATCGATACCTTCCGCCTGATCATCATCGGTATTGGCGTGCGCGCCATGCTGATGGCCTTTAACACCTGGCTGTTACTGCAGGCCACGCTGGACACCGCGATCTCCGCCGGGCTGTGGTATGCCGGTTCACTCAACGGCCTGACGTGGGGCAAAACCTGGCCCGCCGCGCCGTTGATTTTGCTGATGTTTATCGGCGCGCTGCTGCTGGTGCGCCGCATGCGGCTGCTGGAGATGGGCGACGACAGCGCCTGCGCGCTGGGCGTGAGCGTTGAGCGCTCGCGCCTGATGCTGATGCTGGTGGCCGTAATTCTGACCGCCGCCTCCACCGCCATCGCCGGGCCGATATCTTTTATTGCGCTTGTCGCCCCGCACATCGCCCGGCGTCTTAGCGGCACCGCGCGCTGGGGATTAACCCAGGCGGCGCTGTGCGGATCGCTGTTACTGCTGGCCGCCGATCTCTGCGCCCAGCGGCTGTTTATGCCTTATCAACTGCCGGTGGGCGTGGTAACCGTCAGCCTCGGCGGGATTTACCTCATCGTCTTGCTCGTTCAGGAGTCACGCAAGAAATGACAGACACAACAACCCGCTTGCGCGGCGAAAACCTTACCCTTGGCTACGGCAAAAAAATCATTGCCCGTGATTTAACCGTCGCTATTCCGGACGGCCACTTCACGGCGATTATCGGCCCGAACGGCTGCGGCAAATCAACCTTGCTGCGCACGCTGAGCCGCCTGATGACCCCGGTTCAGGGCAGCGTGTTTCTGGACGGAGAGCAGATCCAGCGCTTCGCCAGCAAAGAGGTGGCCAGGCGCATCGGGCTGCTGGCGCAAAACGCCACCACGCCGGGGGACATCACGGTGCAGGAACTGGTCTCGCGCGGGCGCTATCCGCACCAGCCGCTGTTTACCCGCTGGCGTAAAGAGGACGATGAAGCGGTAAACCGCGCGATGCAGGCGACGGGGATTACCGCTCTCGCCCAACAAAGCGTCGATACCCTTTCCGGGGGCCAGCGCCAGCGCGCGTGGATTGCGATGGTGTTAGCGCAGGAAACCTCCATTATGCTGCTGGACGAGCCAACAACGTGGCTGGATATCAGCCATCAAATTGACCTGCTGGAGCTGCTGAGCGAGCTGAACCGCACCCAAGGGTATACGCTGGCGGCGGTGCTCCATGATTTGAACCAGGCGTGCCGCTACGCGACGCATCTGATTGCCTTGCGCGACGGTGAGATTGTGGCGCAGGGCGCGCCGAAGGAGATTGTGACGCCGGATCTGATCGCGCAGATCTACGGTATGCGCTGCATGATTATTGACGATCCGGTGGCGGGGACGCCGCTGGTGGTTCCATTGGGTCGGCGGTAACTGCCGGGTGGCGGCTACGCCTTACCCGGCCTACATTCAGCTCCCGTAGGCCCGGTAAGCACAGCGCCACCGGGCATTTGCACTATCCCAACATTTCCCTCAACACCGGCCCAATCTTCTCAAACGCCTGCGGCGAAATGATATCCACGTGGGCGCAATCCTGGCTATGCACCTCAAGCTCCGCCACCCACGGTGCCCAGGCGACCTGCGGATCCATCGTGCGCGTGCGCTCGGCGACAAACAGCGTCGCTTTGCCGTCAAACCGCGCGCTGTGCGCCGTGGTGAGCAGGCGCACCGCATCGGCGTAGTTGCCCTCGATGGCGCCAAACAGTTCACTGCTGCCCTGCCCCTGCTGCGCAGCGATAAACGCCTGCCGCTCGCGCTCAATTTCCGCCAGCACTGCCGGGTCGAGGCCGTTGGCCTCTTTCTCCGCCCAGTTCTGGGTTTCCGGTGGCCAGGTATCCAGCAGGCCAAGGAACGCCACCTCTTCACCCTGCGCGCGCAAACGAGCGGCAATCCCCTGCGCCAGCGTGCCGCCGAGGGAATAGCCGAACAAATAATACGGCCCCTGCGGCTGCTGCTTACGCAGCGTATTCAGGTGATGATCAATCACCCCATCCAGATCCGCACACTGCTGCATCGGCCCTTCCGGTCGGGGAGACTGAATGCCGGTGATAGACCAGCGCGGGCTGAGGTGGCGCGCCAGCACGCTGAACTGCCAGGCAAAACCGGACGCCGGATGGAAGCAGAACAGCGTCGGGCCATGGCTTTCACGCAGCGGCAGAACGGCTTCATGCCCCAGACGCTGCGCCTGCTCGTCGTTCATTTTTAAGTCCAGCAGCGCACTGAGCTTGCTCACCGTCGAGGCGACCATAATCTGCCCCGGCGTGATCTTGCGGGCGAACGTGCGGCTGAGCTGCGCCGCCAGCCGCATCGCCAGCAGCGAGTGGCCGCCGAGGGCAAAGAAGTCGGCTTCGATATCGTTCACCTCGCAACCCAGCAGCGCGGCAAACGCCTGCGCCACGCCGATTTCGGTGTCCGTTTCCGGCGCGCGTCCGGTGGTTTTGCTGGTCAACTCCGGCAGCGGCAGCGCCTTGCGGTCGAGTTTGCCGTTCGCGCTGAGCGGCAGCGCGCTGAGTTGCAGCAGCACCACCGGCACCATATGCGGCGGAAGCTGCGCCTTAAGCGATTCCAGCAGCGCATCGCGATCCAGCGGTAAACCGGATTCGGAGACAACGTATCCCACCAGCTGGCGGGCATCACCCCCCGTTGCCGCCGCCTGGTTGAACACGCAGGCATGCGCCACGGCCTGCGCCACGTCCGGCAGCGACAGCATCGCCCGGTCGATTTCGCCCAGCTCAATACGCTGGCCGCGAATTTTTAGCTGATCATCGCTGCGGCCCAGATATTCTACCGCCCCGTTATCCAGCCAGCGGGCGACGTCACCGGTGCGATACATCCGCTCGCCCGGCGCGAACGGGTCGGCGATAAAGCGGCTGGCGGTGAGATCCGGACGCCCCAGATATCCCTGCGCCAGCTGAATGCCGGTGAGATACAGATCCCCCGCCACGCCGAACGGCACCGGGCGCATCATTGCATCCAGAATGCGCAGCCCCGTGTTCCACACCGGGAAACCAATCGGCACGCTATTGCCTTCAACGGCCGCCAGCTCAGGGCCAAACGCCGGATACCAGCTCACGTCCACTGCCGCTTCGGTCGGGCCGTAGAGGTTGTGCAGCGGCGCACGGGTGAGCTGTTGCCACTCGCGGCACAGCCCGGTCGGCAGCGCTTCGCCGCTGCAGAACACCTGCTTAAGCGTCCTGCAGCAGTCGACGTTTTCCGGCGTCAGCGAGGCGACAAACGCCGCCAGCATCGACGGCACAAAGTGGGTCGTCGTGACGCCATACCGGGCGAAGAAGCTCTGCATCGCCTGCGGGTCCCGGTGCGCGTCCGGCTCGGCCATCACCAGCTTCGCCCCGGCGATAAACGGCCACCAGAACTCCCAGACCGAGACGTCAAAGCTGCACGGCGTTTTCTGCGCCACCACGTCATTCGCTGTCAGCGGGTAGTGGTTCTGCATCCACTTCAGGCGGTTAACGATGGCGGTATGCCCAACCATCACCCCTTTCGGACGCCCGGTTGAACCCGAGGTAAAAATGATGTACGCCGTCTGCTCCGGTTTCGCCACGCGCAGAGGCTCAGTACCCGCAGCAGGCAAAAGCATGTTGTAACTAAACGTAGCTATGGGCAGTTCGCTAAAGCGCGGAAGCTGCTCATCGGTGGTAATCAGCAGGGACGGCTTTGCGTCCTCCAGCATCATCCGCAGGCGGTCGTCCGGGTAACCGGTGTCCAGCGGTAACCACGCGGCGCCGGCTTCCACAATGCCGTGCAGGGCCAGCGTCAGGAATACCGAACGCGGGAGGGCCACCGCCACGCTGTCGCCCGGCTTCACGCCGCGCTCGCGCAGCAGGTTTGCCAGCGCGACCACCTGCTCGCGCATCTGGCGGTAGTTCAGCTCGATGTGCGCATCCGCCAGCGCGGGGGCGTCCGGCATCCTGCTCGCCTGTTCCGCCACCAGCTCCGCGAGCGTGGTGGAGGGTAGCGCCAGCCCGGTGTCATTGATGCGCGCAAGCTGCGCGTACTCTTGCTCTGACACGGTTTCCACTTCCCCACAGCGCAGGTCCGGGTTAGCGGCAAACTGCACCAGCATCGCGTTCAGGCGCGCGACGTGGCCCTTCAGCGTTGTTTCATCGTAACGCTGTTTGCTGGCGAGAATTTCAATGCTTAATCCGCCCCGCTCGTCCGGGAACAAGGCCAGCTCGAGATCGTTCACCGGTCCGGTCGCCAGCGTGTGGGTGATGGCCTCTACGCCGTCGAGTTCCAGTTGATAATCGAACACCTTAACGTTCAGCACCGGGCCAAACAGGGCTTCATCACCCGCCGCCTTACCGCTGTCGCGGAGAATTTGCTCCGCGTCGTAGCGCTGATGGCGGCGCATTTTTTTCAGCTGGCTCGCCAGACGCAGCGCCAGCC
This sequence comes from Enterobacter cloacae complex sp. IR5458, assembly GCF_049238025.1. Lineage (NCBI taxonomy): Bacteria > Pseudomonadati > Pseudomonadota > Gammaproteobacteria > Enterobacterales > Enterobacteriaceae > Enterobacter > Enterobacter cloacae complex sp. IR5458. Next base: position 19,522 of record NZ_JBMKIF010000029.1, read on the forward strand.
CAGGCAGGCTCTCCTGCGGATCGATATTCACCGCCAGCGGCAGGACGTTGAGCACCGGTCCGGTTGCGGTCAGCGCGACGGAGCCCATGCGGCGCATAAAGATAAACCCGGCGGCGTAGTCCAGACGCCCGGTCAGGCGGCCCAGCCACAGCGTGACCAGCGCAAGCGCCAGATCGGTACGCTGAGCCTGCCCTGCAGCCTGCGCAAGCTGGCTAAACGCGCTGCTGTCGGCGACGATTTTCAGGCGCAGGATGTCAGTTGTCGCGGCGCGCCCCGGCAGCGGCGCGGAAGAAAGAGAGACCGGAGGAGGAAGCTGTCTGCGCTGCGCTGCCCAGAAGTCACCGTCGCGTGCATACGCCTCGCTTTCACGATAGCGCTGATACTCTTCCACCACCTCAGCGAAGGGTGAAAAAGGAGATGGCGACGTGGGGTCGCCCTTTTTCCATGCGGCATAAATGGCGGCAATCTGGCGGGTAATCGCCGGGAAACTGAAGCCATCTACCACTAAGTGATGATAACGCTGATACCAGTACCAGCGTTCTTCCCCCACCTGAATCAGCAGATGAAACGCCAGCGGTTGACCGCTGTCGACGCGCAGGTTCTGGTTGAGATCGGCTTCCATCAGCACCACGGCGGCATCATGAGAGTCCACGCGAACGATGGACGGTTCCGGCAGCATGACGGTTTCATCCACCCACTGCCACACCTCACCGTTATCTTCGGCAAAACGCATCCGCAGGGTATCGGCCTGCATCATGCCTTCAGCAATGGCTTTTGCCAGCAACGGCGCGTCGATATCGCCCTTTAGCTCAGTGTAGTGCGCCACGCTCCAGGCATTTGGCAGCGCGGACAACTGCTCCGCCATCCAGATACCCGGCTGGGCGGCGACAAGCGGAAGACGGCTCATGCGTTTTCCCCCGCAAAATACGACGGCTCAAGCGTCTGCCAGTGTTCCGCCAGCCACTGCTGGCACACGTCCTGAGACTGCGCTTCGCATACCACGCGCCAGCCCGCGGGCAATTCGCACTGCTGCGGCCACAGGCTGTACTGCCCCTGGTCGTTTTGCAAAATGACAAACTGTCCCTGCGGATTATCGAAAGGATTGCTGAATTCCATACAGACTCCGTTATTGAATAAGCGGCTGCCAGAGGGTCATCAGCCCCTGCGTCAGCCCACCGCGCCAGCAAAGCGCGTCGTGTCCGCCGTCAACCTGACGCCAGTAAATCTGCTGCGCGTGCAATTCGGCGTAAATCGCCTGATTCACGCGGAAGATAAGCGGTTCGTTGCGCCCGGCCTCAAGGACGATGCGCAGTCCGCGTGCGGTTTTTTCACCCGCTTTAAGCTGCCCGATGAGTAGCCCCTCCTGCTGTGCGCCGCGGTGCGGCCACCAGTAGGAACCGGACTGACTGAGCACGCAGCCAAAGCGCTGCGGCCAGTTGAGGCCCGCATAAAGGGAGGAAAGCCCGCCGAAGCTCTGACCCGCCGCCACGGTACGGTCGGCGCGGTCGCTGAAGGGGGCAATGCATTGTATGTGTGGGAGAAGTTCTTCCTGCACCGCCAGCCAGAAATCGGGGTTGCAGGGCAGCTCGCGGCTGCGGTGTGCGGTATCAATCACATCAATTAAGACATAGACCGCCGGGGGCAGTTTGCCTTCACGGGTAAGCGCGGCCAGCGCGGGCCAGACGGGCATGCTTTCGGCCCAGAACTGGCCATCAAGCAGCACCGCCAGCGGGCGCTCGGGGTTTTCCTCCCCGGTGGTAAAAATCCAGACTCGGCGGCGGTTTTTCAGGCGTGCGCTTTCCCAATCAATGCAGACCGGCGCGTGGTGGGGCGTATCAGGACGATCCCAGCCTGGCTGAACGGGTGCGCCCGGCATTTCCAGCGCCGAAACGGCATGACCGCGACCACCGCGCCAGCTCTGCGGGTTAAGCGGGTCGGAAACCGCGTGCGGCAGCAATTTACCCCAGCCTTCGCGCAGCGCCATACGGTCCGGACTCTCGCCTTCAAACACCGCGTCGGCAAAATCGTTTTCATTCACGGAAGGGATAAAACAGTAGCTCCCCCGCCACGCGGGACTGAACTCTCCCTCCCACTGCCAGACGTCGGTATCCGGGATGCGTTTGAGGGACTGCGGGCGGGCATTTTGATGGTGATCGGTCACGCCGGTGATATTGAGCCAGACGTGTTTAATCGGTGACGAAGTCTGCGTTCCGTTCGTATCGCGCCACCAGAACGTGACGCGAAATTTACCGTTTTCAGGTTTCAAGTCAGGCCCGCTTTTCGACTGCCACCACGCTTCACTGCCCGTTGTTAACGCCGTCACCCTTATAACCTCATGTTTAACAGTCTTTTTTGTTTCAGGACAAATTTTATTGATAATATTATTGATAACTATTTGCATTTGCAATAGCGTAATGCCCGCGCTGTGGGAAGCGCGTTCATGAATAACCATAAAAGCGGGACGTACAATGAATAAGAAGATTCACTCTCTGGCCTTGCTGGTCAATTTAGGGATTTATGGCGTCGCGCTGCCCGCCATGGCAGACGACAACGCCGCCTCCGCGCAGCACGAAGACACGATGGTGATCACCGCCGCCGAGCAAAATTTGCAGGCGCCGGGCGTATCGACCATCACCGCCGATGAGATCCGTAAAAACCCGCCCGCGCGCGACGTGTCGGAAATCATCCGCACCATGCCGGGCGTGAACCTCACCGGTAACTCCACCAGTGGCCAGCGCGGGAATAACCGTCAGATTGATATCCGCGGCATGGGCCCGGAAAACACCCTGATCCTGATCGACGGTAAACCGGTTACCAGCCGTAACTCCATCCGTCTGGGCTGGCGCGGCGAGCGTGATACGCGGGGCGATACCGGCTGGGTACCGCCGGAGATGATCGAGCGCATCGAAGTGATCCGTGGTCCAGCGGCCGCCCGCTACGGCAACGGCGCGGCAGGTGGCGTGGTCAACATCATCACCAAAAAATTCGACGACCAGTGGCACGGCTCCTGGAACACCTACCTGAATGCGCCGGAACATAAAGATGAAGGTTCCACTAAGCGCACCAACTTCAGCCTGAGCGGCCCGCTGGGCGGCGATTTCAGCTTCCGCATGTTCGGTAACCTGGACAAAACCCAGGCCGACGCGTGGGACATCAACCAGGGCCATCAGTCTGACCGTACCGGCGCCTACGCCAACACCCTGCCCGCAGGTCGTGAAGGTGTAGAGAACAAAGACATCAACGGCGTCGTGCGCTGGGACTTCGCCCCCATGCAGTCCCTGGAGTTTGAAGCAGGCTATAGCCGCCAGAACAACCTTTATGCGGGCGACACGCAGAACACCAATAACGACAACGCGCTGGTGAAGAAAAACTACGGCAAAGAGACCAACCGTATTTATCGCCAGAACTTCGCGGTGACCTGGAACGGCGGCTGGGATAACGGCATTACCACCAGCAACTGGGCGCAGTACGAACACACCCGCAACTCCCGTCTGGGCGAAGGGCTGGCTGGCGGGACGGAAGGTCTGTTTAACAGCGATAAATTCACCGACACCGATCTGGCCGACATGATGCTGCACAGCGAAATCAATCTGCCGATTGATTTCCTCGTTAACCAGAATCTGACCCTGGGCACCGAGTGGAACCAGCAGCGCATGAAGGATTCGACCTCCTTCACGCAAACCCAGCAGGGCGGCACCATTCCGGGCATGAGCAACGACCGTAGTCCGTACACCTCGGCGGAGATTTTCTCCCTGTTTGCGGAGAACAACATGGAGCTGACCGACAGCACCATGCTGACCCCTGCCCTGCGCTTCGATCACCACACCATCGTCGGCAATAACTGGAGCCCGTCACTTAACCTGTCGCAAGGTCTGGGAGATGACTTCACGCTGAAGATGGGTATTGCGCGGGCTTACAAAGCGCCAAGCCTGTATCAGACCAACCCGAACTATCTGCTCTACAGTAAAGGCCAGGGTTGCTACGCAAGCGGCGACGGCGTCGGCTGCTACATGATGGGCAACGACGATCTGAAAGCCGAAACCAGCATCAACAAAGAGATCGGTCTGGAGTGGAAACGCGACGGCTGGCTGGCGGGCGTGACCTGGTTCCGCAACGACTACCGCGACAAGATTGAAGCGGGCTATGCGCCAATTGGCCACACCTCTTCCGGTAAGGTGCAGACGGATATTTACCAGTGGGAAAACGTCCCGAAAGCGGTGGTTGAAGGGCTGGAAGGCTCCCTGAACGTGCCGGTCAGCGACACGATCAACTGGACCAATAACATCACTTACATGCTGCAGAGTAAGAACAAGGAGACCGGCGACCGTCTGTCGATCATTCCGGAGTACACGCTAAACTCGACCCTGAGCTGGCAGGTGCATCAGGATGTGTCGCTGCAGTCGACCTTCACCTGGTACGGCAAGCAGCAGCCGAAGAAGTACAACTACAAGGGTGAACCGGTGAGCGGGTCTGAGAAAGACGAAGTTAGCCCGTACAGCATCGTTGGCCTGAGCGCGACCTGGGACGTGACCAAAAACGTCAGCCTGACCGGCGGCGTGGATAACGTCTTCGACAAGCGCCAGTGGCGTGCGGGTAATGCCCAAACCACGGGGAATGCCACCACCGGCGCGTATATGTACGGTGCGGGAGCGTATACGTATAATGAGCCGGGTCGCACGTGGTATATGAGTGTGAATACGCATTTTTAAGGCACTGAAGTAAACCTTCCCTCTCCCCTCCGGGGAGAGGGTCAGGGTGAGGGGAAACCATGCACGCAACCCACAGCACGTTCATTCTCGCCGACCGCACCGTTCACCGGGTCACCTTCGACCCCACCACTTTTACCGACGCCGATCTCCTCTGGCTTCCCCATCACGCAGAGCTTTCAAACGCCGGACGCAAACGCAAAGCCGAGCATCTTGCCGGGCGCATCGCCGCCGCGCACGCCTTACCGGGAAACACCGTACCCGGCATCGGCCCCAGCGGGGAACCGCGCTGGCCACAGGGTGTTTCCGGCAGCATCACCCACAGCGGCACGCAGGCGATGGCTGTCGTTACGCACGACCACCCTGCGCTTATCGGCATTGATTGCGAAACGATCCTCCCCGAAAACGAAGCACGGGAAATCAAAGACGGCATTATTGATGCGCAGGAAGAGAGCGTCCTTTCCCGCTCGGGTTACCCGTTCGCCCTCGCCCTGACGCTGGTGTTTAGCGCCAAAGAGAGCCTGTTCAAAGCCCTCTTTCCGCAGGTGCAGGCCTGGATGGGTTTTGACAGCGCCCGCGTCACGCAGCTCGTCGATAAGACGCTTACGCTGGCATTGACCTGCCAGCGCGCGGGCTATCCCGAAGGCACCGCCTTTACCGTTCACTGGCAACAGCACGGCGAACAGGCGATCACCCTGCTGTCACACTCTCCTGTCGACGGGCCTTCACGCTGGTGACCACAAACGTCACGATAAACACGACCGCGAACAGCACGACGATGGTCGGGGCAGGCGCGCTGTCGAGATAAAATGACGCATAGACGCCGCTTACGGACACGAGCGCGGAAACGGCTACCGCCACCAGCAGCGCCATGTGGAAGCGCCGGGTGATCAGCACCGCCACCGCGCCGGGCGCAATAAGCAACGAAATCGACAGAATAATCCCCACCGCTTTCAGCGTCGCCACGATGGTCAGCGAAACCATGCACAGTAATCCATAGTGCAGCCAGCGAGTGCGCAACCCGCTCGCCTGCGCCTGCTGATAATCAAAGCAGAACAGCAAAAAGTCCCGCCACTTCAGGCCAATCACCAGCGCAATCAGTCCCGCCACAATCCCGCTTTGCAGAATGTCCATCCCGTTAATACCCAGCATATCGCCGAACAGAATATGGTCGAGATGCACCTCGGGTTTGACGGCGATGTAGAGGATCAACCCGGCACCGAACATGCCGGAAAAGACGATCCCCATAACCGTATCCTGCTTGATGTGGCTATTGTCTTTCAGGTATCCGGTGGCGACCGCGCAGAACAGACCGGCAATGAATGCGCCCAGCGCCAGCGGCAGCCCCATCATCCAGGCCAGCACGACGCCGGGAAACACCGCATGGCTCATGGCGTCGCCCATCAGCGCCCAGCCCTTGAGCACCAGAAAAACCGACAGCAGCGCGCAGGGCACGGCGACCAGCAGTGAAATCAGCAGCGCGTTGTTCATAAACGCAAACTGGAAGGGTTCAAGGAGCAGCGCGATCATGGGTGGACCTCCTGCGCCTGACGCGCCCGGCGGCGGCTGGCGAGCAGCCCGTGCTTCGGCGCAAAGACTAACGCCAGCAGGAACAGCAGCGTCTGGGCGACCACGATAATGCCGCCGGTCGCGCCGTCGAGATAATAGCTCGCCCACGCGCCGAGGAAGCTGGTAATGCTACCCATGGCAACGGCAATCATCAGCAGTCGCGGGAAGCGATCGGTCAGCAGCCACGCGGTCGCGCCGGGCGTGACCACCAGACAGATCACCAGAAATGCGCCGACGGTTTGCAGCGCAGCCACGGTGGAAACCGCCAGCAGGGTAAAGAAAAGGATCTTCAGACGTTCAGGACGCAGACCGATGGCGCGGGCGTGGTTCTCATCAAAAAAGGTCACCATCAAATCTTTCCATTTGAACAGCAGAACAAGCATCGACACCACGCCGATAATCGCCAGCTGGACGATGTCTTCCGGGGCAATGGCGAGGATATTCCCGAGGACGATAGTCTGAATATTCACCGAGGTCGGGTTGAGTGAGACCATAAACAGTCCGAGGCCGAAAAAGGAGGAGAAGATCAGCCCGATGATGGCGTCCTCTTTCAGGCGGCTGCGCTGGTTGAGAAACAGCATGCTGCCCGCCGCCAGCCCGCCCGACAGGAACGCCCCCAGCGAAAACGGCAGCCCGAGCATGTAGGCTCCCGCCACGCCCGGTACGATGGAGTGCGAGAGCGCATCGCCAATCAGCGACCAGCCTTTTAGCATCAGATAGCACGAGAGAAACGCGCACAGCCCGCCCACCATCGCCGAAACCCACATCGCGTTCAGCATGTACTCGTAGCCGAAGGGTTCCAGAAGTACGCTCATTTTACCTCCTGACGGTGCGTCACGAAGGGGCGTTCATCGTCGGTAATAATGCGATCTTCAGAGCCGCTGAGCACCACGTGGCGCAGCACGCCGCTGAAGGCGCGCTCCAGATTTTCGGCGGTAAAGGTGGTTTCCGTCGGGCCGCTTGCCAGCACGGTACCTTTGACCATGACCGTGTAATCGCAAAACTCGGAGACGGAGCCTAAATTGTGGGTCGATACCAGCATGGTTTTGCCCTCATCGCGCAGTTCCCGCAGCAGGATGATAATTCTGGCTTCAGTTTTAACGTCCACGCCGGTAAACGGCTCGTCGAGCAGGATCACCTCGCCCTGCTGGGCAATCGCCCGCGCCAGAAACACGCGTTTCTTTTGCCCGCCGGAGAGCTCGCCAATCTGCCGATGGCGCAGCTCAAGCATATCCACCCGTTTCAGAGCGTCGGTGACGATCTGCCGATCCAGCGCTTTTGGCCGACGCAAAAAACCCATATGTCCGTAGCGGCCCATCATCACCACGTCTTCCACCAGCACCGGGAACGACCAGTCAACCTCTTCCGACTGCGGCACGTAGGCGACCAGGTTCTGACGGAGCGCCCGGTGAGGCGGTAATCCCAGAATAGTGATCGTGCCGCTTGCCGCCCGTACAAAGCCCATCACCGCCTTAAACAGCGTAGATTTGCCGGAACCGTTCACGCCGACCAGTGCGGCAATCGAACCGCCCGGCACGCTGAACGAGGCATCACGCAATGCGGTATGACCGTTACGGTAGGTCACGGTCAAATCGGTTACGACAATCCCCTTCTGCATGGTTACTCCTTCATGCCGTCACGGATGCCCTGCACCAGCGTGCGGGTCGTGACGTTCAACAGATCGATATAGGTCGGCACCGGGCCGTTTTCTGCGCTCAGGGAGTCGACATACAGCACGCCGCCGTAATGGGTATCGGTTTCCCGTGCCACCTGGCGCGCGGGTTTATCGGAGACGGTACTTTCGCTGAACACCGCCGGAATGCGATGTTTTTTCACCAGATCGATAACCTTGCGCACCTGCTGAGGCGTGCCCTGCTGATCGGCGTTGATCGGCCACAGGTAAAGCTCTTTCAGGCCCAGATCCCGCGCCAGATAGGAGAACGCCCCTTCACTGGTGACCATCCAGCGTTTATCTTCCGGGATCTCCGCAACCTGCTTACGCAGCGGTTCGAGGGTAGCGGTGATCTTCTGCTTATAGGCTTCAGCGTTGCGCTGATAGGTCTGCGCATTCGCCGGGTCGTACTTCACCAACGCGTCACGAATGTTATCGACGTAAATCAGGGCGTTATCCGGAGACATCCACGCGTGCGGGTTGGGTTTGCCGTTATACGGCCCTTCCCCGATCCCCATCGGCGTAATGCCTTTGGTGACAATCACTTCCGGCACGCCGTTCAGATGCTGATAAAACCGCTGGAACCACAGCTCAAGGTTCATGCCGTTGGCCAGGATCAGCTGCGCCTTCTGGGCGCGCTTGATGTCGCCGGGCGTCGGCTGATACTCATGGATTTCAGCGCCCGGTTTGGTGATGGAAGTGACTTCTGCGGCGTCCCCCGCCACGTTTTTCGCCATATCAGCGATAACGGTAAAGGTCGTGATGACCTGGAATTTTTCAGCCGCCTGCGCGCCCGTGGTGGCCGCGGTCAGTAGCAGCGAGCTGAACAACAGACGCTTCAATCCTTGCAGTAGGTACATCGCAGAACTCTCCTGAAGTGGTTAAAAATATACCGAAATTAGCCTTAGCTATATTGTATAGCACAGGCTATAATCAAATGAAAATAGTTATCATTATTGATTTTGGCGCGACGGGTGACGCTGCGCGAAACTTGTGCCGCCGCCCCGCCCTTTACGATGACAAAACCTTTTGTCTTCACCTTAAAAAGCATTCGTTTCGATGAGACTATAACCCCTTCAAAAAACGCGTATTACCACCAACTTTGCGAATTTAGCGCGCGGAGAAAGCCGTCAGCAAAACCTGCGTTAGGCGCTGAATACCAGCAGGACGCGCCAGCACTTCGCCCCCCCCTTTATTGAACACCTGAACGGCGTGGATTTTGAGAAGCGCGAAGTGGTGAAAATCCGCAATCGCTATGACGCGAGCGTGCCGGCGGTGGTAGGTGCGCTATCGCGCCTGAAGCCGGTCTTCGTTGAAGATGCGAAAGGCTGGCCTGGGAGTTTGCCCGCATCCTTAACCAGGAGGCGAAAGAGCTTGAGGCGGCGGGCGTGGACATTATCCAGTTCGACGAACCGCGTTTAACGTCTTCTTTGACGAGGTGAGCGACTGGAACGCGCGGCAAGCTGGCCACGCTGAGCGCGGGGGCAGAAATTGTGCGCAGGGAGCTGCTGGGGAAATAAGCACAACGTTCAGACAGGGGTAAAGGGGGCCAGATGGCCCCCTTTCGCTTATCGCCGCGAATAATGTGCTAGCGGTAGGTCAGGGTGAAGGACGCCGTGGCGCTCACCGAGCCTGACCGCGCATTCGCTGAAGTCATGTAATACGCGGCCTTGAAGGGAATATTCACCACCTCCCCCGGCGAGGTGGTCGTGCCGTATTTAATTAACTTGCCGAACTGTACCGGCGCATCATTATATTTCAGCTGAATGCCCAGGCCTTTTGCCGTCGAGCTACTGTTTAACCCCAGGACGCCGTTGGCAGCATCGGCAAGCGGGCTGACGTTATCCAGCGTTACATTCACCGCGGTCTGTTCACCACAAATAAGCGGGATGGAAAACGTTACCGGATTCTGGGTGCTGCCCACGCCGTTAAACTTCGGCAACAGCGCAATCCCCATATTGATATTCAAATTTTTATCCTGAATCTGACAGGATGCAGTGCTGATGTTCATCGGCGAAAAGATATATTTATAAAGCGGCAGGCGTTTAATATTATTACTGACCGGCGTGCTGTATTCCATATTTAGCGTCAGCGCCGGTATTGAGCCCGTCGCGGGGGTAGTGCTGGTTTTAATCAGCTCGAAGGTATCCGTGAACGTTGATACACCATTCTGGAGGATCCCTCGCCTCCAGCTCGCATTATTGAGATTCATCCGGGTGACAAACTCGCTGCTTTGCGTGGTGCTGGAAAAGTTCTTCCAGCGGATGCCGATGCCCGGAACCTCCGTCGCCCGCACGTTGGCCAGCGGCGAGGCGCCATAATCCGCATTCGTCCCCGAGAGCTGAATAAACCACGAGCCATCATATCCAATTTGCTGGCCCTCAGGATCGCACGTCATGGGGTTAACGGTGGTTATCGTCGCTAAAACCGTTCCAACGGGCGCATCCCGCTGAACGACAATATTCCGATCTACGTTCACCGCGACGTCGTTTGCAGAACACAGCGCAAAAGCATTCAGAGATATAGCGCTTCCCACTGCAGCCGTCGCGATTTTCATTACGGTAGACATCATATGTTCCTTCATTTAGGTGAGGCTTAGGCCTTCTCTCGCCAAAGTCATCATGCGCATCGAGGCCATGAGAAATTTAACGGCATGCCGCGGTGGTACGCTGAATTTTCCCCGGTAAGGCGTTCAAGGTTATTTTGGCGCGGCAGGTTTTCGCCCCCCACCTTACAGTGATAGTGTCCCCATCATTCAGGCCGCTCATATAAACCTCGCCATCGCTTCCCACAATGCTCATCGTGTCGCTTTCGTTAAGCTTTACCATTGCGCCAAAGGGCACCGGCGAGTTTTGATACAGGAGCGTTATCAAGGCCCTGTACCCCGTTCGCGCGTTGAATGTGGCGCGCACCACGGCACCGCGCGTCGGCACAACGTTGACCACGGATTCGGCCACATCCACGTCCGGTCCCAGCGAGCCGGTGTCTATCGCAATCCGGTTTTCCTGGTAGGCGCTGGCATAGGGCACCACCGCGTAGCCGCGCCAGTCCGTTCTAACGCCGGGGTTGTTGCGTACCCTTACGCCGGGCGCGCCCTGCGCCTCCAGCAGCACAACGGTATCTCCCAGCGGCTGCGAGAAGGTCACGCCGTGTTCATGACCCACGATCCCCCCCTGCAGGCCGAAGTTCAGCTGGCTATTCTGTCGGCTATGGTTGTAACCCGCGCTCACGGTGCCGTAGCCGCCCTTATAGGTTCCACTCACGGCGCTTCTCGACTCCCCGCCCGACGAGGTATAGCCCTGCTGGACCAGGTAGCTCAGGTTGTTATCGGCAAGCGCGGTGCCGCTCAGCCCCACCTGATGCGTTTCAGGACCGTTCTTTTGCATATTCACGCTGTAGCTGGCCCAGCTTTGCGGTAGCCATTTGCTCAGCGGCACCTGCAGGCTAAAGGCCAGAATCTGGTCCTTACGGTTTTTGCCCGGCGTTTCACTGTAGGTGTAGCCGAGCGAGTAGTTGATGTCGCTGATACTGGTGTTAAAGCCGGTGCTGACGTTGCGCTCATAGCCTCGCTTGCTCCAGTAGTCCTGCTGATAGGCCGAAATATAAAAGTTTCCCCAGCTCTGCAGCGACTGGCTGAGGTTGAGCTGCAGTCGGCTTCGCTTGTTGTAGCGCTGGCTGCTAAATTCATTCACTTCCTGGAAGGTATAAAACCCTTCCGTAGAGTAGCGATAGCTGGCGAGCGTCACGGTGGTAGCGGTCGTGGCCACCGTTTTCGAATACTGCACGCGATAGGACTGCCCGCGGCTGCGGCGTTTTTTCTCATCATCAAGCTGGCTGTCGGCAACAGTAACGTCAGCCGACAGCGAGCCAATGTCGCCAAAGCTGAGACCCGTACCGAGCACGCCAGACGCATAGTTGCTCGCCCCCAAAACGCCACCGTACAGCGTGAGATGATTGGAGAGGCCATAGGCCAGCGTGCCCAGCCCAAATGAGGGGGTTTCCGCGCCATGCTTCGTTGTTCGATACTCCCCTGCGCTCAGCGCATACTTCACGCGGCCTTCCCGCAGCATGACGGGAACCGCAGAGAATGGCTGCACGAAATGCTGGACGCTGCCGTCGGCTTCGGTGACGACAATGTCCAGATCGCCGCTCGCCGAGGTAGGATAGAGATCGCGAATTTCAAAGCTGCCGGGCGCCACGTAAGTTTGATAAACCGTGTAGCCGTTTTGCTTCACGGTGACCGTGGCGTTGGTGCGGGCGATCCCTCGAATGACAGGAGCGAAGCCGCGCATGCTCTCCGGCAGCATGGTGTCATCAGAAAAAATCTGCGCACCGCGAAACATCACGCTGTCAAACACGTCGCCCGGGGTACTGGTTTCCCCCACCTGGAACTGCCCCCTCAAAAACTGGACGTCGCGGCTCAGGGTCGTATTCAGCGACGAAAACGACTGTTTCCCGTTGTTCTTGGTCACGGTGCTGTAGTTGCGCAGGCGCCACGGCCCCGCGTTAATACCGCTTTGCAGGTTGGTATAAAGCTGATCCTGCGTCTCACCGTCCCGGCACCAGCTGCGCGACCCGTTGATGCTGTAATTGACCAGCAGCGCAGAAATGCCCTGGTTCCAGAGCGACGGATCAACGGTGCCGCGCGCGCGCGCGTTGAGCGCCGATTGCGGGATAGAGATGTCCAGCCTCTGCCTGTCAAAATCCAGCCGGGCGGTAGCGTCCGGTATGAATGCGCCGGGGTCGGTAATAATCGTCTCGACCGGCAGCATGGCTAATTCAGGAAATGCTTTAACCCTGACGCCGAGCGACTCAAGCTCTCTGCGGTTAAGTTCCGGCGCCAGCCCGATGCCGTTTACAGGAACAAAAGAGATATTTTCCGTTCGGATATAATTTTCATTAAGCCAAATTTCTACCCTGTAGGTGCCGGGTAACTGCTCTCCGCGCTCGAAGCGGCCCAGATCGATGCCCTGGGAAGTCGAGTGTATTTTTTCAAGCGCATCAGCCATAAAATAGAGTTCGCCCGCGCCCGCGGGAAAAACGCCCGAAATAAAAAGCGCTATCGTCGAGAGTCGACTTACGCGGTGAGGCCACGAGCCAGAGAAAAAACCATATCGGGAATAAGAAACAATATTCACTTTGCTTACCTGCGCGAGTGACATAGCGTGTTGTTAATATTTTTTATTTCAGCATCTGGCGCTTTTCTGTCGTTACGCCACCAAAATCATTTATGGCTTTCCACGCCACCTGCTTTCCACTGCCGGCGACCGTTACGGAACTCAAGGGGGAAATCATTGGCGGCGGCGCGATCGTTTTATTGCCAACCGTTAATGAATAAAGAGAAACGTAGAACGGCGTCGGATTATTAATCACCAGGCGTTCGCCGCGCGGTTCAAACGTCAATCGCGTCCATGCCTCACCCGCATTTTCCGACGCCAGAGCCGCAGGCCGGTAGAAAAGCTTCATGCGCGTCTTAACGGCAATAAGCAGCCTGTTCTCATCTGACCGGGTCATTGAGGGAATTGATTTTACGTTAAGCCAAAATACAGACTCTCGGTTTTCAGGCAGCGACGTCTCGCCGGTATAAATGACCCGCAGCGTATTTTCATGACCACCGTCGAGGCGGAACAGCGGTGGCGTGACGATAAAAGGAACCTGCTCCTTCGAGTTTTCGCTTAATTCAATCCATGACTGAATTAAATAGGGGACAGCATCCTTACTGTTACTCACAGGGAGTGAGGCTTCGTTTTCAGCTCCATTATAAATTAAGCGCGTTCCGCCAACGGTTATGCTGGCCTGGCCCGGCAGGGAGAGTAGGCAAGTGCCTAATAATACAATCGTTCGAATAAGTTGACTCATCATACTTCCCCGATATTCCAGCAGGAAAAAATGGGGCGTACCCTGGGTACGCCCGGCTTATTACTGATAGGTAATGGTAAAATCTGACGTTGCGTTTGCCGTACCCGCAACTACGGCAGCCTGCGTTGCCTTATATTTCGCCACGAAGGTCATTTTGTTGCTGTTAGCAGGATCTTCGCCTGTGCTGGTGTCAAGCGTGATGCTCTTAGACTGGGTCGCCAGCGGGATTGCGGTGATGCCATCTTCTTCATAGAACGCCACACCGACGCCTTTAGCCGTTTGACCGCTGTTCAGCGCAAGAATATTGGTGTCGCTGCTGTCCGCCGTGCCGTCAAACTTAACGGAGGCAGAGGTGACGGCCGCAGGGCAGTTATTCAACACAATGCTAAAGCGGGTTGCGGCAGCAACGGCCCCGGCCGCGTTGAACGAGCTCTTTGGAATTTTACCAAGGTTAACGGTCTGGTTCGCCGTATTGGTATCAATCGTACAGGCAGAATCCAGAATGGTGCCTGTAAAGTTGATCTGTCCATCGGCTGCACTGGCGGCAAAGGTTATTCCAGAAACGGCTGCTGCCATAACCATATTTCGAATGACACTGTTTAACTTCATTTGCATAGCTATATATCCTTAGGATTGAAGGTATCTGCGCAACGTTCACTGTTGCGCAGGAAGAGCGGAACTGGACCGCTAAATTTATGTTCGTTTAAGCCAATAAATAGACGTTATATCGTTATGAGCATCTCAGGCTTTGCGATGATAAAAGTAAAATAAGTTGTTTCATCTCCAGACCATTGCCTAACGCCAGTCGACTTCTAACATAGTAATTTTTGTTAATTTCGTATTTATTTTTAATTCGGCACTGGCTCGTCGATTTATCATAAATTTTCAGGAGAAAGTTCAAATGGTCGTCCGACAGTCGCGTCGACAGCCTCTGATACAGCACGTCTTTTAATACGCAGGGGTTTTCATTCGCCCGATGTTTAGAGGCGCGCTCGCACAGCTGCTTGAGATCCTTAAGCGTAGTAACAAGGCGGAAGAATTTTAAAAAGCCGTTCTCCGCATTGTTCTCTGGCGCAATAAAATAGGTAAGGCGCATTAATCCCCTCGCCGCAAGGCGATAATAGAGCCATCGGATATTCTCGCTACTTTCTCCTATTGTATCGATGAGAATGTAAGATTTATCCAGAATGGTCGCGCTTACTAAGAACTCCAGCCGATTGTCAAAATAAAATATTTCTCTATTGGCTGAGTTCAATGTTTTAATTGCCTGCCTCATGGCAAAGTTTCTTGAAAAAACTAATAGCACCGTCAAAACTCATTCCTTATGAAATTTATCATCGTCAATGTGAAGGAGGTTTTACAACCTATATATCCGTTCTAACGAACCGCAGTCGATTTTGTACGCTTTCCCATAGATTCTGGTAAAAGGATATCGTTCAAAGCCCACGGTATTAAATGCGTTCTGGATTTTCTTCATCATGGACAACAAATAGGATTTCGAGCACCGTAGTCCATAATCATCAAACACGTGTATGATGATGTCATTATCGTAGACAATTTCGTTATCCATCCCCGCCAGGAGATACTCGAACAGTCTTGCTTTCGTCATGCCGAATCTTTTAATACGTCCATTCTTGATATTGATAAGCGTTCTGGTTGAAAGCCGGTACTCAAGATGATGAAAAATCGTGTATCCATACAGAAGCTCGTCAGAGACAAAAGGCACAAAGACTCCTTAGAAGTTTATCATTCTCATTTCCATGTCGGCGTCTTCTCCATTCGAAAGGGTTTCGGTGTTCATCTGATGCACTGAAATGTTATTAAAATGAAGAAAATGTGACAATGAGACTAATTTATCAAAGCAAAACACTGTAAAAAATATTAAATGCGATATAAAAAACCACTTAATTTGATTTTTTAAGTTTAAAAACACAAATGTTTCATTTATGTTTTTCATTGCCGCACAAAGAAACAAAAATTTCACATCAATATATTTATCTAAAATTAACGAACAATTAGCAATAAAACCCACAAAAAATAAACATTTATTTATAATCAATAAGTTACAAGGATATCCCACCCCTGTTAAACCTAGTCTTAATAGGGTTAAATTAGGATTTTTCGTGACATCTTTTGCGATTTTCCCAAGTGAAAGCTGACAAATACTGAACATTCTTTACATTCAAAACAGTCCAAGCAATTCCAAAAATCACATTTAAATAAATAAAATCAAAAACTTGAGTTATTAACCGTTCCCAGATCAATTTTCTCGTCGCAAATTAACAATAATGGTCACGGCTTCATGCAGGCAAAAAAAAGGGCAAGGTTTGCTAACAACCTTGCCCGTAGATCATCGGAAGACGTTTGAAGGAAATCAGGTATCCGGGAACATCACGCTATTCCCCGGCGCTTCCCTGTGCAGATGGATAAAGTTCAGGTGGCGCTCGTACTGGTCCAGAATGTCCGTAATCACCTGCTCCTTGCTGTAGTCCATCAGGTCGTTCCCCTGGCTACCTTCCAGCAGGAAGGTTTCCAGCCGATAGTAGGTCGATTTCCCGCTGCGCGCCCGGTAGGTAAACCCGGGCACGGAATACTGCTGCGGCCAGATCTGGTAGACGAAGTTTTGCTCGTCGCCCATGTGCACCAGCAGATCCAGGTGCCCCAGGTTTTCGCCTTCATCCGGCGGCAGATTTTTCAGCTCCACGTAGGCACCCCGCAGGCGCAACTCCTGTGCGACTTCCTCCATCGCCGGGAAGCAGACCGTCTCCATCATCTGTTTGGTGTAGCGCGTGCCCGGGTAGTTCATCAGGCGCGACAAGCGCTTTTTCCAGCTCAGCCTGTCCTGCGCGCCCATCGGACGCGGCGCGGTATCACGGCTGGCGCTGACGCGGCGGTAGTCTTCCACTTTGAGCGATTTATACAGCCCGGCCATCACGAAGAAGATGACGAAGCTAAACGGCAGGCCCATGATCACCGTCGTGTTCTGCAGCGCCGAAATACCGTTGGTCATCAGCATGCCGAGCGTCAGAAGACCGATGGCGACCGACCAGAAGATGCGCAGCCAGTTCGGCGCGTCGCTGTTGATGTCCTTCAGCTTCGAGGTGAAGTTGCCCAGCACCAGCGCGCCGGAGTCCGCTGAGGTGACGTAGAACAGCAGCCCGGTGATGGTCGCCACGGAGGCGCTAAAGGTAAATGCCGGGTACTGCGCCAGCAGGCTGTAGAAGCCGCGCTCCGGGTGCGCCATCGCTTCCTGAGCAAAACCGGCATTGCCGTGGATGATCTCGTGCAGCGCGCTGTTGCCGAAAATCGACAGCCACAGCAGGGTAAAGGTGAACGGGATAATCAGCGTGCCCATCACGAACTGGCGAATGGTGCGCCCGCGCGAAATTCGCGCCAGGAACAGGCCGACAAACGGAGACCACGCTACCCACCACGCCCAGAAGAACAGCGTCCAGTTATTCATCCACTCCACCGGACGGTCGAAGGCGAAGCTATTGAGCGTCATCCCCATAAAGCGGTTCACGTAGTCGCCCACGTTCAGCACTAAGGCATTGAGCAGGAACGAGGTGTCCCCCATAAACAGCACGAACAGGATCAGGCCCAGCGCCAGCGCGACGTTCAGCTCGGAGAGCACGCGGATGCCCTTGTCCACGCCGGAGGTCACCGAGATGGTGGCGATAATCACGGAGAGCGCAATCAGCGCCGCTTTCGCCGCCATTGAATCCGGAATATCAAACAGCACGCTTAGCCCGTAGTTGAGCTGCACCACGCCGATACCGAGCGTGGTCGCGATGCCGAAGATGGTGCCAATCACCGCTGCGATATCAACGGTGTGACCAATCGGCCCGTTAATTTTTTTGCCAAAAATCGGGTACAGCGCAGAGCGGATAGTGAGGGGCAAATTATAACGATAGCTAAAGTATCCGAGCGCCATCCCCATCAGGGCATACATCGACCAGCCTGTCAGGCCGTAGTGGAACAGCGTCCAGACCATCGCCTGGCGCGCGGCCTCCATCGTCTGCCCTGCCCCTTCCGGCGGCTGCATATACTGCGTGACCGGTTCAGCTACGGAGAAGAACATCAGGTCGATGCCGATACCCGCAGCAAACAGCATTGCGGCCCAGCTCAGCAGGCTGAACTCGGGCTTGGACTGCTCTGGCCCAAGCTTCACCGAACCGAAGCGCGAGCAGGCGATGCAAACCACGAAGACAATATAGAGCGTCGCCGCCAGAAGATAGTACCAGCCAAAGGTCTTCGACACCCAGTTCAGCGTGTGCCCAATCCACTCGGCGGAAAAATCACGAAAGAAGATCGTCGTCAGGGAAAACAACAAAATCAGCCCGGCGGAAGTATAAAAAACGACCGGGTTGATTTTGTCTTTTTCTCTGTCTTGTGAAAGGTCTGTCATCCAGTATCCCCACTGTTTTTGTAACTATTAAAATCCAAATCCGCAACAATTAAGACACATTTTATATTGAACGTCCAATCAAAAAACGCTTTAATGTATTACCAACGCTGATGAATGGAGTGGCAACAATGCCCAAAGTGGGGATGCAGCCGATCCGGCGCAGGCAGCTTATTAACGCCACGCTGGAAGCAATAAATGAAGTGGGAATGCACGACGCAACCATCGCACAGATCGCCCGTCGGGCGGGCGTTTCCACGGGGATAATCAGTCACTATTTCAAAGACAAAAACGGTCTGCTGGAAGCGACCATGCGCGACATCACCGGGCAGTTGCGCGATGCGGTATTAAGCCGCTTGCACGCCCTGCCGGACGGCAGCGCGGAGCAGCGATTACAGGCGATTGTCGGCGGCAATTTTGATGAAACCCAGATCAGCAGCGCGGCAATGAAAGCCTGGCTGGCCTTCTGGGCGAGCAGCATGCACCAGCCGATGCTCTACCGTCTGCAGCAGGTCAGCAGCCGCCGCCTGCTGTCGAACCTGGTGTACGAGTTCCGCCGCGAACTGCCGCGCGAGCAGGCGCAGGAAGCGGGCTACGGGCTGGCGGCACTGATCGACGGGCTTTGGCTGCGTGCCGCACTGAGCGGCAAACCGCTGGATAAAACGCTGGCCCAGTCGCTCACCAGCCACTTTATCAGCCAGCATTTACCGACCGAATAACCGAGGAGAGAGTATGTCCCGAATGGCAGAACAGCAGCTTTATATCAATGGTGGTTATACACCCGCCACCAGCGGTCGCACCTTCGAGACCATCAACCCGGCCAACGGTGAAGTCCTGGCGAGCGTTCAGGCCGCCGGGCGTGAAGACGTCGACCGCGCCGTGGAAAGCGCAACACGCGGGCAAAAAATCTGGGCGGCGATGACCGCCATGGAGCGCTCACGCATCCTGCGTCGCGCCGTGGATATCCTGCGCGAGCGTAACGACGCGCTGGCGAAGCTGGAAACCCTCGATACCGGTAAAGCGTATTCCGAAACCTCGACCGTAGACATCGTCACCGGCGCGGACGTGCTGGAGTATTACGCAGGGCTGATCCCGGCGCTGGAAGGCAGCCAGATCCCGCTGCGCGACACCTCATTCGTCTACACCCGCCGCGAGCCACTGGGCGTGGTGGCGGGCATCGGCGCGTGGAACTACCCGATCCAGATCGCCCTGTGGAAATCGGCCCCGGCGCTGGCGGCGGGCAACGCGATGATCTTCAAGCCGAGCGAAGTGACGCCGCTCACCGCCCTCAAGCTTGCCGAAATCTATACCGAAGCGGGTCTGCCGGACGGCGTGTTTAACGTCCTGCCAGGCGTAGGCGCGGAGACCGGCCAGTACCTGACCGAGCATCCGGGCATCGCGAAGGTCTCCTTTACCGGCGGCGTTGCCAGCGGCAAAAAGGTGATGGCCAACTCGGCGGCCTCGTCCCTAAAAGAGGTGACGATGGAGCTGGGCGGCAAATCGCCGCTGATTGTTTTCGACGATGCGGATCTGGATCTGGCGGCAGACATCGCCATGATGGCCAACTTCTTCAGCTCCGGTCAGGTCTGCACCAACGGCACCCGCGTGTTCGTGCCCGCGAAATTTAAGGCCGCGTTTGAGCAGAAAATCGTTGAGCGCGTGAGCCGCATCCGCGCGGGCGATCTGTTCGATGTGAAAACCAACTTTGGCCCAATGGTCAGCTTCCCGCACCGCAACAGCGTGCTGCGCTACATCGCCAAAGGTAAAGAAGAAGGCGCGCGCGTGCTGTGCGGCGGCGACGTGCTGAAGGGCGAAGGGTTTGATAACGGCGCGTGGGTGGCCCCGACCGTGTTCACCGACTGCACCGACGAGATGACCATCGTGCGCGAAGAGATCTTCGGCCCGGTGATGTCCATCCTCACCTATGAAACCGATGAAGAAGCGATTCGCCGCGCCAACGATACCGACTACGGACTGGCGGCGGGTATCGTCACTGCCGATCTGAACCGCGCCCACGGCGCGATTCATCAGCTCGAAGCGGGCATCTGCTGGATCAACACCTGGGGTGAATCCGCCGCAGAGATGCCGGTGGGCGGTTACAAACACTCCGGCATTGGCCGCGAGAACGGCGTTATGACGCTGCAGAGCTACACCCAGGTGAAGTCCATCCAGGTTGAGATGGGTAAATTCCAGTCCATATTTTAACCGGGAGGTTTATTTGCAATTTGACTACATCATTATCGGCGCCGGCTCTGCCGGCAACGTACTGGCAACACGACTGACTGAAGATCCGAATACCATCGTGCTGCTGCTTGAGGCGGGCGGACCGGATTACCGCTTTGACTTCCGCACTCAAATGCCTGCCGCGCTGGCGTTCCCGCTGCAGGGCAAGCGCTACAACTGGGCGTATGAAACCGAGCCAGAGCCGTTTATGAACAACCGCCGCATGGAGTGCGGGCGCGGTAAAGGGCTGGGCGGTTCGTCGCTGATCAACGGCATGTGCTACATCCGCGGTAACGCGATGGATCTGGACCACTGGGCGAAAGAGCCGGGTCTGGAGCACTGGAGCTATCTCAACTGCCTGCCGTACTACCGCAAGGCAGAGACGCGCGACGTAGGCCCGAACGACTACCACGGCGGCGACGGTCCGGTGAGCGTTACCACCTCCAAACCGGGCGTGAACCCGCTGTTTGAGGCGATGGTGGAAGCGGGCGTGCAGGCGGGCTACCCGCGCACGGACGATCTCAACGGCTACCAGCAGGAAGGCTTCGGCCCGATGGACCGCACGGTCACGCCGAAGGGCCGACGCGCCAGCACCGCGCGCGGCTATCTGGACCAGGCAAAGCAACGCCCGAACCTGACCATCCGTACCCACGCCATGACCGACCGCATCCTCTTTGAAGGCAAGCGCGCGGTGGGCGTCGAGTGGCTGGAAGGCGAAAGCACGATTCCGTCGAAAGCGACGGCGAACAAAGAGGTGCTGCTGAGCGCAGGCGCCATTGCCTCCCCGCAGATCCTCCAGCGTTCCGGCGTGGGCAGCGCGGAGCTGCTGAAGCAGTTCGATATCCCGCTGGTGCACGACCTGCCCGGCGTGGGCGAAAACCTGCAGGATCACCTGGAGATGTACCTCCAGTACGAATGCAAAGAGCCGGTCTCCCTCTACCCTGCCCTGCAGTGGTGGAACCAGCCGAAGATTGGCGCCGAGTGGCTGTTTGGCGGCACCGGCGTGGGGGCGAGCAACCACTTCGAAGCGGGCGGGTTTATCCGCAGCCGCGAGGAGTTCGCGTGGCCGAACATTCAGTACCACTTCCTGCCGGTGGCGATTAACTACAACGGTTCGAATGCGGTAAAAGAGCACGGCTTCCAGTGCCACGTCGGCTCCATGCGCTCGCCGAGCCGCGGCCACGTGCGCATCAAGTCGCGCGATCCGCATCAGCATCCGGCGATCCTGTTCAACTACATGTCCCACGAACAGGACTGGCAGGAGTTCCGCGACGCGATCCGTATCACCCGCGAGATCATGCATCAGCCTGCGCTGGACAAGTACCGCGGTCGCGAGATCAGCCCGGGCGTCGAGTGCCAGACCGACGAACAGCTGGACGAGTTCGTGCGCAACCACGCCGAAACCGCCTTCCACCCGTGCGGTACCTGTAAGATGGGCTATGACGAGATGGCGGTTGTCGACGGCGAAGGCCGCGTTCACGGGCTGGAAGGGCTGCGCGTGGTGGATGCGTCGATCATGCCGCAGATCATCACCGGTAACCTGAACGCCACCACCATCATGATTGGCGAGAAGATTGCAGACGCCATTCGCGGGCGCGAACCGCTGGCGAAGAGCACGGCCGCGTATTATGTCGCGAACGGGGCGCCGGTTCGCCGCTGAGGGTGCCCCCTCACCCTTACCCTCTCCCCACAGGGGAGAGGGAATAAACGTCTCCTAAATTTATTTTCATTTCCCTGCATCCACTTTCCACCCTGCCTTCGTATATGGGTATGTGAGCAACCCCTTTGCTCCCCAATCCGAGGAATGATGATGAAAAAGCTAACCCGTGTTGCATTCGTAACCAGCGCTTTACTCTTCTGTGCAGGCGCATCAGCAGCCATGACGTCTGACACCGTGATGGTGGGCGGAGCGGCAATGTTCCCGAGCAAAAATATTGTTGAAAACGCCGTGAACTCGAAAGATCACACGACTCTGGTGGCCGCTGTCAAAGCTGCCGGACTGGTGGATACGCTACAGAGCAAAGGACCGTTCACCGTGTTTGCGCCGACCAATGCGGCGTTTGCGAAATTACCCGCCGGTACGGTCGATAACCTGGTCAAACCCGAAAACAAAGCACTGCTAACCAGCATCCTGACCTATCACGTGGTTGCCGGTAATTACGATATGAAAGCGCTGGAGCAGAAAATTAAACAGGGTGGTGGTCGCGCGGAGCTGAAGACCGTTAACGGTCAGCCGCTGTGGATCATGAGCAACGGCCTGCACAATATTCAGCTTAAGGATGGTCAGGGCAATGTGGCAAACATCAGCACCTACGACGTTCATCAAAAAAATGGCGTAATCGATGTCATTGATACCGTTCTGATGCCTAAGTAGTTGTCTATACTTCGGAAGTGTGCCGTTGCCTTTCGGGAAAAACATGGATAACGCGCTGGCTGAACAGCAGCAGAAATTAATGCAGGCGGTCGCGAAAGGCGATCGCCGTGCATTTGAACAACTCTACCGACTCACCTCGCCGCATCTGTTTGCCGTCGCGCTGCGCATGTTGCGTGACCGGGCATGGGCAGAAGAGATCCTTCACGACTGTTTTCTCACGGTCTGGAGTAAAGCCGAAACCTATAACGCCGCCCTCAGTTCCCCGATGACCTGGCTTACGCATATTGTTCGCAACCGCTGTATTGACTGGCTGCGTTGCGGGCAAACCCGGGCAGCCGACCGCGAGACGCCGTATACCGACGCGCTTCTGCCGAGCGAGAATGACGAGCAGAACAACTGGCACGACGATGTGCAGGCAGAACGGCTCAGGCATTGTCTCGAACATTTGAGTAGCGAGCAGCGCCAGAGCATTACGCTCGCCTACTATCAGGGGATGTCTCACAGCGATATTGCCGACTGGCTCCAGCAGCCTGTGGGCTCAGTGAAAAGCTGGATACGTCGCGCAATGGATCATCTCCGGGAGTGTGTGGGGCTATGAATAACGCAGAAAAACGCGACGACATGCTGGCAGCAGAATATGCCCTCGGCACCCTGCGGGGAGGCGCGCGGCTTCAGTTCCAGAAAAGGCTTGCCAATGAGCCCGCTCTGGCCGCCCGCGTAGCGTACTGGCAGGAAATGCTCAGCACGCTCGATAGCCATCTTGTCCCCATTCCTCCCCCTGAGTCGGTGTGGAAAAAAATTGCCCTCGAACTGCCGTCTAAACAACCGTTGCGCAACCATCGACCTTACCTCGGCTGGATGGTGGCAGCCGGTCTTGCCGCCTTTAGCGTCGTGACGTGGTATTCCACCCGCGCGCCGACGCTCGCACCGCTGATGGTGCTCAACGATGCCCAACAGCACGGGCAGTGGGTCGTGAGTGCGGACAGCCGCCGTCAGCAGCTGAGTATTGCTCCTCTCGGACCTGCCGCCGTCCCGGCGCAGCACAGCCTGCAGCTTTGGCTGATTCCGACCGGACAGAACCCTGTCTCGCTGGGATTGCTGCATAGCAGCATACCGACGAAGGTGACCCTCAGGAACACAACGCTTCCTCCTGGCGCCACGATAGCGATAAGCCTTGAACCAGAGGGCGGATCACCCACAGGCTTGCCAACAGGCCCGGTGCTTTATAGTGGCAAAATCTAATCCTTAGGCCTTGTTCGCAGGGCCTCCAGCGTCACCCCATTTCTTTTTATATTATTCTCGCTTACATATAAGAAATAAACGTTAGGCATGCAATCCGTTTAAATATTAAAAATATGATATTGACAGACTCTTCCACACTCCATTAAGTTTTAAACAGCCATCATTTTATTTCCGATACACAATATATCAAAAATCCGCGTTAATGAATTTGTCATTATTCATTAACACCTCCCTGCCTTTTATTTTTTGCATTACTCAACAGCGAGATAAGATCATGAATAACAGTGCAAACAACGTTGTCGTTATCACCGGCGCCAGCAGCGGCATCGGTCAGGCCATTGCCCTGTATTTAGCGAATAAGGCCTTTTCGCTGGTGCTGGTGGCGCGCCGCCTCGACAGGATTAATGCCCTGGTGGATCAGATTATCCAGCAGGGCGGCAAGGCGATTGCCGTGAAGGCCGATGTCACCCGTCAGGAAGAGGTTCAGGCCGCCATCGATGCCGCTGTGACGGCCTACCAGCGCGTGGACGTATTGATCAATAACGCCGGTTACATGGCGATAGCCCCCCTCAGCGAGCGCAAAACCGACGAGTGGGACAAGATGATTGATACTAACCTGAAGGGCGTGCTGTACGGCATTGCCGCGGCGTTACCGGTGTTCCAGCGTCAGGGTAGCGGACACTTTATTAACGTGGCTTCCGTTGCGGGTATCAAAGTGCTTGCCCCCGGCGGCGTCGTTTACAGCGCCACTAAATTTGCCGTTCGCGCCCTGAGCGAAGGGTTACGTCAGGAGGTGG
Organism: Enterobacter cloacae complex sp. IR5458; assembly: GCF_049238025.1. Classification (NCBI taxonomy): domain Bacteria; kingdom Pseudomonadati; phylum Pseudomonadota; class Gammaproteobacteria; order Enterobacterales; family Enterobacteriaceae; genus Enterobacter; species Enterobacter cloacae complex sp. IR5458. Next base: position 44,369 of record NZ_JBMKIF010000029.1, read on the forward strand.
GGAAAACTATCCGCACGACGCTTATTTCCCCCGGCGCCGTCGAAAGCGAACTGCAGTTCGGCAGTTCTGATAAAGACAGCCTGGCGTTTTTGCACGAATTCTATAAGCAGGCTATTCCGGCTGACGCCATTGCCCGAGCCGTTTTATTTGCCATTGAACAGCCTGGCGACGTTGATATTAATGAAATTGTGGTTCGTCCGACGCAGGAAGAATTTTAGCATGCCTTAAATAACGCTAAATGAGGTGTCATCATGATTAAATCATTAACGTCTATATCAGATTGAAATATGCGGACGGGTGCCGATATTTTCCTTGAACTTCTGGAAAGAGAAGACATAGAAAATATATTTGGCACTCCAGAAGAGCAGCGTGGTTGCCATTGCCGACGGCTATGCCAAAGCCTCGGCAAAACGGGCTTTATCAATTTGCATACCGCCAGCGGTCCAGGCCACGCCATGGGTGTCCAGTCCGGAGAAACCAACCTGATTGAAATTGCCATTTCCGCAGACTAATTATCCGTTCCAGCTGTACCCTACATACAAGACTTATAACCGAAATGCCTCAAGCCGCTGAATCTGCCGCCCTTCTGCGTCAAAATTCTCCGCAGCCAGCCAGGCGCACAGCTCTGCGTTTCTTTGCGGCCATTCGCCATCAATAATGGAGAGCATATCGCTGTCGCGATTACGCCCTTTGCGCACAAGTTTCTGACGCAGGCGACCTTCCCAGACAAAACCCAGCCGCTCCGCCGCATTGCGCGAGGCAATGTTCATTGAATCGCATTTCCATTCCAGTCGACGGTACTTATGCTCAAAGGCATTTTTCAGCAGCAGCCACACCGCCTCGGTACCCAAACGCGTGCCCTTCATTTTGCGCGACCAGGTGACATGCCCGATTTCCACCGAGCCGAGAAACCGCTCAATCGCCATGTAACTCACCAGCCCTACCGCCTGTTCAGTGCGTAAATCGATTACGGCAAAGGGCACCAGATCGTCATCCATCACCTTTCCCAGCACCCAGTGCGCAGTGGCCTCAACGCTTTCCGGCTGAGTGCTGGCAAGCCACGTCCAGTCACTGTCATCACCCAGCGCGTAGGCTTCGTATAAATCAGCCGAATGGCGATCGGTATCCAGCAGCTCCAGTCGGCAATACTGACCGGTAAGTGGGGTGCGGGTTAAGATCTGGGCGCATTTCCAGTCTGGAACAATATCGTTAACGGTTTGACCATGTTGATTGATTTCGGGCACGGCGGTGACTCCCTGAAAGGTAAGGAGTTTGTTATAGCAGGTTAAAAAGCGGACGAAAAGCAGCGCATTCTAATAGCCTTAGCGTATGCGTTATTCCCGGAAGGCATAAGCAAAGCTGAATTTCGACTTTGCGGAATGTCTTAGTCGACCTAACGTAGCGGAGCATAAAACAATCACAATAGAGTTATTTCAGGGATCGCTATGACAAAAAAACTGTTGCCGTTACTGGTGCTGACCGCGCTCTCAAACGCAGTCCACGCCGCTACTCCGCCGAATACGCTGGTGGTTGCCCAGGGGCTTGATGACATCGTAAGCCTCGACCCGGCCGAAGCCAACGAGCTCTCTAGCATCCAGACCGTACCGAGCCTGTATCAGCGTCTGGTGCAACCGGACCGCGATAACCCGGAAAAAATCACCCCGATTCTGGCGGAAAGCTGGGAAGCCGACGCGGCAGCAAAAACCTTGACCATCAAGCTTAAGCCCGATGCGAAATTCGCTTCCGGAAACCCACTGCGCCCGGAAGACGTGATCTTCTCGTATACCCGCGCCGTGACGCTGAACAAATCCCCGGCGTTTATCCTCAACGTGCTGGGCTGGGACGCGAGCAACATCGCCAGCCAGCTGAAAAAAGTGGATGACCATACCCTCCAGCTTCACTGGACGGCGGACGTTAGCCCGTCGGTGGCGCTGAATATTCTCTCCACGCCGATTGCCTCCATCGTCGATGAAAAGCAGGTGGTGGCGAACGTGAAGGACAACTGATCCTACCCACGTAATATGGACACAGGCCTAAGCGAGGTTCTGGTTTTCAAATTGT
>NZ_JBMKIF010000030.1:0-45707 GCF_049238025.1 Enterobacter cloacae complex sp. IR5458
AGCAAGGCAGGTCATTCCTACCATCTCGTTAATCCGGGCCAGCTGGATAAAAAGACCCTTCGCCGGATGAATGAAGCGCTCGCACAGAATGCTGAACTGAAAACCGGTGAGTCTACAGGGAAGGTCGTACTCGATAAGGATAAAAAAACAGCCGTGTCCTTATCGCTACGCATGCGGATCTTAAGAAAAATTGACCGTCTGGCTGCGCTGAGTGGCTCGACCCGAAGTGAAGCGGTAGAGAAGCTGGCTCTGCACTCCGTTGACGAACTGATAAAAGAATACAGCGCTAAAAAGTCCTGACGCTAAATCTCAGACCGGGGTGAAAACCCCGGTTTTGTCATATTTTACCTCTGTATTGGCGTGACGTAGTTTTGATCTATTCTCCTCCCGCAATGCCAGCAGCGCCTTACTGACTACAAAACCTGGTGTCTTGACATCCTCTTGTGCTACACATCAATCTTTGGGCGTTTTACACTCCATTCATGCAGATCTGTGATGTATGATGAATTTCATACATAAGACAGTTTATTTGTCCGAGTTTTTTCAGAAATCTTATATTCCAGTCCGGTCTGAATTATTTTTCTGTTGATAAGAGGCCATTCACATGTCGGTAATTCTATGGTGGTTAACTTATTTCTTTAATGCCGCTTCTGAGTATTTAATCTCCACCCGACAGATGTCGTGCCGTTTTATCAAATCAACAAACCCTGGCCTCTTCCTGAAACTACTCTCCTCTTCCGATCTCTTAAGAAGGAATTACATTTGAGACGCTTACCCGTATATCTGCTACTCGACACGTCCGGCTCTATGCACGGAGAGCCTATCGAAGCGGTTAAAAATGGCGTTCAGACGCTGCTTACCACGCTGAAACAGGATCCGTATGCACTCGAAACGGCTCACGTGTCAGTGATCACCTTTGATTCTTCAGCCCGACAGGCAGTCCCCCTGACAGACCTCCTGAGTTTCCAGATGCCAGCACTAACAGCCAGCGGCACCACGTCTCTTGGCGAAGCGCTTTCCCTCACGGCCAGCTCCATTGCCAAAGAAGTACAGAAAACGACGGCTGACACTAAAGGTGACTGGCGTCCCCTTGTATTCCTGATGACGGATGGAAGTCCGAATGATGACTGGCGTAAAGGCCTGAATGACTTTAAAGCGGCCAGAACCGGCGTTGTTGTGGCATGTGCAGCCGGGCATGATGCCGATACCAGCGTCCTCAAAGAAATCACTGAAATCGTGGTTCAGCTCGATACAGCTGACAGTTCGACGATTAAAGCTTTCTTTAAATGGGTCAGTGCGAGCATTTCGGTAGGCAGTCAGAAAGTGGAGTCCAGCAAAAAAGAAGTGATCGGTCTTGAAGACCTGCCACCGCCGCCGCCAGAAGTAAATGTGGTCTTATAATTTTATTGATTAAGGGGATATCATGTCTGTCAGTCTGAGCAAAGGCCAGGGCGTAAGCCTGAAAAAAAATGAATACGATCTCTCGTCCGTTACTATCGGCCTCGGTTGGGATATTAATGAGGAAAAGAAAGGTTTTCTCGGCGGGATCTTTGGTAAAAAAGAAGAAGAATACGACCTTGATGTGATCGCTTTCCTGTGTAATTCAGCCGGAAAGGTGACCGATCTCGGCAATGTGGAAAATGGTAAACCAACGCTTGTGAATGGCGATATCATCTTTTTCAACAGCCTTCGCCATAAGTCAGGCAATATCTGGCTGACGGGCGATAACCGAACCGGAGCCGGTGACGGTGACGATGAGCAAATTATTGTGCGCCTGAATTCCCTTGACGCTCAGTACGAGAAAATTGTGTTCATCGTTCAGATCTACAATGGTGAAAAGCTCCAGCAGCACTTTGGTAAAGTTCAGAATGCCTTCATCCGGGCAGTAGATGCCCGTAATATTGAAATGGCACGATTCGATCTTTCTGGCGGACCCGCCTTCGCCAGCCAGCGCTCCATGGTCTTTGCCGAGCTGATACGCGAGGCTACAGGCTGGAAACTCAGGGCAATTGGTGAGCCTTCAGAATCAGATTCGTTTGTCTCGCACCTGAGGAATTACATGTGATGCGCCGCCTGCCTGTTTACCTTGTTATCGACACATCCGGCTCGATGCGCGGTGAGTCAATCCATTCCGTTAACGTTGGAATTCAGGCGATGCTTAGCGCTCTTCGCCAGGATCCCTACGCCCTCGAAAGCGTTCATATCTCCATTATCACCTATGACAATGAGGCGCGTGAGTTCATTCCTCTCACGCCGCTGGAAGACTTCCAGTTTTCTGACATCGTTGTGCCAAGCGCAGGCGGGACGTTCACCGGTGCTGCCCTTGAATGTCTGATGCAGTGTGTTGAACGGGATGTACGTCGCTCAGATGGTGATACCAAAGGAGACTGGCGTCCTCTGGTATTCCTGATGACTGATGGAACCCCTTCTGATGCCCTGGCGTACGGTGAAGCGGTAAAAGCGATTCGCGGCCGGGGATTCGGATCCATCATTGCCTGCGCCGTTGGTCCTAAAGCAGGCCATGAGCACTTAAAACAGCTCACCGATAAGGTTGTGTCTCTGGAGACGCTAGATTCAACCGCGTTTGCAGGTTTCTTTAAATGGGTATCGGCCAGCGTGTCTTCCGGCAGCACAAGCGCGGGGATTAATAACGGAACTGATACCCTTCCCCCTCCTCCACCAGAAATCCAGCTGGTGCTCTGACAGACAGAAAGGTGCTGTTTCCGGGCAGCACCTTTCTGTACAGCAACGTTTTCTGCTGGCCGTACCAGCCGTACGAGGAAAATTATGAGACGCCTTCCCGTGTTTTTTGTCCTGGACTGTTCAGAGTCCATGATTGGTGAAAACCTGAAAAAAATGACTGATGGTCTGCAAATGATCGTCGGAGATTTAAGAAAGGATCCACACGCACTTGAAACAGCCTGGGTCTCGGTAATCGCATTTGCCGGTGTAGCCCGTACGATTGTACCTCTTCACGAAATTGCCTCGTTCTACCCTCCCCGCCTTCCCGTTGGCGGCGGTACGAGCCTTGGAGCTGCATTGCGTGAGCTGACCGTGCAAATTGATACCCAGGTCAGAAAAACCACTCATGAGGCTAAAGGCGACTGGAAACCCGTCGTGTATCTCCTTACCGACGGACGTCCGACTGACGACACAACCGCAGAAGTGAAGCGCTGGAAGGATCACTACGCGAGTAAAGTGAATCTCATTGCCGTTGGCCTGGGGCCGTCAGCGGACCTGAATATCCTGCGGCAACTGACAGAGAATGTCATGCTGTTCACCGAATCTCAGGAAGGGGACTTTACCCGCTTCATCAAATGGATCACGGCCTCGGTTACGGCGCACAGCCGCAGCGTCGGGGACGACAAACAACCTGAGCTCAGCCAGACTGAATACATAGTCCGGCTGGCCAAGGACGAGCCAGTAAAAGCGTACGACGAAAACTGCGTTACGCTTACCGGCCGTTGCAGCAAGACCCGTCGTCCGTACCTGATGAAGTATGAACGGCCACCAGCAAGGGTTTCCGGGCTCGATTTCAGTCTGAACCTGAACAGCTTTAATATTGCCGGATGCTATCCCATCGATGAGGACTATTTTGCGTGGTCAGATGCCACCGCTACCGGTTTGCAGGTAAATACCAGCGAACTGCATGGCGTACCGGGTTGCCCCCACTGCGGTAATGCCAGTGCGTTTGCCCTGTGCTCATGCGGAAAGTTGCTGTGTATTGACGGCCCGGATGACGTGATCTGCCCGTGGTGTGAAACAGGCCTGTCATTCAGCAATGATGGCGGAAACACTAACTTCGACGTAAACAGAGGGAGAGGTTGATGTCGCAAAATGCTTTACTTGAAGAGAAGATTATCCGCTTAGTTCTGTCTGAGCTGGGCCACCCTGTTGAAGGTGAGCGGCTTTTACTTCTATCGCAGGACCCATCCCTTACCGAAGAAATTATGCGGCTTAAAGAGCGGATTGAGAGCCTTGCACAGGGTTTATCTGCGCGGGTTAGCGAAGGTGATAACGACGCAGAGATTGCCGCCTCGTCAGCATCCAGTCTTTCCGATCAGCAACAAACGGTCGTAAGTGTTGCTGATAACCCGGGCATTGACGCTACCGATACATCAGCACTGCAACCCCTGCCAGAAAATGAGCCTCATCCTCCGTTCTGGAAGCTGATGCCTTATTACGAATTTGATAAACCAGCACAGAGGGAAGACGAAAACCTGTCTTCCCTGGTATTAAAACCCGGGCAGATACCGACAGGCCAGCAGCGGGCCAGCTTAGCTGTGCCACCTGCCGTTCCCCCGAGAGCTAAAATAACGATCCCCAACGCCCGCGCAGGCGAACGTTTCTCTTCGCCGGTTGCTATCGTTCTGGGTGAGGGCCAGCAGGCTACTGTCAGGGACGTTGTCTTTCCCCGGAACATTGGCCTGTCTTTTGACAAAGAACAGGAGTTGCTGACAGGTACTCCCACCGAAAGCGGCGATATAGAGCTTTCAGTAATCTGGTCATGCACGTCGCACGACGAATGTGAAACAAAACAGCTATTTATAATCAATCCCGATCCGAGAAGCCTGTGGAAGGTGGTAGAGCCACCAGCAGACGCTCCCTACCCTAAGTCCCATCTGGACGCTGCTGGCCTGGTCAGGGGTGATATACGTATTGCTGCCGCCAGTCGCCGGGGACGCTCTCATGAGCATGCCGGAAGCTTCAGAGATGACGACTTCTACATCAACCACTGCCAGGAAACAGGATGGTCTGTCATGCTGGTCGCAGACGGAGCCGGTAGTGCGGTAAATTCCCGGGAAGGCTCCCGGATTGCAGTCAAAACGGCTGGCGATTACCTTTTAAATCAGCTCAGTGGTGTGAAAGGCGTCCATTTAAAGCAGCACATCACGGCGTGGGAAGGGAGCGATCAGCAGGCAACAATAAACGCCATGCTTCATCATTTTAAACAGGCAGCTACGCTCGCGGTCAACAGTATCCAGAACGAAGCCATTTGTGCAGAACAACCTGTGAAATCCTATTCAACAACCCTTCTGGCAACTGTAGCGCTACGAACTGATAACGAGCTGTTTGCGACTGCATTCTGGCTTGGTGATGGTGCGATAGGTGCATACAGCCCTTCCGGTAAAGTCAGGATACTGGGAAATCCCGATAGCGGAGAATACGCAGGACAAACCCGTTTCCTTGACCAGAGCATTATCGCAGACCCCTCGTTTAGCGGCCGCATCAGCGTGGGTAAATGGAATGATGTATCTCACTTGATCCTCATGACAGACGGCGTCTCAGACCCTCTGTTTGAGACGGATAATGGGCTTCGCAGTGACGAAAAATGGACCCGTCTCGTTGATGAGCTCAACCCTGTCCTTACAGACGCCAGTATTGCGCCTGAGAGGTTAGGCGACTGGCTTAACTTTTTCTCCACAGGGAACCATGATGACCGCACTATTGCGGTGTTGTGGTAAGGGATACGCTTTTTCGGTGATCAATATGGCAAATATCGTTACGTGCAAAACAAAGGACGGCGAAACAGTCCAGTATGTTGACGAGGTAATTGGTTCGGGCTCGATGAAGGATGTTTACTTTTCGCCTGATAAATCATACGTCGTCGCTTTTTATCATAAACCGCAGAACGAGCAGGCCCGGGATCGGATTGATATGATCACCGGACGCTACAGGCAAAACATTTTTGGCCAGTCCGGAGGTGAATACTGGAAGGACCTGTTTTGCTGGCCGACCCATGTTGTTGAGCATGGGCATAAAATCGGCATCGTGGTTCCAACCTACAAAAGCTACTTTTTCTTTAAATACGGCTCTAAAAACGATGATTTTCTTGGCATAAAAGGTCGTGAAAAGGAAGGCAAATGGTTTGCCAGCGCCAGCAACCAGAACAAATTTCTCGACCCACGTGAACGAGGCAATACGCTTACCTATCTCAAGGTCTGTCTGCTGCTGACAAGAGCCGTCAGAAGGATGCATGCGGCAGGTCTCTGTCACAGCGATCTAAGCTATAAAAACGTGCTTATCGATCCAGAAATGGGACATGCCTGCATCATTGACGTAGACGGCCTGGTTGTCCCTGGAAAGTATCCTCCCGACGTGGTGGGCACCCCGGATTTTATCGCTCCGGAAGTGGTGAAAACCAGTCATCTTTCCAAAGAGGATCCGAACCGCGTATTGCCAAGCATTACTACTGACCGTCATGCGCTGTCGGTGCTTATCTACATGTATCTGTTCTTCCGTCATCCGCTACGTGGCGGAAAAATACATGACATGTCGGATGAAGTACGTGATGAGACCTTATCTATGGGTGAGAAGGCACTCTTCATTGAACATCCGACAGACAAAAGCAATGCAGTCAAAGTCAGTCAGCTATCGTCCTTTTCACTGCCCTGGGCTGACCCGGAGAAAATTCCTTACACCATCATGGGCCCTTATCTGACACCTTTGTTTGAGCGCGCCTTTATAGATGGCTTACACGATGCCACTAAACGCCCGACCGCCGATGAGTGGGAAAGCGCCCTGGTTAAAACAGTCGATCTGATACAGCCCTGCCAGAACAAGGCGTGTGAACAGAAATGGTACGTTTTCTCGGGTAAGACAAAGCCGGTTTGTCCCTACTGCGGTACGCCATACAAGGGTAAATTACCGGTTCTAAATTTATATTCTTCCCGAAAGGAAGGCAGTTATCGTCCTGACGACCACCGGTTGATGGTGTGGAGCGGGCAGTCAATCTATGCGTGGCATGTGAATCGCCTCATTGCGCCAAATGAGCGTACAACCGATTTGCAAAGGAAACGAGTTGGGTATTTTGTTTTCCATAACGATCAGTGGTGGTTAGTAAATGAAGGCATAAATGGGCTTATGTCATTACCGGATAAACGACAGATTGCCATTGGGGAAAAAATTGAACTGACGAATAACGCTCAGTTTGTTCTGTCAAAGGAGGAAGGCGGCAGGCTGGTCGTCGTTCAGTTAGTAGAAAACTAACGGACGCCCATAACGACTAAAACGTTCTGGCAGCATACTGAACCTGTTTAATGAATCACTATATTAAGCTGTGTCAAATTTAAGCTGCCAGAAAAACTGACTGTCTGTGCCGGATATGCGGTACACCTCCTGCGGCAAGGGTTTAATGCGCAAAGCCCAATTTATTTATAAGAGTGAATAGTTTTGTGGCTCTACCCTGCCGCTCTCCTTTCCTGTGTCATGGTTTTTAACATCTGAAATACTGACATTGTTAAGCCGGTGATTGTATAAGGCGATGCGGACAATCTCATGAAGATATTCAAGTTCGTTTTGTGTCAAGGACTGGCCTTCCTGGGTTTTTGAAATCATTTCCTGCCAGCAGATCAGTCTTTCGTAACTGACATGTTCGCTGTTTTCCAGGCAGTGCAACCTGAAATAGCGAAGGAACAAAGGAAATTCATCGGTCTGAGCGATGTCATAAGCCCGAACCGTTAACCGACACAGACATACAATCGTATCCTGCTGTAACCTGACTAACGCGTTATGACTGCCCGGAAGGATATCAGGCAATTTCATCTTACAGTCAGCAAGGCGCTGAAGAAGAGGCCCTTCCTCTGAAGGCTCCCGTCCCCGATACTCCTGAAGAGGTTCAGATTCAAGTTCATGCATTAATGGATGATATAGCCATTCCCGGGAACTGGTCTCATCAATGATCAGGCTTTCAATGCACTCACTGTATGTTGTTTTACGTCGCCCGAGCTGCACCTGACTGATTTCATATTCAATATCTGGAAGATCGATACGCAATGCGGCAACTCTTTCGGAAGGATGAAGGTGGTCAAAGGTTAACTTCGCAGAAATGCTACGATCCCTGTCCAGAAAGACGGCCACACATAAATCATTAACCTTTACGAACAGATCAGCTGTGCCTCCGAACATACTGCCGCTTCCAATAACCTCATTCAGTGAAACCGGCCCACCATCGTCGCCAGCGAGAAGATTTGGGAAACCAAGAACCTGGTGCTCGTTGATGACTTCAATAATTTTTCCCCGGATGGCTTCCATCAGACCATCACAGTCACCGGCTACAGCAGTACTGTGTGAGAAATGCCAAAGCTTGACCTCCCCCTGCTTTGCTAACAGATCAGTTTTGCAAGCGGGGCAGATGCAGTTACAGTCGATACCCCGGCTGACCTCTGTAATATCTAAAAAGAGTCCTGATTCTCTCTGGAGTCCAAATGGAATACCAAATGTGTAACTCTTACGCATGGCTGCACCCCGTTTTTGATAATTATTCAAACTATATCCGAAATAACGGAGGAGGATTTCTGTAAAACGAATTAAAAGAAATGATTTTTTAGTTTTCCAGATTAATGTTTGACAAGAATCAAATGAGAGCCTTACAAATATGGAGAGAGAAGTTTAGGTAAAGTAACTTTTATCACAACTTCTAAAATTAAGGAGAATATCGGATGTATTTAGCAGTGGGCTTGGCTTATGATTAAAGTCTTTCTCCGAACTTAATAAGAAAGTTAAAAAGACAGGCTATTACAGTGCCTTTAGCCCCGAAAGGGGCATAAACTATTTTCAAATCCAGACACAGTCTTTTTGTTGTGCCAATATCAATAATTACTCGCGAACAAAGGTCCACACACTCGCAGGAACTTTGTCATATAACTTTTTCATTGTCAGTTCAGCTTTACGATGATCATAAGCACCAGAAATTTCAAGAGAGGCGACACCCGAGTTTTTTTCACATAACCTTTCAAATACTTTTTCGAGCGTTTCGAACGAACTACACTTACGGAATTTCATTAAATAAGACTGCTTTGTGTCAGACATAATCAACCTTCTTTAGACAGGCCTCAACTGGCCAGGGATAATCTTAATATCATTTTTCACTTAAGCCTAACGATTTCACAACCTTTTTCGTTGTTTCCACCCTGTTCATAACCAGGTACATGAGTGCTAAAATGACTGTAAATAAAACCAGTGTATCCCGGTGAGCAGGATGAAGAATCAATCAGTGATCAGACAGTTTTCGGAAAGCGAATTGCATCAGCAGCTGGAAACGTTCGGCAACCATGATAAACAGCTTTCACGCTTGATCCGTTACTTTTCCCATCTGAGATACAACACAGCTAAAACCTATCTGCACTGGCTACGAGTATGGAACGAATGGTATCAGGCGAATGCCCGGTTGCATACAGACTGGCCAGTAAGTTCGCTCCCCGTGTCTGAGGAAGCTCTGCTGGCGTTTATGGGGCATCTTGAAGGCAAATTGTCACGAAGCAGCATAAACAGCTGTCTTCAGGCCTTAAACAGTATCCATAAAAAAGGGCTTAACCTGCCCGGGATTATTACGTCTGAAGCATGGTACATGCTGGAAGCCTTAAAACAATCGGAAGCCCGGAAGCGAAAGACGACTAAACAGGCAACTCCCTTTCTTATTGGCGATCTCAAGGCTCTGATAAAGTTACGCAGTACTACAAACTCAGTTCGTAAGCTTCGTGACCTGTGCCTGATCTGGACAGGCTTTGAAACACTGCTCCGTTCATCCGAAATTCGCCGTATACGTCTGAAAGATCTGTCTCTGGATAGTATGACCGGTGAATTTAACCTGACGGTATACCGTACAAAAACGAACATCAGTACACTTCTTACCTACCGGCTGACACGTCAGTTAACTAACTGCCTCTTGAGATTGATGAACCTTGTGAAAATGGATCAGCACAGTCATCCGGATGAATACCTTTTCCAGGCCGTAAATTTCCATGATACAGGCTATATGCCACCCGGCTGGAAGCTTCGGAGTAAAGGGAATGAGCTATCTGAGCTTCTTAAACGGCATAACCTGCCCTACCGTGCTAAACAAAGTCTTCTGAACGATGAAGATGAGGAAGACACTGTGGACGATGCCGGTATGCTCAGCAAAAATTCCCTTTTACGGGCATTTAAAGAAATGTGGAATGAGCTTTATCCAAATGAGACTAAAACCCGTTACTGGACAGGGCACAGCGTTCGTGTAGGCGGTGCGATACAGCTGGATATTGAAGGTTACTCGCTACCACAGATTATGGAAATGGGGAACTGGTCGAATGAAGAAATGGTTATGCGCTACATTCGCAATATTGAAGCTGGTAAAAAAGCCATGATCAAGCTTATGCGAAATGCCTTTGATGAATAGCGCCCTCACGGGCGCATAACTTTATTTTTTCTTGAACGGGTTAAGTCTGGTGAGATTAGAGAGTGCCCCTCCCGGAGGCAAAATTCCCGTCCTTTTATATTTGTACACGCCATTTAATTTCATTGTCTGGATTCCAAGATTAATAAGCGTGACAAGTTTAAGGGTATACAGGAGTGTAAATTGGGGAGCAACCTGAATAAAAACTAATAACAAGCCTGCACACATTACACGTAGCCATGCCGCGTACTCCATGCTCAGCGGACGCTTGAAATAGAATCTTTCGAGCAAATCAACTGTCTTATTACTGATCCACGCCGCCGCCACTGAGAGTAACAACACGATGCACACCATAATGCCCAGTTCCATTTTCACTCCCTTCTCTTTTAGTCTGTTTAAGTTGAGGCTTAGCCACAGTAGTTTTGTTTTTTGCTTTTTTCTTAGGTTTGGTATGGTGAAACAGAAAACAATCCACCATTACCCAACCATTTTTATATCGAGCCACCAGCATCTTCTGGCTGGGGTAATGAGCATGAAACAGCATTTTCACGTCCATGGTGCCCATCAACGACTGTTTGCGCTTTAGCTCATCCTCAGCCATCTGAAATTCTTGTAAGAATTCTGAAGACAGACGCTGACGCAGAATTCTTATGGCACTGGAGTTTTCATCATTCTTTGCCAGGTGCCCGAAGCGTACAAGTGCCTTGTGGGTTATCTGGATGGGTCCCAGATGAGAGCTGAGCTGTTCGTACTGCCAGAAGTAGGTCAAATCCACCTTAACCCAGCTGATGCTGTCCAGCAGAGCCTCGTTCATGATGGTTCCGGACATAGGTACCATTGTCAGCCTGGCCAGACGCATATGTATGTAGTCCGTAAGCAACCTCAGCGACTCAGGAACGTTTTTATTGAGTAGGAGATGCTGAAGCACCGGGGTTGCGGTCTGCCAACACAGATTGCGCCCGTCAGGCAGGAAAGCAAACTTTTGATCGTCAGGCGCAGAGTTCGAAGCGTTTTCCTTACGAAGCAAAAAATAATGGCCGCACAGCAGCTCTGCTCTTACCTGGTCCTCGTCAGGGTCATGTCGGGCTTTACTTAGATCAACGGTTAGCACAACGCGGTTAATCGCATCAGCGTGATATTTTTTTACCCAGACGCAGACACGATAGAGACGCTCATCGATTTTCTGGCTGGCTGTGGAAATCCATTGCATTGTTGTTCCTTAATTTTCGGGGCTGACAATGAAAATGCCCAGCTCAGCCCCCGGCACGAGTTCTGTATATTTCAGGCTCAGCTTCCGTTGGTTGGACGGACCCTGGCTGTTTTCAGGAGCCCAGTCAGAGAGCGTTTTTAATTGAGGTATGTTGCCTGCTGCGAAAATGGGCAAGGATGCTTTTACTACTGAATAATCAGTCTCAGCATATTTATTCCCGTTTCGTTCCTGCCCTTCAGGCCTAAATGCAAAAATGTGAGCAATCGGAACAGGGAAAGAGTTAGTTCGACAAAGGCGATAAGATTCGCCCTGCTTCAGTGGGTGAAATTCAAGACGGTGTAAAGCCTTATCGATATTAGACACGACATTCAAATTGGTAGTTGCTACATTTTTTACTTCTGAGGCTCTCCTGCGCTCCAACAAACTCACAAGTTGCTCTGCTGTTTTAACTTCCTGGTTTCGGTTTAGCCGCCATGAAAAAGTAACTTTTTTAAGCTGGGACTTGATGAAAAGGATATTTCTTGTTGAGTGCATAGCGACAAGGCCCGGGAGCTTCTTGTGCACTTTATCAAAACGGACATTCTTTTTATTATCGATACGCCTCATTGCCGCAGCAAAATCATTTTTTGCTTCGTTTATAGAAGTGATCAAGCTTTCGAGAAGATCTGCTCTTTCGGGGACAATGATTAGACCCGGGTATTTAGTGGTTACTTTGGTGGAATCATGACTTAATGACTCTATGTCATCCACACAGATGTCAGTAAGTGCCTGAATAATTTCCTCAACCGAAGCATCGTCTTTAATACTAACCCTGATGGGTTTAACCTGCTTCAAGCGCTCTTCTGTTCTAGATACGGTGGAGACAGTCATCAGGTTTGCCATCATCGGGGGGGTGTTCGAAAGAAAACACTTGAGCGAGTCGATGCGTTCCAGAATCTGGTCACGAAAATAGGGCAAATCGTCATAACTCATACGTTTCTCCAGGCTCATGTTATTTCCAATCAATTTTGCTGCCCAGGCTGACCTTGCAGAACATAAATGTCATGTAAACCTCTAAAGAAGTCATTTTGAAACAGCTTTCACAGCATGCGATTTATGTTCGATAGGGCTCATGAACAAAGGATGATAATGGAGACGCCATGGATAGTGGATAGTCTTACCCACCTGGGTGATCCGATTGAGGCGAAAACGACCATTTATACAGTCAACTGACCAAAGCCCGGGAGAAACTAACCTCTTCCAGCGGTAAAAAGAGAAACCTGCAACACAGAGGTCATGCTCCAGGAAATGTTGAGTTTCGACGACGCGAACTTTTATCAAAAACCCCAGCATTGGCGAAAACCAGATCAACAACCATGTTGGCGACAGGATGACTTTGTTCAGGAGATGATCTGTCATAAGCAAGGCAGATAACATCAGAAAACTGATAGTCAACCACAGGGCCATCCAACCGGCCCATACGCGGCTCTGACAGGGTTTCCATTCGAGAAGAAAAAGTTTTTTATGCATTCTGCCCCGCCTAATTTTAATGTATTGCCGAAGTATGCTGCATCATGATGGTGGTGCGGGGAAAGATTTCAAACTTCCACAATTCTGAAGCCGTGTTCCAACCATGAAAGATCCCGTCTCCACAGCGAGTGTTAAAAGCAAGAATTTCATCCCTGACCTGGTAAGCGAGCACTTCTGGCATATCAATAAACTCAGGTAAGGAAAGAAGAATTCCATGGATAACTTCTCCGGTTAACTTACTCATAACCTCTTCCTCAGACAGGGCAGCGTCCGGGAACAAACACAACGGAAGTGAAAAACAACATAGGTCAAGACCAATAGCAGCCCTTCCTGCGTCGTAGCCTTCTTCATTAACGACAAAACGAAAGAATTTTTCTGTCTCACCCCGTAATGATGACGGTCCTTCAGACGGAACTTCAATACCACTGAAGACTTTATCGGTCCAGTTGGTAAAAGGACTGGTGAAAACCCAACAAATTAAGGATAACGCCAGCTCTTCCTTAAACATACGTTCAGTGCCGGTAGTTCTGGAAAGTTGCTTTTGAGTACTCATGTTTTACCTGTTGCATGAAATTATTGATGTTATATAAACACAACCGGCATTTTATCTAATAGGTTTGAAAACACTAAAAATCGCAAATGCTGGTACCTTTCTGTTTTAAGAGATTTTCAAGGTAAAGTGAGGCTAGATCAATTGGCTGGTTCTCTTCAAGACAGGCTCGCACAAGATCTTCAATAGAGACCGAATCAACCCCCCTTCCCTGTAAAATTTCTTTAGCAGATGCCAGCGTTTTATGAACGCTTCGACTTAGTTGTAATCTGACTTGTGTGCGGGTATCAAAAAGACAATCTTCTGTGACACTTTGTGAAACGGTTCTACTCATTGAAAAATCACTCCATTTCTGGGATCGAATGAAAATTAACAGCTATAGATGTATCAGGTTTCCCATTTTCTACGATACTCAACCACGTACGCGCTGAGATTTGTTGTTCACAGACGAGTATGTAACCTGTTCCCTGTTGATGATGTAGCTCAAGAGCTTTTAGGATAGGCTCTGAATGAGGTCCGAGAGCATCACGCGTGTGAATAAGCGTTTGCTCTGGCAATACGTTGCTAAGCATAGACAGCAGAACATTACGCTCATCCTCATTATCCGACAAAACAAGAATTATACGAAAACCCGTTTTTATACGAAATCTGATTTCTGAAACTAACTTTCTTAATCTTAATTTATATATGACCAGGCGGAATCGAGTCATCAGTAAAGAGACCACTGTGAAGATAACGATTACTGCGCCATATTTTGACCTGTAGAACCACCAGTTAAGGCCTCCAGCAACTATCAGGATTAACATTAAAATTAAACTCCCATAGAAAAAAAGTGCTGGGTAGCGAGTTGTCTTTCCTTCAATTAGTGCTGAGGCAAATATCAAAATGGATATTCCGTAAATTACCCAGTCAAAAATACTTTCTCCAATCATTCTTTAGTGAACATCCTTAAAAGTGGAAATGTAGGTTTATGGGTTTATGCATTTTCCTGATGGCCTTGACAACCAAGGATTTCACAGAAATTGTCACAGTGTGAAGCTGTAACAAAGCGCTCTCCACGTTCGAATCGCTCAACCAAATCCTTTCTTACTTCACTTCCAGGTTTCTGGAAGATGTACTCAAGCTGGAGATCCTCGGCCGTTGAAAGTAGTCGTTCTATGCTGAAATCAACATGGTAAAAGCAAAACTGATTATCAACCGGGGGAAAGTTGCTTTTGGTACTGTTCTCGTTTTTGGATTTTAGTTCATTCATGAGCTCTCCTTGGTTGAGAACAGTATACAAATCTCTTTAGGGATTTTTTTTCGTTAATAGCACTTTTTTGAGTTTAAAGAGTATGTTCATACCAGAGCATTAGAGGCTACGAAAAGGATAATGGAATTAGAAAGATAGATTTTAAGTGGTGATGTAAGGTGGGATAGGTAGAAGAGGAGTAGACGCTTGTAAGCGAGGCAAAAAAAAGGCACGGAAACCGTGCCATAAGAGTATGTGAGAAAAAATCAAAATCAGGGAAAGAATCAAGCAGCTTGTGAAACTGAATCTCCAACTGCAAGATTTAAATTTCTTAGGTTATCGAAAACTTCAGATACTAAGTCATTACGGTCGTGGATTTTAATCCGCCCACCGGTTAACTCTGAAACATAAACGGTATGGCAGAGGTCAGTAACCACTTCGCCGTATTCATCAACGACTTCCAAAGATGCAATCATCGGAATATAAGAAGCCGCAGCATAGCTCTCATAAATACTTATTATGGAGTCATTGTTGCGTCGAGAAATTACCCTACCAGAAGGTAAAGCCTCATCTTCCATATAGCAATCAGATAGGTCCTCACAGAAGTCATTTTCTTTAAGTGAAATATTAAGGGTCAATTCACTGTTGATAGAGCGTGAATAAGAATATTCACTCAGTTTATAGCAAGCCAAACTTATATCACTAAAAGTTTCATAAGCTTTATAGAGGCTCGATGTTATAGACTCAGATACAAATGTTATTAGTCCAATAAAATGAGTATCCCAGAACTGTTGCAAAGCAAAACGGGCAATCATAACCTGACCATCAACCTGCATCAGTCTGTTATATTCATCCCGGTCATAACCTTTCGACTGAGAAACATCATTAGACATGCTAAGAACTTCACTACAAACATCATCATATTCAAAACGGCTAGTTGCAAAGTGTTTTCCTGAAATCTCAAGGTACTGACCAGAGACTGCGTCAAACACCTCAAGAAAGTAACAGAGTCGAGATTTTAAAGATTCTCTGTTTAAAGCTTCTATTTCATTCTCAGAGATACTATCGACATATAAATCAACAGCATTCTTGAGTTCAATAGCTTTGATATTACAGGTAAAAGAAAGCTCGTCACTTTGACAATGGCAAACACTTAATACTATATCCGCCTCATCAAAATCTATGCCAAGATAGCTCAGAACTGCTCGGACATAGTTTTTATCATCAGATGAATGTGTCATATACACTACCTCAAATTTGAGAGGAAGTGCCCCAGAAGGGAAGCGACTTCCCCACTGGGTTAGATAAAAGTTTGGTTAAGCTAAAAGAAGATGCCAGCGACAGATTTTACATTGTCATAGACAAGTGTCTTCAGCCAACCAAAGTTACTTTTTTGGACTGAAGCAAAAGGATCATTGAGACGCGTTACGAAAATCGTCAAAAGCTTCAGTTATTAGTAATGTGCGATCAGTTACTCTGTATCGGTCATTACTTTCGAGAGATACGTAAGTTGAATGCGAAGAATCACAGACAACACGCCCTCTTTTATTGATCAATCTTACTTCCATCATCACCGGCACATTGATAATTGAAGCAACATCGGTATAGAGGGATATGAGGGCATCATTGTCACAATATAACGCCCCGTTCCCATCAAATGTATCGTTAAACTTAATATATATATCTGGCATATTTGCCGGATAATCATCAGTATTGAAATCAATGCATAACTTTAAGTCATCATTAATACGGCGATTAATCTTATGCTGCCCAACACGTACAAAGCCATGTTCAACAGCTTTGATAATCCTTAAAGTTTCATTAAGACAATCTGTAATTCTTTTCTCGACAAATGAGATAAAGTCACCAAAGTCGGAATGAAAAAACTGTTTAAGTGCAAATTTCGCAACTAACACTTTCCCATCCACCTTCATTTTATCGAGATAAAGATTTCTTATAGCATCAGTAGAAGAATTAGCTTTAGATAACTCTTCACAGTCATTAATAATCATTGAAACAATATCAATAACTTTAACTGGGCTTAAAGTATTACTATATCCGCGAATATCAAACGTAAAAAATCCGAAATTCTTAAATACTCCAAGAAAATAAATTATTTTTTGTTTCAAAAGAATAGAATCGGAGTAAGATGCGTTGTGCTTTATTAGTTCAGATATGTAGAGATCCAACATACAATTTAAATTATCGATATCTACATCGTAATCAAAGGTTACTTTGTCGAACGAAGTATCAGATAATTGAACGGTTATATCGTCAGCGGGAACATTAAGGCCTAAATTTTGATAAAGAAAGGCACTAACAAATTCCACGTGGTCAGATTCTTTAAACATTTACACTACCTCATGACTAAAAAGGAAGTGCTTCCCACCGGGAAGCAAGTTCCCGGATGGGTTAGATTAATTATAAAAGAGTTCTTCAGAAGGTACATGCATTTCTGGTTTGAACTGTTTTAAGGAGTTGTTTATAGCTTTTCGATATAACCCTGAAGAGTGTGGCTTAAACATTTGATATTCCGTAACGAGCAGAGGAGACGTAAAGCATCCTAAGTTCACTAGTGAAATATTTGATGTTTCTTCACAAACATCTAATTCAGCGTATATCCGCCTCTTCATTACCCTGCCTGCTAAATAGCGACGAACATGATTTATAAACTTGTCCGCATCTGATATAGAATTAACTATATAATCAGATGTGACTATCTGATTAGATACAGTTTCAGGTATAGCTTCGGCTATTATTTTTACGTTCATTTCATAATCAACACTATGGAAGCAAGCAAGAATTTGTGGCTTCGCGCTTTCTAAAATCTTTTCAAGAACAGAAAAAATCAGAGAGAACTCGTTTAAAATTCGCTTTTGTATAAGTCCATGTAGATGTTTTATGAAAGGAGAACCGTGTTCAACAAGGCCTAGTATAAGATCCTTAGAGGCCAAATCTGAGCGGTAATAAACGTATTCTAGATTATCCCGGTTAAATCCTTTGATAAGCAAATCAGGCTGCTCTGAGACCAGTCGTAAATGAGTTGAAGCTATAGAAACTTCAAAACGAAAGTTCGCGAGATTTACAGGGCCTGCTTTTAATGTAGCCGCTTCGGAAAAATAAATGAAAAGAGGATGCAAATCATCGTTACCACAGTAAAGATGGTCTGCGCCCTTAAGATATTTCACCAAATGAGGTAGAAAAGATATTACTGGAATATCAGCCACAAATCGAATATGCCGAAATGGTTTTGAATCCAAATATATATTTTCCACTACAGCGCCAACAAAACCCATTTTAACAAGAATAGATTCAACTAACTTTTGTATCGCATTCATTTAAATACCCTCTTAATAGAGGGATTTCTCCCAAAGGGAGAAATCCCTATGGGAGAAAATAATTTTAATTAATAATTGTAGCGAAGCGCATGTTCTTTTTCACTAAGATGGTTTTCATATTCCGACTTACCAGAACTTAAACACTCTTTGAAAAAGACCTTTGAAAAATTCTTCAAGTCACTTCGGTTGTTAATTTCTTTGTCAGACATCAACTTAGCTGAGTGTGAGGTATCCACAGGCCCCAACCACCATTCATATTTAATATAAACACAATTGGTTTTTGTATGTCCATTTAGAAATCGTTTTGCATTTCTAAGTATTTTTCTACAACCGTTAAGGTCTGAAAGTAAGATATCTGGAGCAATGAGCTCTTCCAGAATATGACCAGGTAAGCCTTTCCTAAAAAGCTCAACATCGTAACTACAATACCAGTCACGATAATTAAAAGCTTTAATAAGTCTTTCAGGTGTATCCAAAGATATCTTATTCAGGATTTTTAATGCAAAGCATACAGCATCTTTTAACAACTCGTGCACCTCAACATTGATAAATGAGAAAAACGAGCTTAATTCTTTCTCTAAGGAATTATACAACTTACCGTAAATATCCTGAGAAAAAAGATACTGCAATCTTTCTTTATTATAAGTGCAATTCGAAATTGAATAGACTTCTCCTCTTTCGATTTTGCACCCTTCCCTTAAAACTATAGGAAACCTCAAATGGTTAACAATGAAAGAATGATTCTTTCTTTGCTTCAAAGCATCTAATTGAAATTTCGTAATTTCCTCCAGATTTGCATCTTCAAAACCTGGAAAGGGAATATCACAGAAACAAGAACTATATGCTTTTGCTGATTCATACATAAACTCCAGTGAAACATCAGCATCAAAAGACATACCAGAGAACATGCCCTGCCCATTGTCTAAAAATGTAATGTTTTTAACCTGTATTTTTTTATGTTGAACAACCAAAAAGGCATTAATGATTTTTTCGATAATTTTCATGTGATCCTCTCTCAATAAAAAAGGGATCACTCCCATATGGGGTGTGATCCCCACATGGGTATAATTTAATTAAAAATCTGTAAGACCTAAATCTTTATTTCTACCACAAACTGTAGAAGATATAAGACGTTTTACTCGCTTTCGAGCACTTCGGCCTGACGTATCTTTCAAGTACATCGGTAATGACAATGATGAGATTTGATTACTTCGCTTATGATGGCAGACTATATAGCCCTGCCTCCACCCCGAACGCACAAACTCACGGATGCGGTTAATATATGCCGAAGCTTGAGATTTTGTACTTATCGATTCAGAACACTTTAAGTTCTGTTCGATAGAGTAAAGCTCAGCCGCCATTAATTTCACCTCATACAGGTCATCCCCATAACTTATAGTTTTCAACAGCTCTTCCTTTTCCCGAATGAAAAATACTTGCTGCATTCCAAGGATCAGGTCATAGGCCTCTCGAAAGAGGTCGATAAGCTTATTACGAACATAAATCATAAACTCCTCAAAGTGCTGAAGCCAGAAATAAGCCGCATTACTTATTTGTGAATTGTGAGAACAAACAAGCCCTTTAGCAAGCTCGACCTCTTCCTCCCGAAAAGTAAAGTTACTTTTCTTAAACCGACTTTGTTCAAAAATGCTTTGATGCATTTCTATCCATACAGAAACAAAACCGAGGGATTCAAATTCTTCGTTTAACAAATGTAAACTTTCGAAGATTTTCTGAATTTCGATCCCGATGTCATATGACAGTGGACATTCTTTTATAGAATAAACATAACCGGGTAGGAAGTGAGATAAATGCTCAGTTCGCAAATATAAACTGAATTTAAGTTCTGTCAGTGGTTGTTTCAAAGATAATTTAGATGATTCGCTTATATTTACTGGTTCAACACCATTTCTAATCAAAATAGCTTTTACCAGGTCCGTAGCTAACTTCATACAGCCTCCAGTCGTTATTGAGGCCTCCCTGATGCAGGTTGGCCATCAGGGAAAATATGTAAATCAATTAGCAACCAATCAGACCGTTGCCATTACATTGTCAATGTATCTGACAAGGGATGGGCGGTCGTCCTGTAAGGCAAAACGGCGAAGGTCATCAAGATTATACGCAGGAAGATAATCAGCGTAACCTCGAATACGAAGGTCCTCAACCACAACTTTTATATACTCAAATCGTCCAAGATTTCCTTTTAATGGGGGTTTTCCTGGACTAGACAGCATATCGTCTGCTTGCTCCCATGTGATTTCTTTAGCTTCACCACTATGTAGATCAAGATGGACATATATGAATGACTTATAATCTCCACGGCAACGAAGATAATATTTCGGATAGAAATATTTGTCACAACGCAACAAACACGTTCCTGAAGGACGAACTACGTACAACAGGTTTCTGTCATTTTCTAATATGCCATGTTTCAAAATCGTTATATCTATCTCATTATCATGCAGCAAATAGCATGACGATGGTTCATTGACGATGCGCGATTTTATAACAGCAGCAAATTTATTAAAAACTTCGTTAGTTTGAAAATTCATTAAAATGCTCTCCGATGTAAAACGACGAGCATCACCATAACGGTAATACTCCCGTTATGGGTTTTAATAGTTTATGGAATAACCATGTCATACAACCGACCATAGCCAGTAGTACCGCACATTTATTTAACTGAGCAAGCATCTCAGCCGTGAAAAGACCTTAAAGGCAGGTAATTATCACGAAGGAAAGCGGTTATCTTATCAATACAATTTAAAAAATAATATTGATAAGATAACCCCCCCCGCAAAATGCGGGGGAGTTATCGTTGTTACAGCTGATTAAGACATTCAGGAGCCCAGTGAATCGGGAATCCATCCTGCCCTGTTAACTGGAGAACATCGTTCCAGTCGATACCCTTTTTCCCATCAGGAATATCTTGTGCTGGTTCGAAGACTTCAATTGTCAGCTTTGATGCGGGATATCGTTTAGCCAAAAACTCAACCATGCGGCTTTGAAGTCGCTGAGCAGCTTCGATACCGGCACGAGTGCCTTGTGAGTTAGCAATATCCTTATCCGCCCAGATATAAAAGTTTATATATTTTACATCCGGCGGAGGCAGTAAAAAATCAGGAACAGTAACGTTTTCAAGGCACCATGCGGAGCTGGCTGCCCAGCATGGTGTTGAAGTCGCTTCTACAACAGAAAGCGCATTCTCGATCCCTTCAGCCACTCCCAGTGTCCAGGTCGAACTACCTGAATCATAGTGAGGGTCAAACAACTGAATTGAGCCACCTGTCATATCGGCAGGAGGCTTCATCATCAGCTTTGGATTTTCTACAGGTGCCTTATCACCGTTTTTGTCTACGTATGTTCTATGGATAGTCAGAGGCCGACCTCGGGTGTCACGATAGATTGCAATCATTCCCGGATAGATAATCGATTTCTGCTTATCTTTATCCCAATAGTAGATCCGGTTATTAAAGCCTAAATCCTTTGGTAAGTGACTCAGTAAGCGGGAGATCCCACGATTACGGAGGTACAAAGCAACAGGAGTATTAGGCTTTATTTCACCGGTATAGTGATACATCACATCAAGTTTTCGCATTCGCTTTGCCACTTCCTCTCGGTCAAGAGTTTCTGTGGCACGAACTGCTGATTTATAGCGTCGTTCATTTTCAATGTCGGCGTCAGTTAACGGAGCATGCAGATCCATCCCGAAAAAATCTGAGAGAATCTTTTTGCAAGTCTGCGTTTTACTTAATTCATAATATTTCGCCAGAACATCAATTCCGTCGCAAAACTCATTTACCGGAAAGTCATTATGGATCGCACATCCGGTATAAAGGTCTTTTTGCCGGAAACGAAACTTCGATTTCCCTGCGCCAGTAAACGGGCAAGGAACCTGGCTCGGGGCTTTTGCACAAGCGTCTTTGAAAGCAGGTATTCTTTCGAATATATACTTCCAGCCAGACACTTCAGCAATTCGAGCATGAACGAGTTTAATAAAGTGTTCAGATACTTCCTGTGGTTTACGACGAAGAGCCGGGGATGCATAAGTCATGATGATCTCTCTTATCTGGCATTGTGAGTTTCTCAATGCCTTCTGCGGTGCAGAAGACAGGGAGAAACCCACAACGCAGAATTTAAGAAAGAGGGCCCGGGGGCCCTCAACATTTATGCTTCAGTCGTGAAGCCATTATTCTCAAGACGCTGTATGTAGTTATCTACAAGTAACGCAGCCTGCTGGCTATTACCCTCCGCTATAGTGACTTCGCGGAAGATTCTTTCCTGAGGGCTATCATTGCTTATAACTTCACCAACACGTCCGAAAATACGGACTTTATGCATCGCACCGACTTTTTCATGTTCTACACGGTAAGTTTTTATCTGAGTCATATTTTGCTCCTTATTCCTTCATGGAGCAAAAAGACCCACCGGGGCCTTTTTGCCCCGATTGGGTAGAGTTTATTAAGAAAGTATTTGATGAACTAGCTTACTGACTTCAATAGACAATAAAGAAGTATCATCAACTGTTACGAAAGTGTCCGTTTCAAAACCAATTATTTCATCAGTCTTAATACCAACACCAACGATTTCTATTCCATTACATTTAGCCTTTTCCATAACTTCGACGATAGTAAATTCCGATTTATTCGGATAACCATCAGTTATAAGAAAAATTATTTTCCTATCGAATTGGCTGTCAAGTAACAGATCAACAGCTGCCATTAAAGCAGATCCCGTAGGGGTATAATAACCCTTACATCCAAGAGTGAATTTCGATAGAGATTCCTCAACGCTTTGATCAAACGTTTTGATAATCTCAAATTCACTTTCCTTGAAGGGAAAAACTATATTGGAGACATGCATTTTTGACAAACTTTCAGCGGCCATCGATAAAGCAAGATCTGACTTAATGGCATGAATATATCTTTCATCATTAGCCATTGACGCTGAAATATCACGAACTAATACGAGGCCAACATGCCCTCTATTTTTAGATTCGCTTTGAGCTCTGAAGACATCACGAACTCCCATTTGTGACAGAATTAATCGATTTCCATCGAAGGTAATTCCACGCTCATGAGTTTTGTTTCGGCCACGCATTTTAACCTGCTGTAAAACAGACAAGTCGCTACCGATTGAATGACTCAGAGACAAAGCCTCATTGTAAACATTCAAATCGATAAGGAGATCAGGGATATCCCATTCAGAAGCACCGAATTCGGCTTTCACGTCATCGGATACTTTTGATGCAATACCTTCAATCTCTTTAGCCAAAGCATCGTGATAATCTTCGCTATCCTCATCACTGCTAAGAAAGGCATCCAACAAATCTGCCAGTATCTCCCATTGAGCCGATGAAAAGTTACTTTCATCTTCAACGTTAGTCGAACTGGCTTCATCTGATTCACTCTCGGAAGGGTTAATCGCATCAGTATCGTCTTCAATAATGTTATCACCCGTGGGATTGCCACCGGTGGGTTCATTATTTCCCTCGTTATCTTCAGCAAGTTCTGAAGGCTCAGAACATCCCTCTTGAGCAAGATCAGCGTTATCGGAAGTATCTGCCTGACCTTCACTATCGTCCTCAGAATCATCCTCACGACTATCAGTCGACGTAAGCGATTTATCTTCTGATTCGGTATCGGTATCGGTCTCGGATTCATCATATGCCTCCTGCTCCTCCTGCTCTGTCTGCTGCTGTTGTTCCTTTGCCTCATCCCGCAGTCTCTCTAAAAGAGCCAGGGTCTTACGAGCAAGGGATTCACAGCCCTGAGTATTTTCACAACCAAGAGCATCATGAAAAATTTCCTCAACATCAGAAATTACTGGAGAAAGTATCTTTTGGGCATAGTCAAAAAACGGATCGAGGGTTTCTTTGTGACCTACCTGCTGAAGGACTTTTACTCGCAATGAGTTAAGCAGATACCACTCAATAAATAGGACAGGATTTTCCGGACGAGAAGATATATCAGGAGTCATCCTTCCGGCTTTAACCATCAGTGCGTAAGTGGCTGCAAGCCGCCGCTTTGCATCCGGATAATCGTTACCAACCTTCTCTTCCATCTGTACATCATCGAACAGATTTATAAGCCCGGTAAGACGTTTTGCCCTGCTATAAGCTTTACGTTTCTCAGCGAGGCTCTCAAACTCTGCATTCATTCCGTCATCGAAGCGTGTAAACCCTTCAGATGACATGAGAACACTATTAAAGGCGTCACTGTAAACCTCACTGACGGTATAGCGACCATGACCAGCTTCATGACAGGTAAAACCTTCAATCAGACTGACAAAGTCATCATCGCTATAATCGCCGTTTGGTAAAACACAAACTTTATTGACAGGATCAAAATACGGTCCTTTGGTATTGTCGTCTATTACAACTCTTACATCGCCTAAGCCGCTAATGACTTTTGCTATATTCTGTAAACGCTTAATATGGCGCGGCGATGATTTAAGATCTAATTTCATAGAATACCTCTTTATAAAAAAGGGGTACTCACCCAGATGGTGAAGTACCCATCTGGGGTTTTTAATAAAGCAAACAGTTACCAGCCTTTGAGCTCGATATCAAAACCATTTTCAGCATTGTCTTCCTGTTGCGAAACTGATTTCTCAGGTTCAGCTACAGAATCAGTGTTTGAAAACGTGCTGTTTTTTATATCGTTCTCTACGACAGGTTCAACCTGAAACACATTTGTTGAATCTAAAATAGCTTCAATACCTGTGTTCTGTAGCGCGTTCGGTTCTGTTTGTGAGCTTTGATTAAATGATCTGGTAATAGATTCCAACCAGTCAGTAACCTTTTGCTCTCCTGAAATAATACGCTTTAACATTGAAGCATCACTCATGAAATAAAACCACTGCTGTAACACCGCAACGTCGCGAGGTTCAGAAATGGCACCTTTAGGTAAATTATTCATTATGTGTTTTATAGCTTCTGCAAGTACTGCCGCCTCTTTATGTATAAACATGAAGCTAATGATCTTATTTTGCATTTGCTTCAGTCGGTCAATAGTACTTGAGCGCAAATTATTATTTTTACTAATTTTTTCATAAACCCTCATTGCTTCTTCTGCCAGATCTGTTATCAATTGTTCCTGATAGTAGTCCTGGGTTTCATCACCTTCAACGCTAATAGGCGTAAAAGGAATAAAGTGAGCAATATTAAATCTAAAGGATTTTATGAAATCATCTTTAGTTAATTTCAACTGATCAATCAAAGAAGACATTCTTGGGCTTCTATTTTTTTCAGCCTCAATATGCATCTCATAATTGTCTACAACGTTTTGAATACCTGCCTGAAACTCTCGTTCAATCTCTTGGGCCCCTTCCAGAAACTCTTCCATACTGGAAACTGGTAAAATCCACATATTGCTATAGCGGATGCACAAGCGTGAGCAAAGGGTTGATATTCTGCTGGTAATCGTACTTTTGAAGCTAAGGGCTTTTATGTCAATCCAACGTACTTCGCTTTTAGATACGCTTTTTTGATCCGTAATATCATCTCCATCATAAGACAAATCGATTTTATCGGTTCGACGCGATCCTTGACAGCCACTTATTTCAATTTTTGTTATAACTGCACCTTCCAGTAAATCTGGATATGATTTTGCAAAATTCTCAGAGATTTGTTTTGCAGATACTTTGTTAAGCATTGAAGTATTTAAAGTCATGGGTTTCTCCAAAAAAAAGGGGAAACCCTCCCCAACGGGAAAGATTTCCCGATAGGGTTGATATTAAAGCTTCTCTGGTGCAATTAAAAGAATACCGGGAAACTCAGCGGCAACATCATCATTGCCCATTGCTCCCTGATACATATAACCTTTTAATTCCATTTCTTTAATTAGACCTTCCATATTTATTTTACCATCATGATAAAACAATAAAGAATAGTCGTTATTCAGTTGCATAAGTCCAGTAAAATTAGTTCCGTTTTTTGCTATAGCAATGGTAGCAGCACCATCCGTACTTAAAAACGCACTAAATTCAAGATGGGATAACTCTGAGATACAAATATCAGAGGTTTCATAACAAATCCCATCTAACTCGACTTTTTTGCTGTGAAATACTCCAGCGATTTATCCTTGTCTTCGCCAAGAGAAAGATCTATAGCTTGAAGAACAAGATCGACCACATGTAAAGGTAAAGCAGAAGCAAAAGCTATTTTGAAAGTGTCAAGAAGACTAAAGGTTTTTAACGTCATCGACGTGCCAACCCAAGCTACTAATTGACGAATATCCATCACACTGTCTTCTGTACCAGAGTCATTTACTGCAATCGCTACTCTTACGAACTTCTCAATGACCTGAAAAGGCAAAGAGCTATATCGTTTAGTAAGCACATTGGTTAAAGCAACTTTGTCGGGCTTCTCCATTTCAACTATCAAGAACCGCTTTATAAAAGCTGCATCTTGACGTTGAGAAGAAACGAACCGGCGAGCGCCTCCACTCATGTTTGTGTTTGCAGTACCAATAAATCGCGTGTAGCCATTAGCAGTTATAACCTCACCACCATTAGCACTGAGTGACCAGGGCTTACGTTCAATGGGCATGTGAAGTTTTGCTGCCGTATCAGGATCGATTTTGTCCACTTCATCCAGAAGAATGAGGTGACCATTACGAAATCCCGTTACCAAATCGCTGTGTACAAAACCTGTATTACCACCATTAAGACTGCGCTCACCTTCAAGCTCATCAACTCGAATATTGCTGTTGATCTGCTTAATTGTCAGCGGCCAATTCATCATGTGGCTAATGTACATTACCATTTCAGTCTTGCCAGAACCGGACTCACCTTTAAGACACACACTTAAATCTATATCCGGACTGATAAGCAGTTTAACCACTTGTTCAAGTATTCGGGGATTTGGTATGTAGTCTTTGTTCAGCGGAGCTCGATACGAGGTTTTAGTTTTGAAAACAGGCACAGCCATCTTTGGATCCATTTCTGGAATACCAAAAAGGTCCTTTGCTAGAACTAAAAGATACTCACCTTTATCCACATAATGTTTTAACTTTATAACATCCGGGGAAAGAAGAGCTTCTAATTTTTCATAAGCATCAGAAGATGTTTCATTTAACTTCATAGCGGCATTAGACATTTTTAACTCCGGTAAAATGCAAACACCGCCCTCTGGCAGATGTTTGCCAGTGGCATTTTATTTGAGATTCATTTGGCAAATAGTTGCCATCAGTTTCCTGATTTGAGGCACATTATAACCAAGATGATTTCCCACTATTTCAAAAGCTTCAGACATGATCCATTCAAAATGATTTTCGAATATTGGATTTATTTCTAACTTGCCAAAAGCGTTTCGTTTAGTTAACAGATCACATGAAACAAGCTCGTCAAACAACTCTAATGTGGATTTAAAAGCTTTTATGTAAACATCCATAATTTCCCTGTCAGTCCATTTAACAGCCAGTTTTTTTTCTGACATTAAATAATCCTGATCAAAGAAGATGTCCCAGCCCATATCGTCATTGCAATCATGCAAAATGATTTCATCATCATTCCTGCATTCAGCTAATTTCGTGTTTTCACTAATCGAACGATGCGAATGATAATAGAGCCATGATTTTAATTCCGCTCTAAATTCACATGCATCAAGTCCATGAGATAAACAAGTGTATTCAAATGATTTTGACATATACCACCGTGTTTCAGCTTCTAAAAGTGGATTCACTGTGATATTACCATTGTCATCTTTGAAGAATAACTTTCTCCTCAACACTAGTTCTTTAATGATTTCCAAAGACTCTTCCATAGCGGATAGAAAAACAACATACACATCCTCAGGGGTCCATTCTATTACCAGACCACCCAAATCTGGGTTATATTCTTCAACCGAATATAGATAATCTGTTTCTGCTGCAAAATTAATTGTATGCAAAATCTGATTTTTAAGTAATTTGGATTTTTCATAAAGGTGATTTTCACGCCTTTCAGAATCATAATTTATCTCAGAAATGTTACTTTCATCTGATTTAAAGTTTAATCCGGACGTGTATGCATCATTTAAATGCTCTTTGGGTGAATCAACTATTTGCGTTATTTCATCTTCATCTATATCGAATATAGAAAAAAAACTAAGTTGATTACTACTTATTGCAGTAGCCCTAAATTTTTGTTTCATGGGGACTCCAAAAGGAGAAATCCCATGAAGGGATTTCTCCCCTTTAGGGTGGGTTTAATGTCAGATCTGATTAAAGCTACTTTGTCCAAAACCTTTTAGAGGTTTAGGTATGTGAGCCAACTTACTTGTTGCTACCACTCTCATGTAGTCAAGAGGATGTTCTCTCCCTTCAATCATAATAGTATCGACAACAATATAACCGGAGACCATCAACTCATCACCCTGATTTATACCAGTGAAACAGGTTGAATACATTTCAGGCGACACCTTGATTTGAACTGAAAATTCTCTCTCAGTGATTTCACCATCAACTTCTGTCTTCATCCTATTTTTGAGCTTTATTAACAAACCTATACTCTGGTCAGTCATTTTTTTCTCCACAGCACTGATAACTATCCCGGACACTTTTACTTCATTGATATATTCAAGATATGACATTTTCCGCTCCTCGATTTGTTCAAAGAGAAGCCCCGTTAGGGTTCCCCCTTAACAGGATTAAATAAATTTATTAGTTACATACATGAACGTGCAGACTACCAAACAGGCAATTCCGGCAATATGTAACCAATTTCTTGTTGGTTTAGTTGGTGCAATCGCTAAAGAGTTCTCCAACTTCTCTGTTACAAGACGTCGATTCTCTGCTTTAGCCGCATCATCTAAATATTGAGTTTCACGCTTAGCGAGAGTCTCAATTTTCGATTTTATTGCATGGTCCCATCCTTTAGTTTCAAAAACGCTTAACTCACTAAAGGTGTGCGTCATGAGATCTTCTGGGAAACCCAGTTTTTTCATTAACGGACGAATGGTATCATACATTTTTTCTACATTTTCGTAGTGGGCCTTTACTGCGACATCAAAACGCTTACGTAAAGTTAATTTTTCACGTTTGCAAATGATGTCCGAAACCCAATTTATTAACTGCTCATTTTTGAGTTCACTGGCTTTTTCAAGTGAGTAATCCAGATTATCCACGTCAAGAAATGAATTTAATCCGTATTTTTCAAACTCCTCAACAAGATATTTATCCAGTTCAGTTAAGCTTTTAAAAAGTGGTACATCTGGGGAAGCTTTAAGAAGCTTATAAGCTCCTTCGAAATCAATTTTCTTGACCACGAGCTCCACAACATCCACATGATAATAGCTTGAATAAGCAGAAAGCTTTTCGGCCAACAAAGACACAGGCTTAAGAGACTTAAGTTCAATGATATTTGGGCCGTCCTCATTCAAAATAACAATCAGTTCATTATCACGTTCTGTATATTTCATCAGAACTTCTAAGAGCTGTTTGTTTAGCGCCTTATCCATCTCTGGAATAATTTCACTAAAGGTTTGATGAAGGGCTTTACTGCGAGCTTTATTTTTAGACATTTGGGGTCACCTATATATAGTAAGAAGGAAGAAACAAATTTTTGTTTCAACACGAAGGCAAAGCCTGTCATTCATCTCCCGTAAGCTATGAACCGCCTGATTTATACTATCTGGCATTAGAAGTACGCAACAAAAATAGCCCCAGGAGGAGCTAAATTAGTTACGGTTTGGTAAATTCAGATTGCCTTTTGCAGGCATGGGAAGTGCACCAGCGACAAAGGTGACATTTTGCCGGTGGTGTCTTACAGCTTGTTTAAGCTGGCCGCTTTTCACGGCTAAATCAACGCTTAACGCGAAAGTAACTTTAAGCAAAGTTACTCAAATTTGGGAGCTGATATTTAAGCTCATTGTTTTTATACTATAGCTTTAAGCATAAGTAAATGCCCATATCGAATTATTCTGTATAAAGTGGAGAAATTCGAATATTAGCTGCTTCTTTTATCTTTTCTTCACTGCATTCTCTTAAAAAGAAAGAAGGATCACCATACCACATTACAAAAAGTTGCTTTTCTGCACGCGTAAATCCAACATAAAGCAAACGTCTTTCTTCTTCTATTGCCTCCTCCCCAACTGATCTTTTACTTGGTATCTGATCCGCATTACAACTCATTATTATTACTTTATTCCACTCAAGACCCTTTGAACCATGCAAGGTTGATAGGACTACTTTCTCTGGGCTGTATTCCTCGTCCTTCTTCCTAGGGCCTAATGACATTGCAGCAGCACGATTTATCATATTCATCCAACCAGTCTTTTCTGCCCACTGTTTACAAGTGTCTAAAGCAATTTTTGTTAAGGTTGCTGTACCTTTATTACTCCTCATCTTGATTGACGACGATTCCATCCATTTCGTAAGGTTGGCGAAACGTTTTGCTATCTCAACTTTATCAGAACTTTCCTGGGTAAAGCGCACGAAGTTTGAATGTAATGTTTTTGTTTCGAGAGAACTGTCCTCCGGGATGGCAAGGTCGCCAAAAGTAACTTTTCTTCCTCTCATACTCAATGCCACTTCATCCAAAACTGATTCCTGTTCTCCAAACAATGCCAATACTCTCTTCATTAAGCGAGGATCATTTGATTGTCGGAAAAAGGCCATAAGGCTTAACACATCGCTTGTTTCTTTTTCATCCCAGAATGATTTACCTCCGTAACGAATTACTGGCTGTTCGATCAAACTTTCTAGCTCATCCAAGTGAGCATTATTGCGGCTTAGAATTGCCCATCCATGTGGATCCTGATTTATAAGGCTTAAAATACCCTGTATCTGTTCCTCCATATCTACATATGAACGAAAAGTGACCTTTCCCCCTCCCTTTTTTGCCGAGCGTAACTCTTTGGCATAACGGTAAACATTCTTTCCTATCAGTGCTCCGGCCACCTCTAAAATTTCAGGTTCACACCTAAAGCATGTGTTTAAGTAAAATATGTTAGGTCTGAAGTGTTTTTCAAACTGTTGAAATATTTTGACTCCTCCTGAGGATCTGAAGGAGTAGATGGCCTGATCATCGTCTCCAACTATACTCGTATAGACTCCAGCTCTTGTATGCAATGCTATCCATGAGAATTGTATAGAGTCAGTATCCTGAACTTCGTCTACTATCAAATGTGTCAAATCTAACGTGCGCATTTTTCCCGAATGCATTTGACCGACAACAAATTTTGAAAGAGCATTGAGGTCCGCCACATGGTCTTTCTGGCATAACGCCTGATAGGTATTAAACAAATGGATCTGTTGTCTGTTATGCCGAACTGAAATCACATCCGTATCCATTTCTCTGCCGATAGCATCAATAACGAATTCAGCTTCAGCAAACTTCATCGTTACACCGGATTCTTTCAAAGCCCGGTGAATGACAGATCTCTGTGCTGGCCCTATCAACATCTTTCCCGGCCAGCGAATCATGTCCAGTTGCTTCTTAACGAGTCCGTGAAAAGTATCCACCAGCACCCGGTCAAGATCCTTCTTGCTCAATCGCTTTTGTAACTTTGCTGCAAGTGCGTTTGTTGCAGCGCGAGTAAAGGTCACCATCCCGATTCTTGCATATGGATACTTTTTGAGAATCGATATAACCGCTTCTATCATGGTGAACGATTTGCCTGATCCAGGCGCTGCTATCACCATATTGTTTGCGCTAGCATTCTCGATAACAGGTCTTTGCTCTTCTGTTGGCTTACCCATTTCAACCTCATTACTTCGTTTTAATAATTATACATTTTTATAAAAGCGCTTTTCTTGTGTACTGCTGGTTCTACTGGAAATCACTTTTTTTCCTTTTTTATGCAATCAGGTTGTTTGTGAAACGCGTGACTATGGAATAATGGTTCCATCTCCAAAAGACATTACAAAAAGGGCTTTAAATGAAACTTTTACGTTTAGTATCTCTGGTCTCTTCTGTCGTCATTGGTTTTTCCCTATCGGGTTGTGCCGGTGACACCGGCACTACGCCAGGCACCGCTCTGAATGCGTACAGTCACGGCCAGTACTGGCATGCTAATGCAAATGATTCTGTCGCCAAGAATGCCTATTCGTTTGCTGGTTTCGACGTTAATTTTAAGGAGCAAGAGGTTACTCCTGGAGGGGATGCCGACAACTTTCTTTCTAAGTATCTCATCAATAGTTCGATGGGCTACGTAACAGGCGGTCTAAAAGGTTTTGGGATCATGAGCCTCAGCTCTTTGTACAGTTCTTCTGACGCCGAATACATCCAGGTCAATCAATACCTAGTGTTCGTCCCCAATCCAAAAAAATTGCCTTACAATGATGAAAGTTTGGTACGTGAGGGAGCTAAGTATGTTTTTGAGCATACAAAAGCAACTCAGGCCTCATTTGGATACAACCCTGAAAAACAGAAAGCAGCTCTGGCCACATGTAAAATTGATATGGCAGTCGTCAATAAATGGAGTACCTGTGATCTGCCCTCTAAGCCTGATGCTGATGTTTTCCCTACAGATTCAATGTACAGCTTTCAGGCGATTCGCCCCGCAACAGGAACCGAAATTCCTGAGCTAAACCTTCCCGCTGGTGATTACGCTGTAATTCGTTATGTGTTCATCCCATTTAAAGGAAACGAAACAAGCGCTGATTTTTCGGGTATCATTTTCCGTTCTGATAGCCCAAATACAACAACTCCAGGGGGTGTTGCAGCCTCCATCAACGGAAAAGATTATTACCTCTTTACCGGTGAATACGGTAAAAAAGGCTTCCCAGAAAAAACATTGAAAGCCAAGTAATTAAAAAAGGGGCCTAACGGCCCCTTCTTCAATATTTCGGCAACTGCTTGCCCGTAACCGGATCCAGCGTAGTTGAACCTACCTCACATATGGCCGGTCGAGGTAAATAGCTACAATCTACATTTTCCTCTTTTATAGCCTGAGCATTTTCTTGTCTGGCCTTTATCATATTTTCTTCACCGCCCATTGCTTCCTTGGTACGTTCTGATGGAAGTTGATAGTTCTCATTCTGGAATGGTAAGTTTTCCACAATTGATTCTTCGGAGAATTTTGAATATTGATCAGGAACTTCTCCTACCTGAACTGCATCATTAATCCACTCCGTCAGATCAATTTTATCGAAATCCAGTTGCTGTATTTGCTTTATTGATAGCCCCACGCAATTAGAGGCGACAGGGTCTATTCCTAATTGCGGATAAGCTTGTTGCATAATAACGCGTGACAACATGGAATTATAACAGCACATGTCTGTTGCTTTTTTAACGCATTTCTTTGTGAAACCAACATTCAGATATTTGACGCATCGTTCCGTATCTAATGTAAAACAGGATTTTTGATTCTTATGAATAGAAGCTTCCATCTCTTTCTGGTCGCATGCTACCAACATTTCTAAAAGCATTTTAGTGACCTGATAGGCTGTATAAATCCAACCGATCACGTTTAATGCAAGCATAAAGTTTTGAACCGCAGCCGAGAAGACAACCTCTCCTCCGGTAGTAGCAACGTTCTTAAAGACAAAGTCACGAACTGTATCTGGTAGCAATTCGTAGGCTTTCTTCATTGCCATCTGCTTAAGCTGACCTATACCGAAGCTGGACATTGTTTCCTGTGCCAACTGGCCAGCACCTCCTGCCCCTCCAGAAGTTGCGGAAGACCCAACTGCCCTGCTTAGATTACCAGCGACGTTTTCATATACGCTCGTTAAGGAGCTCGTGACGTTGTTCCACATTTGCCCTACTGTTTTACCAGCTGATGCAGTCCACTCTCCGACCGCATTAGACATAGAAGCCCATGTACCTGTATCACCGCCGGTCCATTTTATTAGCTGAGCATTAACTCTGGTCCAGTTTGTGTTTCTGATCATAGATCCGGCAAGCATGATACCTTCAAGTGCTCCTGCGGTTCCCTGTGGTGCTTCGCAGCAGTCCGTCTTTGCCAGGCCATTTACAAAGCCTACTGAACGACCACACCATTCAGGTTTTCCTTCAAAGACGGAACATGAATTGGCATCGTTAGGGTCTTCGCATTTGGCTTCGCCCTGCATGTACTGAACCATGTTTGAATAAGCCGCAACTTTTCCAAAATCGTTGTTCTCTTCCTTTGGCCCAGTTTCGCATGTTCCACCTGAACATGGGATCATGCCAACACAGGCATTTGTAGAAGATTCAACCTCCCGAACTACATCCTTCCCTCTGTCACAGGTGTATTTCTGTTCATACATGTAGCAACTGTTAGTGCCCTCATCGAACCAACCCTCTGCACATGTTTGTTTATCGAGTACACATGCTGCATCATTTTTATAAGCACTACATGCATCAGGCATACTCTTTATTTCTTCATAGTTGTAACAGAGGTCCTTTCCATTAGCGTCTTTCATAATTTTTCCACTAGCGTCATAAGAGCAAATTTTGTCTTTGGCCAATGGATCACAAAAGTAGCCTTCAAGGTTTGTCTTCCAGGTAAGAAATCCTTTATCACCTTCATACAGAGGCTTTGCCAATGAAAGCACGCTTTCCGGAAGCCGTTTTGTGCCAACATCCATATCTTTAAACCGATCGAAACGGCAGAATGTATTCGGAGCTTGTACAGCATCGTAACAACCAGCTGGTTCCTGGACGTGCTTATCTTCGAGCTTCATATTTTCAAAAGTCAGCTCAACCTCAAAATACCCTTCACCCTTCCCACCAACCCATACTCTGGATGCCATTGTCACTTCTCGATCAGGCTCCTCATACACCGATTTTCTGACCTTATCAGTCACATCGTAAACCTTGTCGAGTTTCCACGATTTTTTTAACTCCCAAGATCCCTTAGGAGCCGGATAGTCACTTTCTCGATATGCACCATCTATGTGAGCAAAAATCTGCGTGCCATCAAGTGTTACCCGCATGTGGTCATCCCACTCCGCGTTAACAATCTTTGCTGAGGCCAATTTTGCATCCGGATGGAATTTTAATGTCAGTTCGTTATCATATACCCCGTCACTCCAGTAGTTGTCATCACGGCGACCAAACCATATACGCACACAATTATCGCCGCACATCGACATGTCTCCGTTTCCGCCTGAAATGTAAACAGGGACTGAAAAATCACGGGTTATCGTGCAGCTGCTGAAGTTATCTTGCTTAGGCGAGTTACAGTAGAACTCTTTGTAATCAGGATAGTGTGTGGTTACTGTTTTTTTAGAGGTCTCAACATTACAGTTCTGAAGCCAGTTTCCAGTACCAGCAACAGCATTTGTTATCTCATTTCTCCCCGCAGTAAACATGGGATCGTTAGGCTTTATAGATGATGCCGGGTTGTCCTTGTTAGCATTTACGAGGGTGCGGTAGGCAACGCCATCATAACTTTGAGCATCAAATAACTGGCTTTTCCGATTCTTTATATCGTTTACAAAGCCATCCTCATCCCCATAACGATCTGCGGCATTGAACTTAATATCGCTGTGCTTTTGCTCTGAGCTGAAAATCTCTCCGGTATTTGTTTTGGTTCCAGGAGTAGTATTGGGATTACTGCTTATACCAATGTTGCCATTAGCATCCCGAGAGAGCAGCTTTGCCCCTTCCTTGGTATAGTTTGAATTGATTGTCCCTCCAGACATACTCGGCAGTTGTACGGCGCTACCAATGGACTTTCCATCGGATGCGGCATTTTTCATGACACTTTCATTTGAGTTCCCTGCCCCATACTTTCCGAGATTAAGATTAGCGGATTCGGCTTTACCCACGTATTTCTCGGTGATCTTCCCACTGACATTCTCGCCTGAATCCGCATTCTTGTACTTCTCAACAATGTCCTGAGCACTGGTTGTCGCATTGCGATTTGCGTTAGGATTAGCAAGATTAAAGTTACTTTCGAGCTGGTCAAATATAGCGTCTGCCGCATAAATACGAGGAGTCATTACCATATTTATGAGAGAGATATAAAAAGCCCAACTCATAGTATTGGCAATCATTGATGCAATAATAGT
The DNA here is from genome assembly GCF_049238025.1 of Enterobacter cloacae complex sp. IR5458. Taxonomy (NCBI): domain Bacteria; kingdom Pseudomonadati; phylum Pseudomonadota; class Gammaproteobacteria; order Enterobacterales; family Enterobacteriaceae; genus Enterobacter; species Enterobacter cloacae complex sp. IR5458. Next base: position 35,916 of record NZ_JBMKIF010000030.1, read on the forward strand.
TGAAGCTATCGTTTTTCTAAGTTTCATTATTTTTACCCTTAGAAATCAAGCGCCTGGTATATATCTGACGCAACAGTCATTGTAACGCCACAACATATAGACATAATTATCATTGCCTATTTTTTTGCGCCCACCTTTAAGGGTTGACCAGTCATGTACCGAATCACCAAGACGATGACAGCAATCCGGCCCTTTCGCCTCAGGAGTTGGGAAAAGCATTGAAAGCCGATACTGGGAACGAGGTGTAAAGTATTCCCACGTTTTCTCACACATTGCGTCTGCTCCCATCGTTCGCATCAGCATTCCCTGGCGATGTAGTTTAGTCAGAAGACGCTGGGTTATCAGTGAACTCGTCCTTACAGCGTCATCATTTGCGTAAATGTGGCCGGTTAATGGATAAAGGTTGCCATCGCATCCGGCACAAAAGTATGCAGCGAGATTATCCTTTCCTGCTGTTACTGCTACACAGTCAGCAGCGCACACCATTGAGGCAATTGGGTTTGCAAAAACTACTGCCTCTGGATTCAGGACGAGTGTAAGCAGATCACTTTCCCACATAGGGTCCACTTCGCTTATATAGGTCAGGCTGGCATCTATATAGGGTTCAGCAGTGCACTCGCCAATAATCAGTAATTTGAGCATTGTCATGATTGGGAACTCCCAAAGATGAACATCGTAAAATCCGGCTTCAGTTGCTGTCATTGGCTGATTTGTGTTGCTTTTACCAATATCAAACTGCGATTTTTGAAGCATCGTGCCTTCAAGAAAGGGGCTGCACCAGGGGCTCTTTACAACTTCAACAATCTTCACCGGCTGAAAGAAGCTCAATTGCCAACCTATTTCCGGTACGCCGTTCTGATCTGTGCAGTAGCAACCCGGACGTGAAGGAGCAGCGCCTTCTGGAGCTGCCCCTATGCCCATTATCCTCATGGGAAAAATGCAGCTCCAACAGATATTCTTAATCAAGCCCTGCCACACTCCAGCTGACTGACACATAGCCCCAGGGACTCCAGCATCTGCTGCCATAGCCATACCCGGTATAGAAAGCGAAAGCATAACTGCTACAATGAACTCTAAAAGTAACTTTTTGAATTTTTTCACCATCATGCTCACTTGGATGTAATATATGTTGCAACACTTTCGATATAGTCGACGGCTTTGGTAAAATAACTTCTCATCTGGTCCGGATAATTTAGCGTCAGCCATGTTGCAAAGAGAGCGCCTATAATAAATCCGAGTTTCATCTTATTTTTCCTCTGAAAGATTTGGGGCTCCGATACCACGGACTTCTGCCTCGCTAAACAGGGTGATCCGGAATTTATCTTGGTCAGTAGTTATAAGCGCAGGTGTGTTTTTAATCTGAAAGCGTGAGATGATCTGTTCGTTAACTTTAAACACCTTACCGTTAAATTTTTCACGTAAATCATTTAGGTGATCCCATCCATTATCTTTTTGGATACGGGTAAACATTGGCATTACTTTTCCACTACCCAGACGTTGTCGATACTGCTGCTCAGCCCATACCAGCTGGCCCGGATTGAGTGGATCGAAAATTATCATCGTCAGGTTTTGAGGAAATCTCGAAAGTGGATTAATCAACTCACCGGCGGAAGCTATTACACGGCCCTGCTTATCTTTTACGTCCTGAGTGACCCTCACTGTAGGGTCAATTAAAAATTCTTTGTGTTCCTGGGCAGGAGGGAGGTCGACCATCCATTGATTTTTCCATGTGTCAGAAACGGCCCTTTTTTTTGCACCTTCCCAGTCATATTTTTGTGCACGTTCTTCCAGTTCTTTAATGATGCTCTTTTCTTCAACGGGATAAGTGGTACCAGCAACCGGGAAAATATCCTGATCGGGTTTTTTAGCAAGTTCTCGCTGAAAAAACTCAACGTTGAAGGAGCCTACCATTTTTGCAAAACGAGCTTGCTCCCTAGAAATAATTGTCGGTACTTGAGTTACTTGATACTGACTGAAGCTATCAGGATCAATTGTAATCAAAGGAGATTCAAATTTTCCTTTGACAATCATTTGGTTTATTGCTGCCTGTGTCTCTGGTAGCCGAGTAGTTCCTTTCTTTAGACCATTGAAAACTACACGAGCTTTATGCTCTGAGGCCGTACGTAGAAGGTCTTCCAGTACATAATCCGGCAAGCTAAATGAAGCAAAGATCGTTATTCCATTTTCAGTTGATAGTGCTTCTTCACGTGTGCTATCCATTTTTCTTTCGAAGTCAGCAGCTGTGATGCCCGAGGAACCAAACAATTTTTCGATATTTTTAGATTGTCCTCGCATGACTTCCGGCTTATTTTCCGCAGCTTTCAGAGCCGCTTCATTAAGGCTGGCGTTTTCTTGAATTTCATCACGTCTTCTAATTATATCGTTGACAGCTTCAGAGTTATTACTTTGGGCCCTGATAGCCTGGGTATGGTCTATAACTGCTTGAACACTATCCGCATTCATACCGGGGACGTAACCACGGTTTATTTGCTTGCTCAGGTCCTGGTTTTTTTGGAGTGCTTCAGCTTGCGCTATGTACTTCTGCACATCTGGTGATTTTAGCGTAGCATCAAGGCTAAGAGCCCCATCTGGCTGCTGTGCACCTTTAGCCTGTGCCCCAAGCCCTTTTGCTTGCTGAGCGATTAGGTCAGCATCATGTTGATACTCAGTGCTTGCATTTGTATTACTTAAAACTGCACATAACGCAAGTCCAGGAAGTATTGGTAAATATTTTTTATTTACATTAAAAGATCGCATATGTTTTCCCAATTACTGAATTCAGCTTTACTGTTCCCCAAAAACGGGAATCCCATGAGTGATCGGTTTGCCCAATTAGGAAAACTTCGCCTTCAGGAATTATCAATTCTTTTTCAATCAAAATGGACGGAATATTGTATTTCTTCGAAATACGACGTGCATTAGCTTCAAAAAATTTGTCCCCGTTATAAACCCCATCCATTGTTACTTTAAGTTTGTCACCGCCCACACCGGCAACAATTTTTATGACTCGTTCATTTTCTGGGATAAAACGTACCGATTTCGGCATGTTAAATGCTATGAGTTCACCAGTTTTAATACTTTTATCCGAATGATCAATCATATAAAAATCAGCAGGCAGGCACCCATTCAATAAACCGTATCCAAATGTATAACGGGTGAAAAAGACACACATAACGAGAATCAGCAATAAAATATTAAGGGGGACATACCAATCCAGTATAAGCAGCCCTCTCTTTTTAGGTATGTAGTCGCTCATATTTTTCTCACTGGCACTGAAGAATATTTTTACTAGGCAGATGCACCTCTATCCAAGTAACTATTATCCATGTTTTTCAACGCTCGGAAGTCTGCAAACTAACCTAATATTCACCTATAAGAATGTTAATTCCTCAGCATGTATACGCAGCTTTGTTAGCGGCCATGAAAGATGCCTTTGGAGCAAAGTTACTTTCCGACATTAATTTTTCAAAGGTCCAATTATTGGGTATAAAAAAGCCGGGACATAATGTCCCGGCTTTATATTTAAAAATTAACTACTCACTGCTTGGTATTGATACAGTGTTTTCAGACTTACTTGCCTCTTCAGCCGGTCCGAAAACTGTCACGTGCTGTGTTGCAAAGTCTCCACTATCATCATAAGCAATTACTTTTATGTCCTGCTTACCACGGTTAAGGTTTTTAGAAAGTGTAGCCGTACTACCGAAAACGTTCCTTAATTCGCCGTTGATGAACCATTCATATCTAACCATTTTTCCATCAGTATCATCACATTTATTGGTAAAGCTCCAGCTTAGGTTGGTTTCCGTGTAGCTCAATGTACAATTAGGCACTGCGTTTTTAACGACATCAAACTCAACAGATGCTGAACCTCTCTGTCCAAGTTTACTAACAACATCAATTGTAATCTCGTATTTCTTTTCTTTTAAACCCGAGATCAGTTGAGCCCAATAATTTTTGCCGCTGGGTATTACTTCACCGTTCACCTTGTATGTGACCGTATCTATCGAGTCCGCCGAATGAGATAGCTTGATGTTTGACCTTAAGGTTACATCGAGTGGAGCTCTCATATATTTGTTAGAGAACTTGGGTGTCATCTCAACGTTCATTGGCGTTTGTTCATCGACAACAAAGGTATTTTCGATACGCTGTTCATTGTTTCGGTTATCTTTGAAAACAACCATCAATGTATATTTGCCAGGATTTTCAATTGTAAATTCTTTGGTGTCACCTTCATCTTTAGTGATTACCAGATTCTCTTTGTCGTAGATCCATTCACGGGAATAAGTAACACCAGGATAGTCTCCATCCTTAATACCGCTCAACGCAACGCGTAGGGTGGTCGGTGCCATGTCGTATTTAAGTTTGGAGCTTATTTTCATCTCGGGAAATTTATAAACCCACGATTTGACAGAAACTCTACGGGTAGAAACCGTATTCTCCTTATTGTCCGCTAACCATGCACTGTATTCAAAAGCAGCATATCCCTGTTTATCCAACATTTGCTCAGTAAGGGTAACAGACAGTGAAGAGCCCTTAAATGTCTGGCCATCCGGTGTTTTCCATTCTTCAACTACGTTATTACCATTCTGGTACTTACTGTTAGGGTTCGTGAACTTACCTTCCAAAGTAACTTTTTGACCAACCTCTACCTTTGAAACCCCCGTTACCGAGACAGAAAGGCGCTTGGGTTTTGCGGCTGCCAACCGAGCAGACGTTTCCTTCCATGAAGACTCCTCTGCCAGTTCATCGGAATCAAGGTAACGCATCCGGGCATAAATCGTAGACGGTAGGGTATCAGCTGAAGCCACAGTGTAAGTTGTATCTCCCTGCACCCAGTTGACTTTATCCTCTGACCAGAGAACCTCAGCGGTGCCTGCTGGTATAGGTTCATCGTTATCAAGCAGGGTTACAGGTATATCTGAGCCCTGAAGAATGTCTGTAACATCTATACTGAGCTTAGGCTGCTTGTAGGTAACTACCGTTAAGGCATCTGTGTAGGAAATCTTGGATGTGAATTTATTAGTCATTTTTGCCCTATAAAGCCACTTTCCTACTTCTGTCTTTTTGATACTTACACTTCTCTTTCCGGTCATGTCGGAAAGCATGGTCCAGGTTTGACCATTATCAGAGGACTGCTGCCATTCGGTGGGGGCGAGTGCATCAGAGTTAGCCGTACTGGCAGATTTGAAGCTTACCAGAGTACTAAGTGGGATCCTTCCGATAATAAGGCTTTTCGACAGGTTACCCTCCAGTTCCTCACCTTTATAGATTCGAATGCCTACAGCACTGGTCTCACGTTTCATTTCAAAATCAGAGAATGGCGATCTGACCTTAGCCACACCAACCAGACGCATATTACCCAGATCCATATTTTCAATTTTAATCTTGGTTTCGACAATGCCCGCATCATTGACCGGCAATGCTTCAGTCAGCGCAGTTCTTTCGTATGTAGTTTTATAACGGCCTGTTTCTGGATCTTTGCCGTATACACTTTTTTGAGAGTATATCGTGACGTCCCATTCTCCCATTGTTTTACGGTCAAATGCACTTTTACGTGTGGAGTTGTTATAACGCCCCACTGTTACCTTTAAGGGCACTTCAAGAGATGTGGCTGTTTTTTTGTCATCCACTTCCATCGATGCTCGAATATTGAAATCAGGCACCGTATATACGTTGAGGGTGTCTGTAGTTCTTAATTCTGGATCCTTTGAGTATTCTACAGCTATGTCAAAGACGTTCTTTGTCCACAATGGTGCAGCAGCAACCTTGACCCTTTGTACAAAGGTCGTTGCATCGTTGTTTGAGGAACGATTTTTAAATGACGTTTTGACAGCCTCAGAGCCGTTTTGAGAGACGATCATCGTAACGTCAGCTGGTACCACCTTCGCTAATATTCGAGCGGCCTCCCCCCCGGTCGTATAAGCCAGAGCAGTGTTCGGATTGATGCCTGCTATGACTTTATTCTTTTTGTAAGAGATGATCGGGTTGTATGGTAATTGTGTGGTCAGAGTACGGCGATTCCTTGCGGAAACCGCTTTAGAGCCCTTCCCGTTAATCATATAGACTTGATAGTCGAGCAGATTCTCACCTGTTTTATTAAAGAATCCAGTTAGACCCGGGGTACGTCCTTTAAAATAGAACTCCAACCCATCAGGGACATTGTTCCACTGAGGGTAGCATGCTGTAACATCTGATTTTTCCCCATACCAGGCGAGGTAAGCATTCGCATTTTCCTCTGTGGTAAACAGAGTGCATTTATCACCAGCTGTTTGACTAAGCAGGTCCGTATACTGACGTACGCGCGAGTAAAGAGTTACGTTTTTTTCCAGATTCTTAAGAGTGAATCCAGTAGGTTGATAAGTGAACACGGTACTGAAATTTACGTTTTTTCCATAAAGGTTTTCAGCCACCACAGTAATCTCGTGATCCGAATTAACTGCTAAATCGTCTCCAACCGGCAGGTAGTAAATACCTTTATAATTTGTAGGTGTTAACGAAACTACTTTGTTGTCTATTGTTACTGATTTTATGTCAGCAACCCCAGCCTGCCCCTGGAAAGCTGCAACGATAATCTCGTTCAGGAAGTATACGGGTGCTCGTTTAGTTAATACCTGCCCATCTTTGAGAACCATAAGCGTTGGGTTATCAGACAGCATCAGTTTGCTTTCAGGCTCAGTGTACGTAGAAGAGTTTTTGCTCGTATTTTCTACTGTAAAAGTCGCTGCGTAGGACCCGTTTATAAGATCCGTTAAGTCAAAGATATAGAGGTACTCATCACCGACTTTTTGAGGTCCACTTACCGGCTGTAAAGTTCTACGTAAAGGGGTTGCCCAGGACTGTTTGAAATCAATCTCAGTGCCATCATCTAAAGTCACTTTAGTCGTCGGCTTAAACACGCCATCCGGAGTCATAGTGAGCGACATAGCTGTTGGGAGCCACCATTCACCTTCTGTTTCTTGCTGGGGTACCTTAACGGCCACAGCAACGGTTTTGGCTCCGGTATAGATGTCCTGGCCACCTACTTTGATTGTTTTAGCCTCATCGGTAAAATTCCAAAGTGTATGGTCTACTACAGGAGGCCGATAATCCCAGTTAACAACAAGCTTTTTGGATTCAGGAGGTGCGAAATAATTATTCTTAGAGTTTGCTGTAATTGTGATATCACGTGAACCCAAAAGTTCATCTGTATCACTGGCCTTAATGCTTCCAACTTCAATGGTACAGGAAGTTCCGCCAATAGGTACTTCACAGGCGGAGCCTGAACCTATTGAGATGTATTGAATATAATTGCGGGGTTCAACAGAAACAGCGATATCTTTGATCGCTTCATCCTTTAAATACGATTTGAAAGAAAAGCCGTCATAGACTAATCCGTTCAGGGATGATTTAAGACCGGTGATAGTTGGTTTTACCGGTGCCACACTTTTGATTGAATATTCACCTTTTACTATTTCAACTTTTTTCCGTTCAGAACCAGAGAAGTAAGAAATCTTGTAAGGTAGTTTTAAATCACCGGTGGTGTTGGGAACGCCTGAAAGAGTGAAGCCGTTAGAAGTTAATCCCAAGGTATTGGGTAACCACTCAAAAAAACAAACGAGGTTATCAACAGAGGAAGTCGCTCGATCATCAACCGTTACATTACAGGCTGTGCCTGCACCTGAGGCAGTGATAGTGTTAGAATTAACGTATGCAACAAAGTCGCCCGGCCCCGGGTCAAAGGATACGGCTGGCAAATCAGCCTGTAGCTTTCCTGAAATCATAATCGCTTCAGCATAGACCGCTTTAATCGGAGCAATTAAAGAAAACAACAGGGCTAAACCTAAACCTGATTTTCTCATGACGAATACCTGTTTTTCTGAGCAAAATTAAACTCACTTTACGATGAAAAACAGAAATATCCGTTCGTATAACATTTAAAAAAACCTGTATTTTTCCGTATATTCCGTATGTTAATGCGCTATTTTGAATTCTTGGCTTCAGATAAGCGAAGCGCGGTAATTATAGACTCGGAGCTTACCCAGGGCGTTTTTTGAGCAAGATATCCAAGTATGTAGAGGCCAATTTTAACGCAATCCATTTGTGAGACGGGGACCATGTGCATGAAGGGTTTTAAGCCATCTTTATCGACTGGAACTATCCCTGCGGATAACAACAAACCGCCCCTCTCGTTTGGGGTAACGCTTATATTTTTGTATACGACGTGGCCATGATGTGAGGTTTTCCTCTTATCAATCTTTAAAGTATGCATGATTCTAAGAAATACAGATGCCATCTGCATAACTTCATTCGTCGACAATTTTAGAAGTACAGAACGGTTTGAGCCCCAGTCATAATCTTTTTTTGCGTTCCTTGGAGCGACGTGCAATGTAAGATAATAATTATCAATCTCATTTGAAAAAGGTGAAGGTTTTGATGAGCTAACATCTTCATTGTTCATCTCAATGACAAGGGCTGCATCCTGACCAAATGCTTTAACATTATGGTTTTTAAGAGCGAAGTCTGAAGTTGCCATATAAAAAGTCACTTTTGATAAAACCACATACCGCCTAATGATTCATCATCGGCAAGATGCTTGAAATTTGATAGTGTAAATCCTGTTTTGGTTTCAGAAATCACCAGGCTGTAAGATGCCGTATGTACAAGGCGAGAATTGTTTAGATCAAGATCATCACAAAAACCAGGGCTTTTGACGGGGTCAGCCTTTTCAACAAAAGTTACTTTTGAAGCGATGCCGTTGATCACGATTTTCTCGTTATCAGCAATTTTAATGTTTAAAGAAGGCGAGCTTTTATCACATGGCAGGAAGAGTGATGTCTTTTTAAATGTGTTTCCAGTGAAGTCCAAAAGGTCAGGTTTAACCGGAACATTGTTTAGGATTTTATAAACTCCAGCAAATGCACATAACACAACAAAACCAGATAAAACATATCTAATCTTAGACTTCATCCCCCAGTTCCTCTCCTAAAAGTTTTAACGCGCTTACGCACATAAGCCTCAACTGATACAGTAAGTTATCAGCGGTTATTCCACCAACGAAGGTAACTGTACGTCGTATTGATGCTCCGCCAGGCTCGCACTGGATATGGCCAATACCAGAATCACGGAGGAAGTCATTTTCTGCACTTACAAGGTCTGACTCTACAGGTGGAATGATAACTTCAATGAGTATTGTATCAACTGGGGCCCACTCCCAATCGAACTTAAGAGAGGAAATTGGGGATATAGAAACAAGAAGCTCATCAATATTAAAAATTACGGGTTTTATTCCCATAACCTCAGACTGAATGAAGTGGCTTTCTACCATAACTACCGGAAACTCTGAAATAGTCAGAACTCCGATTAACTGGTCTCGGCGTAAACCATGTATTAGTGAGTTGCGAGATAGCATTCGATCAGCCTTTATTATAATAATCAATCATTTGGGACAAGGACAAAAGGGATTACAGAAACGAAGATTCTACATGAACATCGTTGTCAGTGACCTTAGGTCCATCGGGTATAAGGGTATCAAAAAATCCTTACATAACCATTAAACCACAAAGACTTTTTACGTAAAATAATAATTAAGTACCAGATTTATTAAGATAATTCTTAGGTTTTTTACAAATTTAGGAAAAATCCGCACTTCCTGTAACAGCATCCAAATTAACCTAAAATACCGTTTCATTAACAGTAATTTTACAGATTCAGCTGAAGCCTGAGTTTATTATAACAAAAAAAAGGCCAGCAAGTATTTATATACAGTTAACTTAAACGTGTATAAAGTGTACTAAAGCAGATGGATCTGCTTTT
>NZ_JBMKIF010000031.1:0-44978 GCF_049238025.1 Enterobacter cloacae complex sp. IR5458
ACAAAGTCATCGGGCATTATCTGAACATAAAACACTATCAATAAGTTGGAGTCATTACCGATTCGGCCACTGTTAACAGTGTAAAAGCGAGGTTGAAAGCCAGCTTTGAGAAGGTTTTCAATAGCTGAAAAAAAATCTTTTTTGAGCATCGGTTTCAAAATGGTTTTCCTTTTATGCCCGGTGCCGCCGGGGCGGTGGCGTTAAATATACGCCATGTAAGTAAATTAATTTATACCCATTTGATTGTCAATACAAACAAAAAAACAAACCATGTTTATTATTTTATCAACGATGCTATTTTAAAGTCCGTCTAAAATAAAAAACCAAAAAGTTAAATTTGAAGCCGTCCTTCCTAAATTCATTTCTTGCGCATATTAGCACCCTGCTTTAAGTAAATAATTTTTGAAAAAGTTGTCTGGAGGTTATTAGCTCGTGCATCTGGATTGGTAATATAAAGCCAACACAGAAAAGGAAAACAAAATGTATAAATTAGTATCTCCTCGTGAACTGACTGAGATTATTACCGGTTTACTGCTTAAACCTGAACTCCTTGGTGAGCTGGACTCACCAGAAAAGCATCGGATGTTTATGGCAGATTTAGGCCGCGTGGTGGCCGAACATTGTGGAGGTCTGGTAAACAGCGTCGTCTTGCCAGGAACAGAAGTTACAGTGTCGGATGGGTTACCGCTTAATGGCCAGCCGGTACGTTATCTCGGAATCAAAGAGAACATCCCTCACCTCCTTGTAGAGCCTGATGCTTCCTTACCTTCGCTCGCTAAAAACGTCTGGATGTATGCAGATCCTGAAGGCTGGAAAGAACATTTTGGAGCTGAGGAAGACTGCCTTACTCCTGAAATGATGCAGCTGTTCCGTAAAGGTATCCAGGCTCTTCAGAAAGAGCATGACACCCCTGAAATTAGCCTCACACTTCAGGACTGGCGCCTGGAGGAGGAAACACTGCCAGAAGAGGACAGTCAGGCCTATCAGGTCAGCGTTACCGGCCAACATAACATCCACTGTGAAGTTGTTAACAAGGAAGGTAACCCCTGTTTTGGTGTCATGTTCGAAATCGATCAGGGTGTGCCTGCCTTACACATCAACACCGGCGGGGATATGTTGCTCCACATTCATTGCGCCCATAACGGACTCGTTCTGACCCCTGATGCAAGCGGTCAGCGATTTGATAAGGCTCCCGTTGACCGCTTCTCTTATAACAGCCCATCCCTGCTGTTGTCTGCCGACTAACCAAGGCCAAATCTGAATTGTCCCGTTTAAGTAACCAACCCGCTGCCGCCAGGCGGGTAAATCCTCTTAATGGAGTTTTAATGCAAATCTCAACTGAAGTTCTGAACGTCTTATCTCGCTGCCGTGCTGAAGGGAACTTTCTTTTCCTGGCCGACCAGCTCGACCGCAGCATTTATGTTAAGACAAACAAAGTGCTCGAAGCCGCCGGTGGCAAATGGAACCGAAAAGAGCAGGCACATATTTTTACGGCGGATGCAGCTGAGCGTATCGAGCAAATCATTCTGACAGGTTCGGTTGACATCCCACGAGATCTGTTCAATTTCTTCCCTACACCTGAGAATTTAGTCACAGATATGGTTCTACGCGCTGAACCAGCTGCCGGGGAGCGTGTACTGGAGCCAGAGTTTGGTGATGGCCGCATTCTGAAAGCCTTAAAACTGGCGGCTCCGGATGCATTGATTACCGGGATCGAATTGAACGATGAGCGATTCCTTGCAGTGAAGAACGATAGTGTCCTTAGCACAGGAGTCGAGCTGGTGCATACCGACTTTCTTGGGTACCAGCCCGATGAAACTTTTGATGTTATCGTTATGAATCCACCATTCCTTAAACGCTCTGACGTTAAACAAGTCATGCATGCCATCGCAATGCTCGCTAAGCGAGGTCGCTTACAGGCCATTCTGTCAGCTGGGGTATTGTTCCGGGAAGACACACTGACAAAAGCGCTCAGGGAGCGAGTCAAACAACTTGGCGGACAAATTTCGCCTCTTCCGGATGATACATTTAGGGAGTCCGGAACAAAGGTCAAAACAGCCCGCCTTGAAATTGATCTTCGCCGCTAACTGACAAGCAACCGGAAAGAAATCTTAATACGAGTAGCCGGTTAAAGTTACCTGACCGGCTTAACTGACTAAATCAATAAAGAGTGAACAGAAATGACGCATACTGCCGTTTCTCAGGCTAATAGTGCTTTGCAGCTACCCACGGTGGAGCATGTCTACGCTCTTCTGAAAGCAAATTGTAAACCTGACCGCTTTGACGGGCGTGACGGACCCGTGTGGGGCCAGGAATACTCGTGGAATCTGGCAAAAGATCGCTTACAGGATCTGGAGAAATACGGTAAGGCATATGTCTCCCGTCATGAAGACCGTATGGGGGAAGGATTTAGTTTTGGTCCTGACCTGTTAATTATTCGCTAACGCTCCTAATGCCTGATGATATGGTAAGCACAACTGGAAAAATATGTTTTCAAAGCCTATGACCACTTTCACACCAGAACGTATTGAACAAATTTTGGAATTTGCCGAGGGTAGTAACCCAAGCGAAGCAATGAGTCTCAGAGCTGACGAAGTTGCTGTACTGGCACGTATTGGAAAGGCAGTTATGTCGATTGCGCCTGTTTATCAGTGCGAGTTTTGCCACCATGACGCAACCGGGCAACTTCAGTGGCACTGGGAAGATGTGAACAAAGCTTTTTATGATAAATACGATCCAGACAGACGCGGAAGACGTCGAATCCTCTATACCGCCCCGCCGATGCCTTTAGTTTCGGCTGACCTGCTTAACATGGCTTCATCTGCTATTGAAGACTTGCTCACTAACAAAGACAGAAGTGGTGCGGGAATGTGGAATGACATTCCAGAACAGCTACGACGCGCAGCAGAACTGGTAATGGATAATAGCCGGGCCGCTGAAACAGAAGCGATGCTGATGCGTCTTTATGTAGAATGTGACACAGGTGAGCGCAGGGGCAACGGCACTCAATCTGGCGTAGCAATGCCTTCTTGGCAAACCGTTGAAGAGGCACGTGTGTTGCTAGGGGTGAAATGATGCAGTTCTCGCCAGGGCAGTTTGTAATTCACAACAAGAAGCGCCTTGCGGAACGAAGGTAGACGTACTGACTGAGGTTCACTCCCCTCTCGACTGGTGGCGTAATGCCGCCAGGTTTTGATTCATATATGCCGTCCGTTAACGCATTTATATCTGACATACCTAATTTATCCTGATTCTTTTTTACACAAAGTAAAAGCATCACTTAATGCGATATGTGGATGCCGATAGTTTCAGGCTAATGTTATAAGTTTTGCAATCGTTGCCAGTTTGGACACCACAGAAATGTCAGATGTAATTCCAAAAAGAAAGATTTCCGTCCTGAACGCACAATAAGGTTTGTCGAAAGGCAAATTATAGATTTGTAATTTCGAGCACCATATGGAGAAGTTTTTTATACTTTTACGAACATAGTGACCTTTAGGAAAAGCTTAAAATAACACCAAACCTAAAGGGGAATAAGAATGAAACATCTCGCTTTTATTACTGCTGTAGCCGGACTCGGTATGTCTGTTCAGGCCCCAGCTCAGATATATGAATCGGCCTTTAAAGACACGAACGGTATTGAGATCCACGCCCCGTCTTCTCGTCTTATGCTTAATCCGGCATCACCGGTAACTTTGACACTTATTTCAGGTCTTGATCGTTTCGTTAATGTCAAAGTCACGAAAGACACTGGAACTGTCATTCTTAATACTACGACTACACGGACGGGTGTATCAGACCGACTAACAGCTGCTGACGGTAGTGAGTTCTACGGCAAAAAAGTAACTTTGCCTGCTTTGGGTGAAGGCAAATTTGTCGTTCAGATAAACGTGTTAGATCTCAATCAGAAGCCTGTAGCGACCTATAACTATAACTGGCTAATTGATGTCACCCCTCCAGCGGCAAATGCTCTTACCGCTAATACTGGTTCTGGCTCTACCGCTGGTGACGTGTGGAAGCTTGGATTAGAGGCAACGGGGCAGTATGACTTCACCTCTTCGGGCGTAAGTGATGCAAATGGTATTGATAAGGGCCTAATATATATTTACAGGCAGGACGGTAGCCTCTACAGCACTACACAGATGCAGTATGACGTATCCGGCCAAAAGATGTACCACACTTACTCTAAGAATTCAGTTAAGGGAACCGGAATACCAGACAGCAACCTGGATGAAGACTTTACTGCAAAAGTTGTTATCTTCGATAACGCAGGTAATAGCCGAACGCTGCCAACTCAAAAATTTCGCTACGACAACACGCTGGGTGAGATGACACTGTGGGCCGTTCATGATCCAAATACGTCTTCCAGCGTCGTACCCGGGGTTTCTAATTATCCGGCTTACAAAGCCGGTATGGTCGTTAACGAAAACCCTATTCGATTAGTCTACCGGATCCCAAAATCTAACTACCGTGCTTATTCAGAAGGTGGGCTTCAGTTCATCAATCAATATTCCGCCCCCAAAGAGATAGCTGTAGACAGCACTTATGCTTATGTTGAAATGACTCTTCCCTATGGCTCAATTAATGGGGATATGGCTCGTATGGCGAACTTTGGCCAGTGGGGAGGGTATTATCCGTCATACAGCCTCGTTCTAAACCCATCTGCAAACCAAACGCCTGCATTTGCGGGTACCTGGGTAGATTTCCTCGATGATAAGGGGAACTGGGTTAAGTGGAAGGATTTTGAGAGTGTGGCTTCATCACGACTGCCAATTAAAATTTCCCGACTTCGTTTTAACGTTGAAGCCCGGCCCTTTGCACAAGAGATCGGCGGTAAGGCGACCTGCACCATTCCGGCAGGAAAAACCTCGTGTGAAGCGCCTGAGACGTTTGATATGGCCTTGGGTACCCAGGGCTACAATAGGATCCTTTACTTCGTTCGCAGCATCAGCAATCCCATTTTGCGGTCTGAGCAATGGATTATGACACGCTGGAACAATAAACAACTGCCGGTAATAAACTCGATATCATATGACGAGACTAACAAGCAGCTGGATGTACTGGCGTCACTTGAAGGCGATGGTAACTGGTTCGACTCGGTCTCATTGAGGGAATTTTATCTTTCCGATAAGAACACCGGTACCCGGATGTCACCCACAGGCGTAATCAAATCTCGTATCTCAGGTAACTACACGATTGCTTATGATTTATCCCGTCAGTCTGAAGGAAAATACAACGTTGAGGTCAACATCAGGGACTTCTTCCAGAACCAGACCAATAAAACTTTCGGAGAAATTGCTCTGGATAACACTCCTCCGACAGTGGCCATAACATTCGACGGAAAGCCGGTAAAAGACGATACGGTAGTGTACGGCCTGGAGAACCTCAGGATCGCTCTGGCAGATAATCTGACAACCCCGAGGATAACCCGTCTTCAGCTCGTAGGTGGCCCCACAGCTGATAACGTTGAGCTTACGTGGTCACCGGCAGGCAAAGATACATACATGCCTGAGTATCCGAGGCTGTTCCCAAATTTCGAACCATCTGAAAATTATTCAATTAGCGTAACAGTTGCCGATAGTCAGTCGAATACCAAAACCTATACTCAGAAGTTCAGTTATCTACCGAATAACCTTGTGCAGTTACATAATCTACGCACATTATCGGTCAGTTCGCCTCTCAAAACGACAGATGGCGTACCCCTTGCGTACCTGTCCACTAACGTTCTGCGTAAGACAAATGGAGAAATTGCTAAAGGGGTCCAGAACGCAACGCTGACTGTGCGGAAGGATGCAGCCTTCGGTATTAAATTTAACGGGGCACAGGCGGCTCCAGGTGAGTCAGTTGAGGTGCAAATAGATATGGGCCAGGGGGATAATCTTCTGTTACCCGTTTATCCTTCCGAAAATGGGAAAGTTGGCACCTCAGAATTCATGATTCAGATCGACGAGTTGAAGTAACTACCCGGAGCCGACAGTAAAACTGACGGCTTCAATTTTACTGCCCTCCTTGACTCCGATCAGCCAGTACGTCTTCAGAGATTCGCAAGGAAGAACCGAAAGAAAAGTTACTTTAATCGTACGTTTCCAGCGATGCTTTTAAAAGACAATGCACACTCGTTGATTACGACAATGGGAGTGAGTGTCGAAACCCTTGAGTAAGGATACCCGGTAAATATACAGCCCCGGGGATCCTCTTCCTTCAACCGGGGATGACAACGGTAGTGAGTCCGGCAACTCACTCCCGTTGTCACTTCTCTGACATATCGTCATACGAGCTTACTCAAGTGCATCCACAAAGATGGGATCGTTTTGAATCTAAACTGGTACTGGTTAGCCAGTCACTTGCATCTATTCCCCCGTCGATACTTAAGTGACAATTGTAGTGATCTGCAATACTGGTGTCTCAGAAACACTGACGACGGTAGAGACTCAATACCCTAACCCCTGACAACAGGAGTGAGCTTAGAGGTGTTACGCTGCTGTCACTTAATGCTTGGGAATTGCCTGACTCACAACCATTGTCATCCGGAGCTACTGATTAACGTTGAACCGCTGGACTTTAATGACAGTGGTAGTGATGGATAGGCTCATTTCCATTGTCGTCATTTTATCGGACAAGCCTCTTCGTCCTACAGGTTTAAGCTGACAATGGTAGTGATTGGATGATCTCACTACTGTTGTCACTCAGTTCTTTGAGCGGACCCTTCCCTCGGTTGGTCGGCATTAACAACGGTAGTGACTCGATTGGCTCACTGCCATTGTCATCGTGTAAATGACGTACCTTATCAGCTCAGCTGAAAGCAATGACAACGGAAGTGACTCTAATTGCTCACTGCCATTGTCGTCGTGTCTATTGAGAGCCTTATCAGTGCACCTGAAAAGCAATGACAACGGTAGTGATTCTAATGGCTCACTACCGTTGTCACCGTGTGTATTGAGAGGATGGTCCACTTAACTGGACGTCTATGACAATGGTAGTGACTTTAATAGCTCACTACCATTGTCGGCGTGTGAATTGAGAGGATGATCAGCTCAGCTGTACGGCCATGACAATAGTAATGACTTAATGAGCTCACTACCGTTGTCACCCTGTTAATTAAGAGGCTCATCTGCTCTTCTGGAAGGCTATGACAACGGAAGTGACTTGCTGGGCTCAGTGCCATTGTCGCCGTATGAATTGAGAGGATCATCCGCTCTTCTGGATGGCAATGACAACGGTAATGACTTAATAGGCTCACTACCGTTGTCATCCTGTAAGTTAAGAGGTTGATCTGCTCAACGGGACGACTATGACAACGGTAGTGACTTGCTGGGCTCACTACCATTGTCACCCTGTGAATTGAGAGGTAGATCCGCTTAACCAGACGTCCATGACAACGGTAGTGACTTTCTGGGCTCAATACCGTTGTCACCCTGTGATTTAAGAGGTTGACCCGCTCTACTGGACGGCCATGACAACGGTAGTCACTTTCTGGGCTCACTACCGTTGTCGCCACATAGAATGAGAGGAGCATCAGCTCAGCTGAACGGCAATGACTACAGTAATGAGCTGGATGAAGCATAACCATTGACATCTGGCCCAACCGGAAGCCGTATTCGCCAATCCAATCGAGATTCACAATGGCCGTGACTCGCCGCATTAAGTTCCGGTGTCCTCCCAAAGCTGAACGCACACTCGGAGGACAATGACAATGCCAGTAAGGTACACATCATTACCATTGTCACTATAGCTACCAGAGAAGCCGGGATTTGAATGTCGATGGTAGTGAGTGGGTCAACTCACTGCCATTGTCACCCCGTTACGATATTTTCCGTTGGATGTACTGGCCAATGAAGTAAAGCGTAGAAACCGGGTGTTAACAGGTGACTCAGGAGAAAGCGTTGAATTCGCAATCTCGATCTACATAGGGTGGTAGAGAACAATGACAACGGTAATGACTTTTGACTCATTACCGTTGACGTGAAAGAGCGGGCTGGGACTAACGAAAATCGAAGAAGTAATTTAGCACCCGGAGCCTGAACCGCCGGGTTAACTTTAGCTGGCGTTGCTGTTCTTTTTCTGGCTTCGAAGACTACGAATATAGCGCAGTTCTTCAGCGGTTAAATCATGGACGGTAAGAACATCATCGCCGTCTATCGGGTCAGCTGGTGGGCATAACTCACCTTCTAAAACAGAAGACCCTGAGTTCTCTTCTTCATCTTCAACCACTTCTAAAGGAGGCTGAGTATTGTTCAAATTCAGATCGGGATCCCGCTTATGAATCTGGAAGTATACTTTTCCGTCTTTCTTAATTTCGGTGTACTGGAGGTATCCTATCGATGCCAACTCTTCAAGAGCCTTTCTCACGGTAGCATTCTGACTATTTGCTCGTGTTTTGAGGTTCAGACGATTTTTCAGCCGAGTAAGGGATATCGGTATAGGATTTGGCGGTAATGACTCTATGAACGTATAGAGAGCCTGGGCGCTTTCCTTCTTGGCCAACTCCTTAATTGCCTTCAGCTGCATCAAAACCTTATGATCGTATTGATAGAGCTCGAAAATCTTAGGATCAACCTGAAGGACAACCTGATCTGATTCCGGGTCTAACAGGGCAGACTGTACCAGATGCGTTGTATAGACTTTGGACGAGTTATTACTGGTGAACGACAAGGTAACGGATGCTAACCTGCGTAAGGAGGCGTCTATACGTTTTCTGGACGCTGTAGATGAGCGATAATTTTCAGGCGTACATAGCTTGAGGAATTCAGTGAATTTTAAGCTTATCGTGTCATTGTTAATCGGATGATTGGCATAGGTTCGAATGATGCCCATCCACGTCTTAAAATCTACTGACATATCAAGACGCTCACCGACAATTGAAATATTGGTGAACCCCTCGCTCTCCATTAAAGAGAGCGTCTGTAACTCTTTCGTTGCGTCAAAGCCAACCGTTTTATATTCCCGATTTTGACGCCCCACACTCTTTGGTGATGGGACGAACAGCCCGAGCCGCATCAAAGCAATAGACTGCACCGTACGGTTGCTGTTAGGACGCAAAATGATGTCTTTACCTGATTCTTTCTCTCTAACAGAGAAAGCCCTGGTGACCAGGTCCTGCTGCTCAGTATCTTTCTCTTTAGTCATAATAAGTTATCACTGAATGTGTAAACAGATTGGTGAATAGTAAGCCCCAGCGAACTCTATGTCACTGGATGGATCATTGTGATGATCCATATCTGTGCATAAGTTCTACCTAAAAAAACGACTCCACTCATTAAAACTTGGCAAAAACTCTTTGCATACAATGACCTGCAACTCTTATCAACAACGGATCAGATCAAGTTAAAAAGATCTAATGAAAAGTCACTACTATTGTCGCTCTGATCACTACTGATGTCAAAAAACTCATTACCAACGTTATAATAATCACTACCAATGTCAAAATAATCACTACTGTTGTCACTGATCACGTCTCAGGCCTTGTGCCGTCTGGCCTGGAGGCAGCGGGGATCTCTTTTGATCTATCAGGAACACTAAGGTACTAATTATTGGAACTACCTTGTGGAAAATGGGGATAAATAAATGCTTAGTTCTTATACAGGTCTCAACTTGCCTCCCTGATAAAAACTGTCGTCAAAGCTAAATCACAGCCACAGGCATTTTCGGTGGATAAATTTTTGAGAAATAGAAGCATACATGCAGACTCGTGTCGCAAGTAATTGAAAGTAATAATTTATTTAAATAATGCGAGTCACCTTACCTTACAGTGGAAGTTTAAGTCTAACCTCACTACCATTGTCACTTAAAATCATTACCAACGTCGAAATAGTCTCTACCATTGTCTTTTAAGTCACTCCCGTTGTCACTTATGTCGCTACTGTTGTCAGTGACAATGCTCCAGCCCAGTAACCATGCGGCCTACAGCGTACCGGGATCTTCTTTGTACTCTCTGGCACCTTTGGGATCATTTATTGGATCTACATGAGGGATAAAATCTTTTGACGATTTCGTAGTGCAGTTATACCAGCGACTTAGCAAGACAAAAGCTGCAATTTAGTGACGAGTTACTAGTCTGCCCAACAAGAGCAATGCAGAGAAGATATGTGGTGAAATGACCATGGTAGTGAGTCTAATCACTACCATGGTCCGCAGTAAGCGTTACTTACGCAATGAACGTCGGACTGATTTGCAACAACATGGGCTACGGCGCATCAGAAGACGGCCGTTGTGCTTCAGCAAAACAGCCCTGCTTTATTTTAATTCTTCAATGTTAATCATGAACTCAGATCTGCCTGTAAGGCCGGATACAGCAGGGAAAATAGGAAAGCTACGGCTGTCCCCGAGCCCCAAATCCAGTTGAAGCTCTTTGCTTTCACCTGGCATCGCAGAAACACCATTTACAGTCACGCCGAATGCAGCGTCCTTACGGACAGTAAGCACTGCGTCCTGAAGCCCTGTAGCGATTGAACCATCCTTTTTACGCAGCTGGCTGGCATACAGAACAGCCAGAGGAGTATTGTCAGATGTTTTGAGAGAAGCATTGACAGCTAAGGTTTTCAGATTCTCTAGCCTGACGAGATTGTTTGGAAGGTAGTTAAATTCGACTGAGCTTTCTTTAACGTTGTTCATCTCATCTTTGGCCTGAACTGTGAGAGTGTATGTTTCGCCTTCATTAAGAGACGGAAAGATCTTGGGATAATTAGGTGCATACAGGTTGTTTCCCAGATTCACCCAAGACAATTCCACCGCATCAGAAACAGGGCCACCGCGAAGAGTCATACGGCTTAAGGATGGTTTAGTTAGAGCATCGGTGAGCTGTATACGGACGTTCTCCAGCCCATATACTGTTACGTTTTTGCTGATCGGTTTTCCTTCGTAGCTAATACTTACAGATGGTGCTGTATTATCAACGACAACAGTTTGATAAGGGAGGTTACCGGTATTGTTGAATGTATCTTGGGCATTAATTACCACGTTATAACTGCCTTCTGGTACCTCTTTCATGTTGAACTCATACGTGTAGTTCCCAGACGCCATATTTCTACCTGTTTGTTTGCCGGTTACGCTTATTTCTGCGTTGTTACGGTTTTTATCTGACAACCAAACTCGATTTACATAAACATGGTCGAAATATGAACCATCTCCAGGTTGATTCACGTAAACCTGGAGAATGTTGGTGGTTTCAATGTAATCAAATCCAGTGACGGAGGGACCCAGTGTATGCCAGGCTATATTCTCCCATATAGGGGCAAAGAAGGTTGCTTCGGTGGTTGACCTTACTTCATAGCCACTATGAAGATAGCCGGTAGTGCCATTTATAATATCCTGGGGCAAAGAGACGGTACAGGTTGTTGAGCCAGCTGGAATACTGCATGTTGCTCCGCCAGTGATTTTTTGATCATATGGCCTAGCCTGTACATTGAACCGGATATTAGTAAGTTTTATAGGCATATCAGATGCCTTGAACAGGTTCCAGTTTACGCTGTTGAACCATGTTCCATCAGCCTTTTGTCGTTCTATGGGTGAACTTCCCCAAGCCGGACTCTTTACAGAGGCAGGATCCCAGTTGAGCCAGCTGGCATACTGACCAAGATCTCCTCCAGACCATTGATATGTATTCACAGGTCTATAGTAGTTTCCATCTAAGGCACCCTGTGGCAGCTTAACTTCCACGTAGACATAGGTGGCATCTTCGGAAAGGACCTGTACTCCGCCATAGTTATTGGTAATGCTCATGCCACCATTTCGATATGGCTTCCAGTTAGTTCTTGGGATACGTATAACCAACTTGTAGGGGTTTTCCAGCACTGTAAGGCCTCGTTTAAACGGGACGTATCCCGAAGAAATGCCGGGTACAACACTGGTGCTTACACGTGAGTCATGAACTGCAAATGGCGTAAATTCTCCCATTTGATCGTCATATAAAAACCGCTGGGGAGGAATGTTAAGCGTATTTCCTGCCAGGTCCGTAACGATGAAATTGAAGGTGAATTCTTCATCAAGATCACTTGAGGGCATGCCAGCCTGGGTGTTCATATCTTTAATCCACGGATAGAACGCACGTTTATTGGCTGTGTCATAACTCAGGTTATTGTCGGAGACCACAGAACCATTACTTCGTTTAATGACAAGACGGATCTTGGCAATTCCACTAGCATCCTCAATACCGTCTGCAAATATAGAAAACTGGCCACTACCGCCTCGGCCCAACTCCCAAAGTGGCCCAGAAAGTACCATGTCGTAACCTGCGTTTTGACTCGGATAAATACTCTTATAGCGTGGAGGAGTTGTATCAACGATGAAATGATAAGTAGATGTGCTCACTACAGTCTGGCGAATATCCAGAGTTTCATTGACTACAGTAAAGGTCCCTTCTCCGAGCGCCGGTAGAACCATATCCTTTCCATAGTATTCTGTTCCATCGGCAGCAACGATACGATCTGCAACGCTCGTTTTGGTCGAGACGGAGGAATACATAACCTTTTTATCGCTGTCTCGTGTGACCGTCACTCGCTCGTACCGATCAAGACCCGATATCAAGTTCAGAGTCAAAACACCAGCGGGATTAAGATATGTTTGTGTTGCAGGCTTAATATTCCGAACAGCCTTATTGGTATCTGTAAATGAGTAGCTAAATACCTGAGCATGTGCCGAAGATACAGTAGCAAGGGCAGTTGCAACCATGCAGCCAATTAGAGTTTTACGCATATGATGCTCCGGGAATAGGTTATAGCCTTATTCTACGGATTCAGCCTACAAGGTCCGGTCGGATAAAGTGATAATTTGCCTGTTAAAAGAGACATCAAGTGAGAAAGCAACCAACGTACAGAATGCAAAATGGCGGCAGTGCATCTGGATGACGCAAAAGTAACTTTTTGTACCCACTTTTTTGGATTTTAGCCTTCAAAATGAGTATTCAACCAATCATAAAAGTAACTTTTGATAGACGCTGCTCCTTTATGTTTGCCAATTGTGCTGATATGTTTTTAAATTCAAGGAAGCGAGATTTTAAAAGCATCTGTTGAGTCAAATTTATGTAAAATAACAGGGTAACCATCACTTCTAGGTTGAGGAAACCCAATGTTATACATGCTCTTATGCTGTTTTCTGATGCTCAACAGTACATTCGTTATGTTCAGAGCAATGTCTGCAATAAGTAAAGGATCCGCTAAAGAAAACCGGTCTGAAATATCGCTGATAGTCCTAGCAACACTTGGAATTGCATCACCATTCATTGTCGCAATGATTACTATTAATGAAAGTATGACATCTAAAACAGTAACAGATTTTTCTTTGGGTGCTCAGTGGTCCGGAATGGTTTCAGCGGTAGCGCTAATGGGGTTATATGCTCGACGCGTTTGGAAAGAGAAGAAGTCCTTATTTACTGGCGCTTTCCTGGCCTCTTCCTTAATGGCCTTTATTTTTACTGACAGCCTTGTTTTCGTATCCCAGAAGGACACCGGCGTTCTGGCTACTTTCGTACTCGATAAAAACGCTGGAGATATTGATTGTAGTCGCCCGGCTATGATTGTCCATTACAGTAAAGGTGTTCCAACGGACTGGCGTTGCCCAACCAGTATCATGTTGATGGCGTATTCTTCATATCCTTTTTTACCTTGGCCTGAGTATAGCCATGGTACCAGCCAGTCTCTTACGGTTGTTATTGATACATTTATGGAAAACGCTGTTAATCTCAGTCAAAAATAATAAATAAACCTCTCTAGTGAGAGGTTTTATAAACCTGAGCCACCAATCTAATTAACTCTATATTTTTGTTTTAGCTTTTTTAAAGGTAGACTTACCGAATAAAACAGCAATTATAGAGCAAAGGCCTGGCGTTAGGACAAAAGCTAATAATGCACTGCCAAAACTTGTCATTTCAGGCACCACGAACCAGCTGATAGGCCACGTCAGGGCAGGTAAATTTAGCGGATCATAAAGCGCATGTAGAGCGCTTAACACACAGTAAAGTGCTAAAAAGCAAACTAGATAAACAACGATCCACATTTTAATTTGCTCAGCAATTTCAAATTTAGGACTGCCCATGCTTTACCTCAGTGGCTGAATATTGATGGTTAATATCTTTAATCACCCGTAAGCACTTAGTGCATACCTTAGTTCGATTTGTCTGCTTGTCCAGAGTGTATTTAACTTCAAGTTGACC
This sequence comes from Enterobacter cloacae complex sp. IR5458, assembly GCF_049238025.1. Taxonomy (NCBI): domain Bacteria; kingdom Pseudomonadati; phylum Pseudomonadota; class Gammaproteobacteria; order Enterobacterales; family Enterobacteriaceae; genus Enterobacter; species Enterobacter cloacae complex sp. IR5458. The sequence continues at coordinate 14,147 of NZ_JBMKIF010000031.1, forward strand.
TCCAGCATTAAGCAAAGTGAGCATCTCATCTTCTAACACGCTTCGGTAAATGGTCTTGTCCGAGAGTGTGCCCGGTAACGAGTACTCAACATAATTGTTTGAAACTCTTACCGATTTAGGGATTTTACCACTGAGCTGGATTTCATTCGTTGAAGGCATTACAGTTACTTTAATCACAGTTGCCGGTGACCAGAAATCCTGATAACGCACTTTATGAATTTTATCAGCTCTAAGGCCTAACCACACATTTCCGGCGATAAGAACAATAAGCAATCCATAAACTGATCGTCGAATGTTACGCCTTTTAATCACAATGTCCCCCATCCCTCAAATATCATTCTAAATAACTGCACCAGGATATCATGAGCGTAATTAAAAGAATTCTTCATAACCGGGGTTTTCAGTTGAGTTTGCGGACTCTTTACTTTGCGGTTTCTCGCCCTCTATTTGAGTATCCCTGACAGGTTTGGATTTACCCATGCTCCTCTGAAAGGTATCCATAACAAACTCAATATCTTCTTCTGGCAGGCTGGTGGGTTGGTTGCTCATAGGACTTCCTCTTGTTGAATACGTTCGGCGTACAGGATGCGAACCGAAACGGTCGTGTTTTCAAACTCGTTCTCAAAAACGTCCATCCATTCCGTCCGGAATTCTTCCCCCAGAAGGTTATCGAGCCCCTGAAGAGATAATGGAAGAACGGCTGCTAGAGATCCCCCGGCTGCGAGATGAGATGCAGCTGCCTGGAGATGCAGCCTGGCCCGGTTATCGGCAAAAGGTGGGTTCATCACGACATAATCAAACTTCTTCTGTTGATTAGACTTAGACCATGTGAGGAAGTCAGCTTCTGTCGTATCGTATCCCTTAGCCCGGGAGATAAGGCAATTCAAAGTATCAAGCTCGATGCCAGTAACGATCACACCGGCAGGGAATGATTTAAGCAAATCCGCATGGCCAATATTAGGCTCCAGGAGGGTATCCCCTTCCCCTGCACCGAGCAGGGAATATACATATTCGCTGATTCGGCAAGATGAAGGGTAAAACTGATGCGATACAATATCAGGCATCTCCCCTATCTGGCCGATGTAACGAATAACCTCACACGGATCATAGGAAAATGTCACATCGTATTTTGTTACTGTTGCCCCTAAGAACCGAAGGGTGTCAGCGGCAACACTCGAAGATTTGCGTTCGGCGAGAGACCCTAAAGATGTCCAGCAACTCCATTTATTGTCCCCGTCATTTTTAAACATTAGTTCAGAAAGCTGCATCCGGGTATCAAAGTCGATGCACTGCTTAAGTACAGGGAATGCCTCCAAAGATTTCTTGCTATGAGCCATGCGGTCGGCAGGTAATGCCAGCGGTACGATAGCTGATAAAATATTGTTAAGCCGCTCGGCGATATCAGGGTGGACGTCAATATGCATTGATCCATTTTTGTAAACCCTGAAACGAATACTGTTGCCATCGATGCAGATCCATTTTCTGAACCCCTCATGTTCGACCAACGCCTCAACCAATGATTTGGTGTTATGGATCGCCTTCACCTGTTCGCCACGGAAGAATGCGCATATAACGCGGAGCTCGCTCAGTGGTGAAATGCCAGACTCTTTAAAATCCACCCTTAATTTCTGCCAGGGGTATTTAGACGGCTCGCAAACTCCGGTAGTGATCATGCGGGTGGAGAACCCAAAAGCTTTGTTTGTCTTATGACTGCGGCTCAGAGACTGGAAGACGTCGTAAACCCTTTCTTTAATAAATTGATTGCGGTCATTAAGCAAAGCAACGACTGTGCCTACTACAGCGTCAGCTGTGAAATCAGGGATCACCTGAGGCGGCATAATATAGCGGTCGGCCGTAAACTGCTTATCCCATTCGTTACGTTTGGCATCCGACATGATAGGCAAAACATCAGTGAGTGCCATAACGCGTTTCCAGTATTCAGATCTCAGAGCGTTTTCCGCGAACAAGGCATCCGCTTCAGAGATACTGTGGTTGTAGCCTGAGAGATAAGAATAAAGTTTCTGGTGATTGTGGGTTTTGAACTGGACAGCCATGTGTTTCAACAAGCAGAGTTCATCATTATAGGACTCAACAAGATCCGCGATAATGCCGAGCTCTTTGCGCATATCTGGAAGAAATGTTTCAGAAGAGCTAACCACCAGGCTATGAGAGGTTGTTAAAGCCAGTACGCTGTGACCTGCATTATCGGGTTTAGCTTCAGAATCAAGAGATGACATTTTACCGGTCCTTTAGAAAAAACTTTTACCAGGATAGCAACGTCGCTCTGTAACCTAATAGGTTCAGTGACACGAAAAAGTTTTTTATGTCTCTGAATAAAACTTAAAGATGTCAACTCATAGAAAGAAGCAAAAAAAAAGCCCCGCATAAACGGGGCAAGAACGATACATGGAGGTTTAAAAAAGGCGGGCAAAAAGCCTGAATCCTTAATGACTCTGACAAAACCAACACTTTGCCAAAAGTAAATTATTCTGCGTCCGGCTGTGGGTCAGTATCCTGATCGGTCTCTTCCCCTGCCTTCTTAGCATTTTTTTTACGTGGGTATTTTGGCTTCTCACCATTAAGTTTTGCCTGACGATTCTCCGCACGGCGAAGCTGCTTGTTCTCTGATTCTGTGATCTCTTTTGAAAGATTTCTCAGCATCTCCAGAGTACTGCGGTTCAACGTAATGTTGATTTCTTCGTCAGCACTTGAATCTGTCATCTCCGGCAATTCAATATCCCCCAGTTTCTGTAATAAGCTGGTGGTGATGAGTTTGACGCCTTCTACGGCTTTTGTGGCAATAACCGGCGGAATCCGTGCTGGCTTGAAGTCTGAAGGTCTGACTCGTACCTGACCATGTTGGGTTTTTTTCACCGTGATGCCATTCGCATCGGCCTGCTCAAGTTCCGCGATCATCTTCTTGATACGTGAAATTGCTTCTGTTTCACCGAGCTCATCGATCAGTGAAAGCACGTTAACATACGAAATAGCGTCAGCATGAATCCATTTCTTGATAACAACAGAACAGGTTGTCAGGCGGATAAGAGAACTGATGGTCGTCGGGCTTTTATTTTCACGTTGAGCAATTCGTTCGAGTGACCAGCCAGCAAGAGAATGTAGGCGACGATAGGACTCGCCAAGCGCAACAGGAGAAAGCGCAAGACCACGGTTACCATCAATGGTCGCGAGCTCACAGCCAATTTCATCTTCTTTAATCTCAACGCAAAGGATTGTGATGTCATGATCTTCATCACATGCCATCATTGCGGCTTTTAAACGGCAGTGCCCCTGGCGAACAAAAGGTACCCCATCAATGACACGTACTCGGATAGGGTCTACATAGTCACCTCGAATGTAGGCATTCTTGATGTTGTAGATGTGTTCTTCAACCTCAGGGAGCTTATAGTAATCGTCACCCATTCCCATTTCGCGGGAGTTGAAGCCTGGCGTGACCTGAATTACTGAAGGGTGGATAGCCCATGCTTTCTGGTCACTTACTTCAGTACAAAGTTCAGGGTTTGCATCACGGAACTGTTTAAGCCCAGTGACGTAACGACCTGTGCCAGTAACTACTGAAAAGGCAACATGGGCCGTTTTAAAGACCTTGTCATTAGCTTGCTGTGTAGGTTCTGTCAGTAAAACACTCATAGGGGCTCCGTTACATTTTTCTGCTTACTTTCTGCGTAGCGGGGATACTACCGAAAAAAAAATCCATAATTTTTCGCAAAAAAGGTACTTTTTGAGCCTATTCTGATTTTTCACAAAAAAAGAGGGCTCCCCATTTCTTGTGATGGCATCAAAATCGCTTCATAAACAAAGACATAAATCCAAAACATAAAGTTCAGGTATCAGTGAGGAAAAATCTTATAAATCCGCAATGCTGAAAGTCAAAACTGTGCGTCTTAAACAACTTTTTTTTGCTCCCTAAGTTATTAGTTAAAGCCCGTGGTTAGGTACGATACCAGCACCTAAATTTCTCTCTCAGGTATAGACACTTTGACTCGACATCTCAGACACATGCCGATAATCAAATGGGCTGGTGGAAAAACGAAACTGATGCCTTTCATCAGCCATCACTACCCACACGATCATAGTTGCCGGTGGGTAGAACCCTTTATAGGCGGTGGTGCCGTTTTTCTGAACATGTTTGCACAAAATGCATTGCTTGCAGATAGCAATCCAGACTTGATCAACCTATACAGGACTATTCAAAGACAGAAAACTAACTTTATAAATCAGGTCCAAAACCTAGCGGATAAAACCTTTGTCGAAAAGGACTACTATGAGATGAGGGACCGTTTCAACAAAACCTGTATTTCTGGTCAACCGCTTCAAAGAGCGGCTTTGTTTTACTCCCTGAATCGCCTGGGCTATAACGGTATGTGCCGCTATAACTCAGAAAGAATCTATTCAGTGCCCTGGGGGAAACATACAGAACTGAAGCTTGACTTCAATAAAATAGACTACCTTTCATTTCGTCTTTCAGGTATTGAACTGATCACCGCTGGTTTTGAGGAGACTCTGGCCGCAACCGGCGAAGGAGATCAGATTTATTGTGATCCGCCATATGACAAAACAAGCAAAACTAGTTTTGTCAGTTACGATGGTAAACCGTTCAGCCAAAGCGACCACGTGCTGTTAGCAAATATGCTCGTTGACGCTCACAGAAAAGGCGCTGCTGTTGCGATATCAAATAGCCTGACACCATTCACTTTGGGCCTCTATGAAGAGCGTGGATTCGTCATACACAGACTCAGCGCTTACCGATCCGTAGGAAGTAAGCCAAATACACGGAAAACGGAAACAGAAATACTGGCCGTGCTGAAATAGAGTTAATTCTAATCAACGGGGCTAATCCATTCCTGAAAAGTTAATACCTCAGGGTGAGTTCGTTGAACATAAGGTATAAACTGAAGCTCTTCTATTCTCCGGTCGCCCCTCTTTCCTTCGCAAATAAATGAAATGAGTCCTTGCTGAGAAAGCCCAGTAAGGACGCTCATAAGTCTTATATTTAGAGTTTTAAGCTGTAAGTCGTTATTAATGTCCTCCACTTTATGAGAGCTCTGGCCTGAACGTTTAAGATACTCGTAAACCATGAAATTCGAATTTCGTCGTTTTAACAATTTTTCGGTTATGCATTCCTGAATGAAACCGCCAAGAGCATCTAAAAGCGGACTGAGAACTACCGGGAAAGTTAATGTGTAACTTTGAGAAGTTTTAGACAAAGTAAATGAATTTAGAAAGCTAAAGTTAAGTCTCTTTTTTGAATATGGAGCGTAAGCGACAAGAGTAGTTGACATAACAGTAAGTAAAGCTTCAAGATGTTCCACTGTTATTAATGTGGTTTTATCTGTATTTCTTAGATTATGGAAATCAATAAACGCTACTCTTGAACGGCTAAGCCAATCTTGTACTTTAATGTCGATAGAAAATTGCGATATATGATTTGAACATTCATTTTGGTTGATAGGGCATGCAGACGAAAGATGGTTATGGATTATCATGCATAGCACAAAAAAAGGAAATCGGCAGGCTGTGGGGCATTGAAAACCGGTTAAAGAAAGCTTAGACGTTTCATATGCGCTTACCGGAAAAGTAACTTTTCTTAACGTTGGCTTTGACGATGTTCTTGCATTTTTACAAATGAAACCGAGACCCAGATCATTGTGCATTTTAAAGTCCATCTCCATCATCACCTTTTAGCCTTAACTGTATGGTATTGGTATACAAAAAATTAAAAATTATAATTAATAAGATTATCATTTTTTTACTATTGAAAAGGTTGTGATAGAGGGGAATTTAAATGTAAAAGATTTATACTCGCAGATCTTTATGAGGGATAAAACCCATTGCGTAAGCAACAATATTACGTGAGTGAGTCCTAACGACAGTTTAAGTCTTGGCTCTATATTTAAGCAGTAAAACATTTAACTGTCTTGGAGTTTACTTAACTTAAAAACTGTTATTGCAGCATAATTTTTCGAATCAAAATCATAGAATTTTCTGACTTTTCCAGTCAAATGATAACGTTCACCCAATAAAATGTGATCCTGTTTATCGGCCGTTAAAGCGATCCCGTCATTTCTAACTTTACCAGTAAATGTAAAAAAATAACTCCCTTTACTTTTTGCGTACGCGGCCCTGACTTCAGTAAATGTTAGTTCAATGCTTATGACCTGGCCGATATTGTAGCTATGTTTTAAAATTTCTTGTTCATTTTCCGGAGTTTCAGACAACATCACATCAAAGGTTGTAAAGAAACAATCCAGCTGGCGTTCTGTCAAAAAACGGTTATTGTCTAGTTGCGCCAATATACTATTAGAAAACTTAGTGTTAGCCTTTTTTGCTTTCTCAATAAGTACGTGGTTTCTGGATTTCCATGCTTCGAGTGTTGGGTTAACACGCAGTTCCGGAATGTTATCGAGAAAGGTAATTGGCTCTAGTACCACTAATTTTTCAATAATGGGTCCAACTGTTTGCACCCCATGACACTTTTCACATACATCAGCCCCTTTGTGGCCTGTGCCCGCACATTCGTTACATTCTCTTTCGATAGGTGCATAATAATTTCCATCTCCGTTAAGGGATACATTCACTGAGGCTGGTACCATATGACCATCAAGAGTAAAGAAAAGAGATTTCATTTTCGAAACACCTCCAAACGTGCCTCTACGATTGCTACAGCTTCTTTCACAGTTTTTTCATAGTGGTCATGCCCTTCAGGAAATTGGTCAAAACGTTTACCGTGTTCTAACTCTTCCATGTTGCGTTTAAGGACTTCATGAGTTAGAAGCAAATCATTATAATTATCGATAAGAGTCAGCTTTATAGGTTTAATCACTCAACTAATCCTCGGGTTTTTATTCCTTAAGGAGATCTCGAATTTCCAGAAGCTCTTCTAATTTTGGTTTAGAAAGAATGATTGCTGTATTTTCGTCGTTAAGTAAAGACAATAAAATATTTAGCTTTTCATCATTCAAGATTATTTGAACACCATCATCAGAAAATATTACATTTTTACTATCAACATTTTTGAACAAGTGTGCACTATCTCTACCAAATTTTAGTTCTGTTTGAGTATTCGTTATAGATTCCGTATGTGTACTTTCCACAAGCTCAAGAAATTCAGATTTTAGCCGTTCTGTTTTCTTATGCGAGAGGCGCTTAATACCCAAAGTCTTACGTGTGACTGCCGAATTTTTCTTTTCTGGTCCGCCTTTATTTAAGGTGTCTGGTCCTGCTCCAGCTGCATTGTGTTCAGGTATGCCTACAATTTTGCTCGTTGTAGTCTCAATATTCTTAACGCCAGGTAAGAAACCTTCTATATGTTTTAAAACCATTTTGTGATCGTTGGAATATTTTAACATTATTTCAATGGCGAGCGTTTTTTTGATTAGATTTAGGCTAATCAAACGTTGAAGCTCTAATGGCATATCAAGGATTTTTAGCATATTACGAATTGCGGTAGTTGATCGTTGATATCGCATTGCTAGTTCTTCAACCGAATACCCGAGACTAACAGCATGAGCTAATGCATGAGCTTGCCCAACCGGATTTAGCCCATTGCTTCTGTTACCATCGAGGTTCTCAAGGTATTCTTCAATTTCGTTTTTATAATCGATTAAGATAACAGATAATTTTGGAATATTAGCACCTTCAGAAATTGCTAATTTTAAGCCATGAAAACGAGTATGACCTTGACGAACTAAATATTTACCTTTTCTTTTTACGACCTTGATCATATCAACCTGCCTTCCTTCCTTAAAGGCTTGTTTGATTGACACAATCATCGATTTGACAGGTTCTTGTTCGTAACACAAATCTCCGATTACCGCCTCTCGGGGATTAAATCCCTTTTCAATTTCAACTAGATTAGTATCCACTTCAATGACTGTATGTTTGCTGTTGTTCATATCTTCCTCCTGTTTACTACATGATACATGAACCTCAAATTTGCCAAATAGGGCTGATACATCTAAAAGGTAAACTCAAAAAATTTGCTTAATAAAATTAAAATAAAAACTGTCTTGAATAAAACAATGATAGTAAACCCACTTTCATTTCCGTTTGCGATCTGTAGATATTGATAAAGGAGCGCTATTCCTTGTTTTATATGGACTTATCATTGTTTTCAACAGGTTAGATCAATTCTTTAGATCACTAAAGATCAATAGAGTTCAAGTAAAGATCACGGCATCTTTAACTCATTGATTATAGTAACTTTATGAAAGGATCCGGCATTCGGATGCATGCGAAAAGCATTTGAATGAATAAGGAAGGCATTTACTGGAATGCTTATGGCATTTAGGTAAATGCGTAAAAAGCATTTGCAAGAATATGTTATAAACAGTTTGCCAAATGAAAATCTTATCACCGACGAGTTAAGTTAATGATTAAAAACAACGAGTTAATCCATCCTTTTGACGTAACCAGTAATGAATCAGGTAAGACTTATCAACTGACGCCTAACTCGTCCAAGTCGGTTCAGCCCGTGGCCCTGCTGAGATTGAGTGTATTTACCCCTGTCGGCACAAAAGAAAACCGCGACCGAAACTTTGAAGTTGATGCCTCTGATGAGCTTTCGTGTATGGAAATTGCAAGATCGGAGGGTTATGACGACATCAAGATAACTGGTGTCAAACTATCTATGTCTACCGACTTTAAGTGCTGGCTCGGGATCATCATGGCTTTCAGTAAATATGGTTTTACTTCCGAGAAGATTAGCCTGACTTTTAACGAGTTTGCGAAGATGTGTGGTATCAGTTCAACAAACATCAACAAACGAACTCGTGCGCGCTTTAAAGAGTCATTAATGAACCTTGCATCGGTAGTGCTTGCCTTCTCAGACTCTCGTAGTGGTCGGTTCACAGTAACGCATCTGGTGCAGAAGGCTATGATTGATCCAAAAAGCGATACTGTTGAGCTGGTTGGGGATCCTTCTATGTGGGAACTGTATCGTTACGACCATAAGACATTGTTAAGCCTTCAGGTTCTATACATTTTGGCTAAAAAAGAAGCTGCGCAATCTCTCTATATTTATTTTGAAGCAATGCCAGCTGGTACGTTGTTCGTTAATATGAAACGGTTGAGGGAAAGGTTGCTTCTTACAACCCCTATTCGTACGCAAAACCAGATAATTCGTAAAGCAATGCGGGAACTTGAATCTATCGGATATCTCGATTATCAAGAAGTTAAGAAAGGTCGCGACATACAATTTCAGATCTTCAAAAGAAGCCCTAAGCTGGCCCTTGCCAAACAAGGTTGAAAGCTATCTGGTATGCACTGGTTATAACCTGCTGAAAAATAAGTTATTTATCAGTGCTATGCTTAGTGCTTCTTTTACTACTGGTCTTACATCTCGGCTTAATGTGCAAAAAAGTAACTTTTCAAACGAACTCCTGACTATTCATCTGTATGCCTTTCTGACTCAAGCGTACATGCTAGCCCATTCATTAAATGCCGTTGAGCAAGATGGTTTCGTGCGCACTCTATTCACGTGAATGCCTTTTGTGGATTACGCCTCTTACATTCATACAAATGCTTTTGATGTCGGTATCCCAAAAATTCATTCATTGAAATGCTTTTGTTTGCCACTGTATCCCGAGCATAGCTATGCAGTGGTATAAAAAGGCATTTTGGTGAATGGCATTAGGTCGAATGACACACAGTTCAGCTTTGTTAAGAGCGAGAATGGTCCAAGACATCTATGACATTGGGCATCAGAAGGACTATGTGCTTGATATGAGATCAAAAAAATATCAGAAGCATCACAACTCCAATGGCATTCAAAGAAATGCCTTTGTTTTGTTAGTACACCAAACAACCCAAAATTCATGCAGTTATATCAAAGACTCATTCGCAAAAGGACTCAGCCAGAAAGCATTTGCTTAAATAGCATTGGCCAAAAGCATTCGAATGAATGATGTTCGTATGGACAAGACAAAGTCCCACTCACGCCCAGAGGTGTAAAAGGCATTTAGATGAATGACGCACCGGCCCGAGGATTGTATGTAGTTTCTCCAACTGATAGTTGCCGAACCAGGGAGCACAGTGATATGCGGCCTTCTCAGAATCAAGAGATAGATAATAAGGGAACAAAAAAGATTAGATATGAAGCTTAGTTACCTGCCCGATATCTAGTTAGAGCTTTTCAAACCATCAAAAGTGACTTTTATGCTTGAGGAGTCTCATCAGCTTCAGGATTGAGCTTAACGTAATCTTACCCCCTCCCCTCTTTCAAACTTTTACTAAGCGTTCACTGGTACCTTTCAAAGATTATGCTTTAGGCCCTTTGCTTAAAAATTCACCAATCGCTAAACGTTAAAAAAAGGGGGTTTATGCGAACGGAAGGATCGGAATAAAAAAGTATTATTCATTCGCGTTTACGTGAACTCAAATCTACACGGAGTAATTATGGAACTTTCTTTAAATATTGGCCTTAGTGAAAAGAAATCTAACACGGCTGCACTTTTTAAAACAAAAAGCGCAAAAGTGATTTTGTTTGTTCTGCTGACCGTGCTTTTTTGCGGTCTGGCATATGCGGGTTCAGATGATGGGGCACTGGGAGATATTTGGTCATACATGAGTGAAAGTATGACTGGAGCTCCGGGCAAAATTCTGGCAGCCGCGATGTTGATCTCAAGCGTATATTTCTCTGTCCTTAAGCCTAACCCGGGCCTGGCACTGGTTTCATTATTCATGATGCTGGTAATGGCCAACGGCGAGAAAATTATCAGCACCTTTATGGATGCTGGCGTACCGCTGTAATTTATTGTTAATCATGCATGAGGGGGTTCATCCCCCTCTCTGGATTTTTAATGAGTAAGCAGAACGACGTTCCTCAGCATACCTATAGATTCCCTTTCAGGATCAACATGCCTCTACTGATTTTGTTTTGGGATGCCAAAAAATTAGGGCTTGCATTCATTCTGGTTGCATTTGGGAATATCTTCGAATGCTTCGGGTTTTCTGTTGTAGCAGCGGTTGTGTATTGGATTGCGTATAACAAAGCAGCTGAGTCAGGAATAAGAGGATTGCTAAAACACAAACTCTGGTGGCTCGGTTTTTTGCCAGGTAAAGCAGTTTTTAGTAGCCGTTATTTCAACGATCCATTTATCAGAGATTTGTATTCTTGATGGAGCTATGAATGAAAATGCTAAGTGGCATTAACATCCCTTTTTTCAAAAAATCTAAAAAGGATGAAAACGGTGATCTTGAACAGTCATACGTAAAGAAAGATGAAAGTGCTAAGGGACGTTTTTTGGACATTAAAAAACGATTTAGCCCACAAGCTGAAGCGTCAGGTGCTGGAATTACATACAGCGCCCTGATTAATCGTGATACAAAACTTATCCGCATTAATACTGTTTCAATAGCCGTCATTGGGTTATTGGTTGCAAATATTCTTTTTTTCACTGACCCAGTGACGATTGTTACCCCTCCAAACATGAATGAAGAGATCACGGTTGTTGGTAACAAAGCATCGGAATCTTATAAAACACAATGGGCTCTCTTTTTTAGTACCCTTTTAGGGAATATTAATCCAACTAATATTTCCTTTGTGACGGCCTATGTCCTCGATGCCCTTTCACCTGAACTACAGGCTAAAACGAGTGAGTCTTTACAGGAGCAGATAAATATCATGCAGGCTCGTGGTGTTGAGCAGACCTTTAAGCCTAATGATATTTACTTTGATCCAAAAAATGACATGGTCTATGTCTGGGGTACCAAAACGACTCGACTTGTAAATGTTCCGGACAAAACTGAATCATCGAAATGGACTTATGAATGGGTTCTCGGGATGAAAAATGGTCGCCCAAGAATTGCATATGTAAATCAATATTCCGGAACACCGAATATTAAAAAAATTACGATAAACGGCAAAGAGCAACTGGCAACGCTGGATAATCCGCCACCGTCTACAGGTAACAAGTGATGATTAAAAAAAAGGGCTTAGGCTTCAACGCAATTACAGCATTGATCATGCTCACGACTTCGAACTGCGTAATCGCTGAAGAATACCAATTGCCAGCAACAATTAATAACCCGGTTGTAATGCCAGTTGGTGCTGACGGATTTCAGAATGGAGCTGCAAAAGCCATTATTCCGGGTCAAGCTGGTTCTGAACAGTCAGGTGCACAAACAAACCTTAGTGAAGCCGGTAATGCGCAGGGACAAAAACCTACAACTGATCTCCCTACCGTGCAACTTTCCCCAGCCAGCAATGCTTCGCCTGCGGTAAGCGCTATTACTGGAGCATTATCAAATAATCCTAGTCTCCCCGGATTTGACGCACAGACCCGATCTGGTGCAATTGATAGCTATGGGAGACCAACAGGTACCTCTTCCCAGCAGAATGCAACCAATGCGACCGCCACGTCAAAAGCCGATGAACTTTATGTCGAAGCTCGTAACCGATATAAAGAAGTTCAGCGTGTAAATGTGCCGCCTGGTGGGAATGTGGTACTGCCAGTTTCACGAGGACTTCAAAACAGAATATCGACCAGCTTCAAGAATGCTTCTGTCAGTACTTCTACCCCTGCTGAAGAGGCAAGCATATTTGTTAATGGTGGCGATGTCTTTATTTCAACTAATACCGATAAACCAATCGGGATTATGTTGTCTGAAGATCAGGTACCTGAATCGACCTATAACCTGACCCTGGTACCGCTTGATGTTCCCGGTGCGATGATTTCAGTTACTACATCTTTAAGCCCATCTATGCAAGCCAAACGTGAAACCTCATTGGATAAGCAAAACTATGAGGAAATGTTGGCCCGCTCCCAGTCAGAAGAACTGGCTCCAACGGATCCAAAACAAGACGATCATAAACAAAGAATCATTGATTTATTGACTCCTGTGGCTCTTGGTGAGGTCCCTTCAGGATTCAGTTTACAACAGGACCGACTTTCTCGTATTCCTGCGCCAGAGCAGTCACCATGTAACTTTAATATGTATGCAAAGCTCGGTCAGAGACTGGTTGGCTCACGTGAACTTATTGATGTAATTCTTGTGAAAAACGATAAACCATACGGTCAAATCGTTGCTGATCAGCAGTGTATGGCAGAAGGCGTTATTGCAAGTGCTTTATTTGATAAAGCATACCTGCAACCGGGAGAAGAAACAGAGCTTTACATAGTCCGGGATAAATTGTTCAAGGAACGCGAGGCCCGGGTTACAACCAGACCAAGTCTAATCAGAAAATAATATGGGAAAAGTTACTTTGCCTGCTCTGCTTGGGGCCACCGTGATTGGTTTTGTCGTATTTGCTTTAACCAGCTTTTACTACAGGTCAGAATATATACCAAAAAGGAGTGTATTAATCGTTCCGGACGCACCCATTAGTATCGAAGATGGCAGTAACGCTTTTCCCGTTCAGACAGTAATAATGAACGATCCAACTCTTATTGATAAATTTGTAGGAGAGGGCAATATTAATGAGGAGAATGCTTTTGACTATCACAAAAGTAACGTTTTGGAACCTAATTACAAACATGAAATATCTAGAACGAGCCAGATAGATAAAGCTGAAATGAATCATCCATCTGTTCGTGAAAACTGGGCCAGAGCAGGTGAACCCTATATCGTTCCTCAGATGTCTGACAGCGAACGAAATCTAAAAATTAAACGATTCCAGAAACCTACAAGTGGAGCTAATCATGGACATTAAAAAGGCCTGGGAAAATAAGACCGTCAGACTTTCTGTTATTGGCGCTCTGCTGGTAGTGATTGTTTATATTATTAGCCAGTCTATTTTTTCCACACCAGTTAAGAAAGAAAAGAAAACACAGAAAAAAGACATGCAGACCAATTTGTTGTTAGATGATTCGCAAATGAACAAATTGAGTAATGAAGAAAGCCAGAAAGTATATAAAGAAATGGTTAAGCAAAACCGACTTGACCAAAATGCGGCGAAAGAGGACCGCGAAAAAGCAGAAAAAGCCCAACAGGAAACTAAAGCCCAAGTTGCAAGTTTAACTTCTCAACTTCAGCAGCTGTCTCAGCAAATTAATGATATGCAGACAAATCGAAACGGCAATCGTAACTTGGATGCTGGTAGTTCGCGTAAAACGATTAATGAGCAGGCACCGGCAGCTCCTTATCAGCTTAATGCTAATGCGCCGATTAATGGCGTAAACCCTAATTACGCTTCTATCACACCTACGCGTAATAGCCCAATGAGAACAATCACACAAAGTTCCATTAAGACTAATGGTACCGATGGTGTCATTCAGGTTATGCCCGTGTCTGAAAACAGAATCAAGGAAGGCAGAGAGGTCATTGCAGGAGATAAAGCGCCAACTCGGACTGTACGAGGTGATGGTACTGCGCCAGTTGATAGCAAAGCGCGGCATGCTGCCCGAAAAGATGAAATGTTTCTTCCGGCAACATCTATTATCACTGGTGTTCTGATTACCGGGCTTGAAGCGCCTACAAGCCTTTCTTCCAAATCAGAACCAATGCCAGTAACGATGCGTATTAAAAAAGATGTCATCATGCCCAATAATTTCACCATGGATTTGCGTGACTGTAACCTTCTGGGTTCAGCTGTTGGTGATCTGGCGTCACAGCGTGCTTACATACGTGCCACTTCTATCTCTTGTGTTAATTCAAAAGGGAAAGCTTTTGACGTAAAACTGGAAGCATATGCTGTAAGTGAAAATGACGGAAAAAATGGGATCCGAGGCACGCTTATCAGCCGAAATGGTAACGCAATTGCAGGAGCTGCATTTGCCGGTGGACTTTCTTCACTTGCCGGTAGCTTAAGTCCCAGTAAGGTATCTTCACTTAACATCGACCCTAATTCACAGGCTCAGTATCAGTCCCCTAATTTTGGTGCACTTGGGGCATTAGCCGGGGCTGGTGCAGCTCAAGGTGGTCTTAATCGACTCGTCGATTACTACACCGCAATTGCAGAACAACAGTGGCCAATCGTAGAAATTAGCCCTGGCCGAGCTATTACATTTGTCGTTCAGACCGGAACTACAATTCCAACGAATCTGACCAGTCGCTGAGGTTTAAATGGATAGTTTAGAAAAAAAAGAATCGCCTGAATCAGCTGGACCTGAAATCACTAAAAAAATGGTGCGAGAAAGGACAACAAAAAAAATTACCTTCGAAATTGATATTGAAAAAATATTGAAGTATTTATTTTTCTTCGCCTTTGCCGTATTGGTCATTATTTATGGTTATAAAGGCTTTATGAATGTTTACGATTACTTCAATAAACAATCCCAGCCTTCGTACAAGATTGCAGTGCTTGACATGCCTGAATTACGTAAGGAATTTTTCAAGCATCACGGAGGCCGTACTGCTGACAATGATAGATCTCAATTCGAAGAATATTTCAGAACATTAATGAAGATCTACCGTGACCGTGGCTATTTAATTATTGATGCAACGCTTGCCGTTACTGTACCGGATAGTGTTGAAATCGTCACTTATATGGAACTTGAAGATAGCTCTGAAGCGGTACAATCAAGTTCTTATAATGCAAAGAAGTAGAGGGCACCCAATAGTGAAAAAGTTACTTTTCCCTTTAATGGCGGCTTTCGCCATTATGGCGAATACGGTCACTTATGCTTCAGAGCAGGTCCTAACTAATAGTGATGCTGCTGCGTTAATGGCAAAGGCAAAGGAAGGTGGCGTTTCACCCAGTCAGATCTCGGGTGTGTTATCAAAAATGAAAGGATATAAACCTAAGGATGCCATATACATTCCTTCTGGTGGGCTATACCTCTTTCAGGACGAACGTTCGCAGCTAATGGCAGTAACGACCGATGGCCGATACTCCCTTACTGGGGGAAGCCTTGTTGATGTAATTAAACGTAAACCTGTTCTGACTGTAGAAGAAATCAGGAATTCCTATTTTATTAGTCTTGATGAGGCCCCCTTCCCTCTGGAAACTGTAGCGTCCATTCCTCTGGGAAATTCAAAGCTTAAAAGACAAGCAGCCATTTTCATAACACTTGATTGTGACGGTTGCATGGAACTTGTTAAGAAATTCTATGCAGATCGGGACAAGTATCGGATAGATATTGTTTTAGTTCCCTCACCCGGTGAGCCAAAAGAAGAGCTTAGAAGGCTCTGGTGTAGTAAAGAAAAAGGAAAAATAAACAACCTCGATATTCTTCGTTGGCTAATGGGAAGCAAATCCGACATTGAAAAAAGATTGCTCTCTCAAAAAGAAGCAGAAGAATGTCCGGCGGAACCTTTGGTAGCGTCATTGATGCTCGCAGGAATTTATAAATTGCAGGGTGTACCTTCAGTTGTCAGACAGGATGGTTTGGCTGGTAATGGCATTCCAAAAGATTTCGACTACTGGTTGAACCAAAGCGTTGAACCTCTCTTAAAAAATCCATTTGAGACAAATTAAGGCTAGTTTATGAACATCAAAAGATTGGTACTCAGTGCTCTGGTTGTAGGTACATCCTCATATCTTACGGGGTGCTCCATCGGTAGTTCCGAATCCGAATGTCCAGGCATTGAAAAGGGCGTTATCTGTAAAGGTCCTCGCGAAGTTATGGAGTTAACTAATAATCGAGATGATCTGTCTGCACTGGCGGGGGAAGAGTCGGAATCGGGAAAGGAGAAATCGGCTGTCAATGACAGCCGTTATCCAACTGAAATTAGCCCTCCAGGGGAAGTCAAATATCCACAGTCTACTACCCTTAAAAATCAGCCTGTGGCTTATTCAAAAACCGAAATTAAGCCAGTTGGTCAGTTACCTGTCATGTACGATAAAACTTTAAAAATGGGTGCCCCTACTTCATCCATTGGACCACGGCCTATTTCTGGTGTACCGGTTAATTCAAACGTAAGGATGACTAGCAGTTATAGCACTGCCTCTTCAACTGGTAACCCTTTCGTTCATCCGGCTGCGGAAGTCGTTAAACAAACAAGCTATCCGGTTTCTGCTGGAAATGCCCCACGCTACGTTGCACCTAATTCTGATATCAGCCCTGGTAAGGATATGTACTCTCTTTACAATGGCCAGCCCGTTAACCCGACTCTCAACCCTGGGCAGATCCAGCAATACCGTTCGCAAGGTTATAAACAAGCTGTAGTGGCTCCTGAACCACTTGCTGTTCTGCAACAGGGGAAAGTAATGAGAATTACTTTTGCACCTTATACCGATGATAACGATGCGCTTAATCTTCCCGGCTACGTTTATGTCAACGTAAAACCGCAAACATGGATTGCTGGCAAGAATTCGACCTCAAACCCAGCTCGCATAGTTCCTTTAGAAGTACAGGATGCGGCCCGGGAAAATATGCAGCAGCAACAAAAAGCAACTAAAGCTGTCTCTTCGAACGGCATTGTTAGACAACTGTAAGGTCAAATATGGAAGCTATCAATAATTACAATAGCGGTTTAAATCGCCATCAATTAGGTGGGTTTATCCCTGTTTACGATCAATTAGCAGGGACTCACTATTTTTTGATTGATGGCAACAGATTAGGGTTTATGTTTATCTGTAATCCATCCCCTGGAGTTTTTGATAATCAGCAAGATGTTCTTGCTGAAATGTTCAAAATGGATTTCCCTACAGATACTGTCTGTCAAATATCTCTGACTGCATTGCCAGACCTGACTTTACAGCTTAGTGCTTGGTCAGCTGTGCGAGGTGGGCGTATGACTGGGAACGATAAGCTTAAAGCAGATCTGCTTAATGGTTATCAGTTGGACTACTACGACAGAAGTATGCATAAGCCTTTAAAACCTGATCATGATAACCTTATGTTGAGGGATTTTCAGGTATGGATCTCGCTATCGATTCCTTTACAGTCTGCCCTTCCTACCGAGCTGGAACATTCGCGTATCGATTCACTTTACTCTGAACTTGTAAGTAAGTTAATTACGATTGGATTGCATCCGTTTAAGGTCGATGCAGAAAACTGGCTCTATTGTATAGATAAGGTCGTAAACCCCGGAAAGAACTCCCGGTGGGCTGAAGGTTTCATAGACGTTAACACTATGAAAAGGCTTAATGAACAAGTTAACGTTCCCGGCCGTAAGTATACAGTCACAGAAAATCATTTCTCATCAGTCACACAAAGTGACGACGAATCTGAGCATCGTTACTTCAAACAACTTTCCGTTGTAAAGTTTCCTGAATACGTCAATTTCGGTTGTATGTATGAGTTAGTAGTTAACTGGATGCATGGACGTAAGACAATTTTCAGCCCATTTATGATCACTCAGACTGTTCAGTTTGCCGATCCGCTCAAGTTGTCAAAAGAAAACGTCCGCTACAAAGCAATCACTAATAAACAGGCAAGTATACCTTCAGTTGTCACATTCTGCCCTCGCCTGCGGGATATGGATAATGACTACATGGCCGTAACTCGCGAGCTTGAGGATGGCGCAAAGCTTTTAAGAGGGTATCTTACTTTCACTGTTATGGGTAGTAATGCCAATTCTGTGCAGACAGCAGCTAACGATCTCAAATCCTTTTACCTCGAAAGCCGGGTCAAAGTAGCAGATGATTCCTTTATCGTTTTCCCGTCATTTATGTCATGTCTGCCAATGTGCAATGACCCAAAGACAATTTTCGACCTTGACCGTTCCGAAGTAGTGAGCAACACCGGAGCGGCTCATATGACACCGATCTTTGGGCCCTGGAAAGGTAATACAGATAGACCAGTACTGAGTTTAGTTTCTCGTGAAGGTCAACTCATGGGACTTGATATTTTCAAGACTTCTGCAAGCTATAACATGGTTATTGGTGCAACGTCAGGTGCAGGGAAGTCATTCTGGACAGCATATCTAATCAATAACTATCTTGGAGCTGGACCGCGATCTAATAACCTCGTTCATTATCGCTCAACATTTAAGCATTTTTTAGAAAACGAATACCCAGATGATGATCCTGACGGTGCTCAAGTATTTGTTGTGGACGTGGGCCGTTCTTACCAGGGGATTGCGGAACAATATACAAACAGTCAATTTATTGATTTCGGTAAAACCCCTGACTTCACCCTAAATCCCTTTGCCTTCCTAACTGACATCACTGTTAACGACGATGTATTTAACGAAGCACCTGAATTTACCGGTGAATCAACTTCAAACGATGCAGAAAAAGACAAAGTTGCTCAGACCATAATGGTTTTGAATCAGCTAAAAATTATGGCTTCAGAGAAAGGCCTTATCGATGATTATCAACAATCAGTGATGCTTCAGCTTATTGCAGAAGAGTACCAAGAATCCAGAAAATCAGGTCGGACCGGTTCAATAACCGGCTTTGCTCTGCGTTGCAAGAAGCATGAAGACAAACGTATAAAGGATATTGGGGAGCAACTCGGAGCATGGTGCGAAGGTGGAATTTATGGGCACCGGTTTACCGATACGTTGCCTCCAATCAACTTCGACAGCAGATTTATTGTTTTGGAACTGGAGGAGCTAAAAGGCACCCCCCACCTTCAGACAGTTGTATTAATGTCTATCATTCAGGCTGCTCAGCATGCAATGTTCATCAAAAAAGATGGGCGTCGTCGCTTGTTCATCCTTGATGAAGCATGGGAGTACATTCGTCCTGATAATTCATCAGGTGCCGGAAATCAATCAAACCAATTCTTCTCTTCCTTCCTCGAAGCGGCATGGCGTAGGTTCAGGAAAACAAACTGCGCTGGCATCTGTATCACACAGTCGTTTGAAGATTATTTTACTTCTTCTGTTGGCCGGGCCCTGACTGCTAACTCGCCTTGGAAGATAATCATGAAACAAGAAAAAGAAAGCATTGAAGCAATGAAGGCTAATAAATATTTTTCTACTTCAGATGCAGAATATGAACGTATGAAAAATATTCGTACAGTCAAAAAGGTGTTTTCAGAGATGTTAGTCAGGTTCGAAAACTTCCAAGAGATCTGTCGGTTATACGTAGACCGGAAAATGGAGCTTTGTTTTACTACGGATAGTGCTGACAGGAGTAAATTATGGGAAATTCAAAGCCGCGAGAATTGTAGCTATGGCGAGGCAATAGAAATTCTCTATGCTCAAGAAGTAGCAGCGGGTTTGGCCGCGTAGAGTAAATATCTTCAAGCAAAAATAATTAAACCAGATGTCTCATAAGAATCTGGTTTTTTATTGTATGCCTTAAGTAAACAAATGAGGTTGTGACTTAATGAGTTCATCACTGTGCTGCAAATTTTGGTTTTATAATTAATGTGGTGTAAAAACAGTGACATAAATACAAATCGCAGTTAGGTTGTGTACGCATTAAGTAAACAAAATTTATAACTTCAATACTGACATTATAAGATGAAAATCACGTAAATTACATTTTTGTTTACCAAAGGTAATCAAAGTAGCGCGGCATTATTAGTGAAAACAGATCACTGGTGTCATTTTGCATACAAAACTTAATATCCTTTAATCATTCTTCTAAAAGTTTATTATTAACGGTTTGGTTTCTGAAAATTTATCCAATTTGCTCACCGAAGACTTTTAACTTATTTAACCCCCTTTATCGCCAAACTGTGATTTTCTAATGTTAGTCTACAGTTCTAGGGCCCTTGCTCCCATGATGCGAATCCTGCCACCTAATAAAGATTAACGCCTCATTCCTGTATGCCGGTCTTACGACGCCAGTGCACGGACTATTTTTGGTCATCACAAGGACAGGCGGGAGATTTAATCAGGGCGTGGTGTTGCTGAGCAGCAGCTGCGGCACTGTAAGCCGAAGGCGGAATTAACTCCTTTATCACCATCTGGGGACGTCATTATGGGTAGCCCTTTTAACTTGCTCAGGACCATTAAGCTAAAATTCCGGATAGCGATTGACGTAAGATTTAGGCTAAGCAGGTAAAGTGATCCCCGCTCCCGGGGTGACAACTTTATACAAAAGGCCGAGCGGAAGATTGTCCTTAGGGAATATTTCTTTAACACAGCACGGGCACTTACTCACGCTGCCGGATTTAACCCCCTTAATCGCCAAACTGGGGTTCTGTCCTCATGCTGGCCTTCAGTTCTGGGCGGGGTTGCTATCACTTGCTCCCTAATGCGAGATGTACCTGCTGATACAGATTAACGTCATATTCCTGCGTGCCGGTCTGCCGACACCAGTGCACGGGCTTTTTTCGGTCATCACATTACCGGGCAGGAGATTTTATCAGGACGTGGTGTGACTGAGCAGCAGCTGGGGCACTGTCATCCGCTTGCAGATTTAACCCCCTTAATCGCCAAACTGGCGTTCAGTCCTGATAGTGTCCTTCCGTCCTGGGCAGGGTTGCTAACACTGGCTCCCTTAATACGAAATGCGCCTGCTGATAAAGATTAAAGTCACATCACTGCATACCGGTTTGCCGACTCCGGTGCATGGCCTTTTCCGATAATCACAAGGACGGACGGGTGATTATATCTGTGCATAGTATGTCTGAGCAGCATCAGAAGGCACTGTCAGCCACTGGCAGATTTAACCCCCTTAATCGCCAAACTGGCGTTCAGTCCTGATAGTGTCCTTCCGTCCTGGGCAGGGTTGCTAACACTGGCTCCCTTAATACGAAATGCGCCTGCTGATAAAGATTAAAGTCACATCACTGCATACCGGTTTGCCGACTCCGGTGCATGGCCTTTTCCGATAATCACAAGGACGGACGGGTGATTATATCTGTGCATAGTATGTCTGAGCAGCATCAGAAGGCACTGTCAGCCGCTGGCAGATTTAACCCCCTTAATCGCCAAACTGGGATCAGTCCTGATAGTGTCCTTCCGTCCTGGAGAGGGTTGCTAACACTTGTTCCCATGATACGAAATGCGCCAGCTGATACAGATTAACGTCTCATTGCCCATGCCGGTCTGCCGACACCGGTGCATGGCCTTTTCCGATATTCGCAAGCACAGATGCTTGATTTTTTCAGGGTGTAATATACCTGAGCAGCATCTGAAGGCACTTTCAGTCGCTGTCAGATTTAACACCCTTAATCGCCAATCTGGGATTTTATGATGTTAACCTCCAGTTCAAGACCCTTGCTCCCATGATGCGAACCTTGCCACCTGATAAAGATTTACGCCTCATTCCTGTATGCAGGTCTTACGACTCTAGTGCACGGACAATTTTCGGTCATAACAAGACCTGGCGGAAGATTTAATCAGGCGTGGTGTGACTGAGCAGAAGCTGGGGCAATGTCAGCCGCTGGCAGAAAAACCCTTATTCGCCATCTCAAACCGTCATTATGGGTAGTCCTTTTAACTTTCTCAGGACCATTAAGCTTAAACTCCGTTTAGAGAATGACGTAAGATTTAGGCTAAGCAGGTTAAGTGATCCCTCTCCCGGGTTGAACACTATATTCATCGTACGAGCGGAAGATTGTCCTTCGGGAAATATTTCTTAAACACCGCTCGGGATCTTATTGCCACTGGCGGATTTAACCCCCTTAATCGCCATACTGGGGTTCTGTCCTGATGCTGGCCTTCAGTTCTGGGCTTGGGTTGCTATCGCTTGCTCCCATAATGCGAAATGTGCCTCCTGATACAGATTAACGTCATATTCCTGCGTGCCGGTCTGCCGACACCAGTGCACGGGCTTTTTTCGGTCATCACATTTCCGGGCAGGAGATTCTATCAGGGCGTGGTGTGACTGAGCAGCAACTGGGGCACTGTCAGCAGCTTGCAGATTTAACACCCTTAATCGCCAAACTGGGATTCTGTTCTGATGTTGACCTTCCGTTCTGGGCGGGCTTTGGTTTACTAACACTTACTTCCATAATACGAAATGTGCTTGATGATGCAGATTAAATTCACATTACTGCATACCGGTCTGCCGACACCGGTGCATGGGCGATTTCCGACGATCTCAAGAACATATGGGAGATTATATCAGGGAGAGTAGTATGCCTGAGCAGCATCTGAAGGCACTGTCAGCCGCTGTGAGATTTAACCCCCTTAATCGCCAAACTGGGGTTCTGTCCTCATGCTGGCCTTCAGTTCCGGGCTGGGTTGCTATCACTTGCTCACATAATGCGAAATGTACCTGCTGATACAGATTAACGTCATATTCCTATATGCCGGTCTGCCGACATCAGTGCTTGGGCTATTTTCGGTCAAAACAAGACCTGGCGAGAGATTTAATCAAGCGTGGTGTGACTGAGCAGCAGCTGGGGGCACTGTCATCCGCTTGCAAATTTAACCCCCTTAATCGCCAAACTTGGGTTCAGTCCTGATGTTGGCATTCCGTTCTGGGCGGCGTTGCTATCACTTGCTCCCATTATGCGAAAAGTGCCTGCTGATACAGATTAACGTCATATTCATGCATGCCGGTCTGCCGACACCAGTGCACGGGTTTTTTTCGGTCATTACAATACCGGGCAGGGGATTAAATCAGGGCGTGGTGTGACTGAGCAGCAGCTGGGACACTGTCAGCCGCTGGCAGATTTAACCCCCTTAATCTCCACACTGGGGTTGCCTCCTTAAGTTGGGTTTCATTTCGGGGTGAGGTTGCTAACTCTGCTCCCATAATTCGTAGTGTGCCTCCTCAAGAGATTAACACCTCATATCTTTAGACTGGACTGACGACAACGGTTCACAGTTAGGAAACGTATATCAGCACACCGGTGAGATAGATTTTAGGGTCTAAGCAAGAAATAGGGTAGGCGTGAAGATTCATTAATGGAGCTCTTAACTTCAAAGCGTAGAGAAGGAGACAAGAATCGTGGTTTAAACAGGTTGTGCATTAGGTATGGACTAGAGAGTCTGAGCTCACATCTGCAAGTTAAGCTCACAAAAAATCATAAAAAAGTAAACAAACATTAGCTTAAGATTGAAACTAAGGATAGAATTGTACGCATAACAAGGAAATGGACGCATTATACGTAAAGTTTACATATATGCGTAAAAGTCGGTTTTCAGTGCAAAAAGGTCATAACCATGAATTTACTTGAAAAGATCGCCCTCGTTGGTCAGCGCATGAAAAGCGAGCAGATTTCTCTAAAGGAATCTCTGATGGCTTCATCAAGAGTATCTGTTTCTGATGATAGTGTTGATGGTGTTGATAGACTGATCTATAACCACTGTTTGAATAAAAAAAATCTCTCTGATTTTTTTGGGAAGTCACGAGTAACGTTCAATAAAATACTTTCGGACTTAGAAGAAAAAGAACTTGTTGGTGCACCTATTTATCAAAACAAAAATCATCTTTACACCCGCTGGGATGTTCAAAAAATAATGGATGCCCTGGGTTATCCCAAGTACCGCGATCATTACTTTAGCAGAGCTATTGTTACTCAGAATCATAAAGGCGGTACAGGGAAAAGCACTACATCTGTAGCTTTAGCAGTAGCAGCTGCTTTAGATCTACAACTCAATGCACGTGTATTAATGATCGAATGGGACCCACAAGGTTCGATTGGAAGCAGCATGATTCAAAGTGTCTCAGAAGATGATGTCTTCCTTACAGCAATTGATGCAATCCTTGGAATTTATGAAGAAAATTCTGAGTATAAAAAATATTTAGATTCAGGATTCTCTGAAGAAGAAATCATCACTAATATGCCTTTTTCAACGCATCTGCCAAACTTGGACGTAATAACGGCTTTTCCGACAGATGCTCGTTTTAAAGATAAATACTGGCAATGTTCTAGAGAAGAACGTACGTCTTTGTTACTACGTTTCAAGGAAGTTATCTTACCGGTACTGAAGCAGAACTATGATTTGATTATTATAGACACTCCACCTGAAGATTCACCTTTGATCTGGGCTGCTGACGAAGCGGCCGATGGGATTCTTGTCGCAGTGTCACCACGTGAATATGATTACGCCTCTACTACAGACTTCATGCTTACAATAAGTGAAAGGTTTAAACAATCACCAAGTAAGGGCGACAATTTAAAATGGTTCAAAGTTCTTGCTGTCAATGTAGATGACAAAAGTCCATATGAAAGAATAGTTTTGGATAAATTAATCAGAACTGTTCAGGACCTTTTGATGTCCGCTAACATAAAAAATTCTGAAGCATTTAAGGCAGCTGCTTCCAAAGGGCGTACAGTGCTTGATATCAAAAAATCAGAGGAACTTTGTTCCGCAAAGCAGCTTGATGTCGCAGAAGAATCTGTATTACAGGTATATCAGCAATTTATAAATGAAATAAAAAGTTTTTCAGCTAAGCAAGGAGTTAACGCATGAGCGATGAGCAACATATCGGGAATGATAAATCTCGATATTTAAACGCACCAAAGCGGACAGAAGTCGGTCACCGTTCAGGTCTTGCGGGTTTGAAAACAGCACCTCGCATAAAAAAGTTATTCACTCTTCATAAGGGCCGGAGACTAGAAGCGGAACATGTGATTGTTCCAGCCCAGAGAGTGGAGAAGGAGACCTTAGTCCATCCAGCGAACCCACGAAATCAAGAAGCCCTTACAGATTATTCTGTTAGAGATATTCTTAAGCAGATTGAAGAAAGAGGGGTCGATACCGAAGGGATCGCTGTAAAAAGAGATGGGGTTTATTTATTAATAGAAGGAAGTCGCAGACGTTTCTGCTGTATAAAGGCAGAAAAGGATCTCCCCCTGTGGGTTCTTCCGGATGAACTAACCGAAGATGATATAAATTCAATTATATCCGCAGCACAAACATCTCGAAAATTTTCATATAGAGAAGTTGGGTTTCAATTTATCAAAAAAATGGAAGAAAAAGGATTTTCTACTAATGAAGAACTCGCAGCATATCTTGGGATTAGTCATGTATCGGTAGCCAAAAGAATCCAGGCGGCCCGTATTGACGAAACATTGATCTCTTTATTCCCGGATTATGAAGGAATCCCGAACTCCTATTATAGTCGCTTGTCTCGTTTACAGAAATATGTGCAAAAAAATCTATTTCCTTTAGATGAAGTAATAGATAATGTTAAAGAGGAAACAAAAGATTTAGACATTGGAGATCTCCAGGTTGCTCAAAAAGTTGTAATGGAAAAAATCACACAATCTGTGGAAAGTGTTTGTGAAAAAACTTATTCCACAAAATGGGAAACAAGTGATCTTATTACTTTTGATAACAAAGATAAGTATGCAAGAATCAGTAAAAACAATACTGGTAGAAAAATTCGCTTTGAATTCAATAGGATAAATGCGGGTTTTATTAAGGAACTAGAGGAGTTCATAAAAGAAAAATTAAAAGTATCAGAATAAATATTGAACTGCATCTTTATGATGCAGTTCATATGATTTATATTTTTAATTTCTTGTTATATTAATATGGGGTGTGCGCAGGTTCAGACATATAAGGTCTTAGTTCTATATGAACAGAAGCGCCATTCCCATCATTTACTACGTTTAAAGGTGCTTTTCCCGGCAATGACATAGTTGCAACGTCAGGTCCAGAAACAGCAAAATTATTTTCTGCTGAAGGCATTACTGTAAAAATCTTTATAGCAACATTTTCATGTCTAAATAATGAAATCCCAAAAGTAGAACCAGCTTCGGTATTGCTCACGTCCACAACCACAGGGGTTTTTCCTAGATATTCATTAGTTAGTATGTTTTTTACTAATGCCCCTTCCGGGACAGTATAGATACGGTATGGATATGCTAAAGCCGTGTGACAAAAACATATTAAAATAACAATTAATGTTTGTTTCATAGATTATCCTCATTCAAAAATAAAAGATATAACTCTTGAAAATCGTGGTTAGTAATTAGGTCCGCTTTTCCGGGAAAATCGTAACTAACAGAAAATAAAAGCGAAAGCGAATCTTTTCCTTTTGCTTTGGGAGAGATTCTGCTAAAAGCACGGTTAATAAACATAAGTTGATCTTCATTGTTGAAGCAAAGTCCAAGCATTCCAACCGTAGGAACTACGAATGTGCTTACGCTGCCTGGGGGCAAAAGTTGCTTACTACGGGCATTGTAAGCACAACGACTACCACCTAGCGTTAGGCCTGAAAGCTCAATAAAACTTCTGGTTCCATTCTTGGCGACAAGCCAAACATCAGTTCCTGAACTTTCGACACGTAAAGTAACTTTTCCGTCAGTAAAGGCCTCACTTTTATTGTATAGAATAGGGTCAAAACCAACTGTCGGGAGTTCTTCGATTTTACTTTCTACTGACTGACAACCAGTCAGTAATGCAAACAATAAAAGTGTGATAACTTTAATCATCCCGCTTCCTTAGATTGTTTTTGGCGCTCGTTATAAAAGATAATGATTCACCGGGGTAGAGAATTGTTTCTTTCGTCCAATAACCATAACCACCGAGGATATTTTTTCTTTTCTCAATATAAACGGGTTCAGAAAATACTAAATGTTGATATTTAGGAAGAGATAAGATTTCATATTTTCCTTGTCCAACTAAGAGGTAATTCTTCTCTTTAGGATTGATGGTTACTGGATTACCAACACTTTGAGGTATGTTAAGTTTTTTTATATTTAGGTCAGAATAGTCAGGAACGGACACTTGATCATTAGACGTATTTCCGGGAAGAGTAAACCCTTTACCCTGATCCGGTCCAAAGATGGCAATTATATCTTTGTTGTTTCTTGTGATCGAAACGATAGCCTGAAGGGGCGTATTAGCAAGGTCATTTATAAACGATATAGTTAGACTTGATTTTGGCTCGACCCAAACAATGCTTTTTCCGGATGTGCCTTCGCTTAATGCAATTTTTTCATTTAGTAAGATTTTATTTTTGGCAATGATATTATACTCAAGTTTTGGTATCACAATAAAAAGTGATTCTTTATTTGAAACATTCATGATTTCTAAGAAATTGGTTTTGGTCATGCTGGTCTTTAGAACAGGCCTATATTTACCATTTATAAACCACCTTCCGTTTATAAGCTCCGCTTTAGCAGATATAAGTGAATCACTTTTCTGTGCGGCAGAAGAAAAAGCATCTTTTCTATGCTCTTTCTCTTGATGTGGTGCAGCTGCTGCGTGAAGATGCAAAAGTAATGTTGAAATTGAGATAATCTTCCAATTTATCTTCATCTTGTTACCTCAATGTTGTTTTCAATCGAATCGAGTTCTAAAGGATAGGTTTTAAGTGAATAAAACTTGTTTGTTGTTTGTATTAGCTGATGACACAATAAAACTGGATTGTTCTTCATGATTATTTCTACTAATGTAAGTGCTGGTGAGTCAGTTTGCGGTATACCCGGAGCAACTATTACCTGGTCTTCTAATTTTGACATATAGAGTGATCCAGTATTTATATGCAAACAATTACCGATCAGTACTGGAAGATTGTTTTGAGTACGACCATGGGCTTTTCGAATGCTGTTTACAGGATTCCTACCTAGGACCATAAGGTTGACGTCATTTATCATCATTGGTATTACGGCATGGTCCATACCGAATAGAAACTGGCTCTGAAAAATATTCACATTGGCATAGTTGAATGCTTGAAGCGCATTATAAGTATCAGTGAATGATGTGCGGATAGGGGCGTAATCAGAAGGGCAAACCCCAATTTTTATATCGCCTTTTAGTAAAATCTGCATCATCGTACCAAGCTGGGTATTAAGAAGTTTTTTTACCTCTTCCTCTAAATAGTAACGATTCACAGCTTTATGCCACTTTCCGCCCATTACACACCATCTCTCATTGAGGTATGTGCTGGGGTAAAATGTTCTCCGGTCTTTGTTTAATGGTAACAATTTTTTTAACATTTCTTCTCCGGCTCCGGCAGCTGAGAAATGCCTCACAAAACGTCCATCGAAAAAGCCACTGTTTATCGCCTTCATCAATTCTATGGGTTCCGGCCCATAGTCAAACAAATTTCCAGTAGAGAAAATTACTATCTCTTCTTCTGGCTTTGTAACTGATTGGATCAAGTTGCACAGCGCAGAGTAATGTCCATGAGGATCTGCCAGAAAGAAAATCCTTCCGGAGAAGTTTGTAAGGTCTATAGTTTGGACGTGCTCAGCTGCCATAAATTCCTCTACGTATGTTTACATCGATGATACGGTATTTCGAACTATGATTTTTTTACAAAAAGGCGTCATTTTGGATTCTAAGCCTAAGGACCTTTGTTACTTACAGGTAAAGGCCCCAGTCCTGGCTCTCAAACAGTTCATACTTAGGATGCAAAGTAACTTTCTGATTATAATTGGCTCCTTTATAAACATGGTTAATACATGAATACAGGAAATTTAACGGTAAGGTATTTAAAATGGAAGGATGCTGAAATAACATAGACTTACGTATTTTTTTAATAGTGTTAATGTTGATAATAGGTCACCATTAATGTATAAAGTTAATATCTAATATGGTCCTATTAATAAAAGAGAGTTTTTATGGCTGAACTATTAAAATCTGAAAGTCCTGTTTCACCATCAGTGCAGGATATCACTGAAGCTTTAAAAATCGTTGTCGATGATGGAAGTAAAGCTGCAAAACTGGTTTGTCTTAATGAAAGAAACGAATTAGTTCCCTTGCTTACACAAAATAGTTTTGTTCCAGATTTCCGTGTTCGCCATGAGGGTCTCAATCCTTTTAACTATCTTATTGATGGGCTGGAAAGGTTTTCGCATCACAGCGAATCTAGTAACTCACTGGAATCGACTGATGTATCTCACCAATACGATGAAATTAGCCGGTTAAATGTTCACCATGCACTTCATGCTTCTGGTTTAGTTCCTCAGGATGTTCACCTCTTTGTTACTTTACCACTTAGCCAGTTCTATACTGCTTTAGGGGAAACGAATATTGAAAATATTCAGAGAAAAAAAGATAATCTGATGAAACCAGTAGAGCGTTATCTTGACGGTAAACGCTATTCTTTTAACGTTTTGTCTGTGACTGTTTTCCCTGAATCTTTACCAGCTGTGACCCGGGCAGATGAAATTGAGGATATTGCTTCATTTGAATCAAGTTTGGTAATTGATCTTGGTGGTACTACTCTTGATGTTGCAAGTATTACTGGGCAATTAGAACAGATTTCGAAAGTAAAAGGTTTTGACCGTATTGGTTGTTCTATTGTTTACGATGAGATCAGCAGGTATCTTGAATCTGAGAAACTGAATACGAGTAATGCTTACATTCATCATCTTGTTGATAATCGTCATGATAAATCAGCTTTGAAGGTTGCAGAGGACAAGCGTGACGGTGTTTTTGATGCGGTAAACTCTGCGGTACAGAAGTTGCAAAGTAAAGTAATCAGAGCGGTTACACAAGTCGAAGAGAGGCCTCATAATGTTTTCCTTGTTGGGGGAGGTTCATATCTCATCGAAACAGCTATTCGTAAACATTTTGAAACGGCTAAAGTTATCATGGTAGACAATCCGCAGTTCGCATTATCTTTGGCAATTGCTGATACTATTTATTCAGAATAATGAGCTAGAACATGGCTAAATACCCTATCTCAAATAAGGCAGATAACGACCGGATTCAGATCCGGTCTTTCTGGATATCCGAAAGAAAAGCACCCTATGTTTATAGTTTCTTGAAAAAAACAGAACTTTGTCATAGGGGTGACCAACTGGATTTAATTAGGTCGGCTATTAGTACCGGGTTGGTATTAAATAATTTATTTCCTGACTTGGCAAATTTTATAAATGGTTTAAACGAAAGATTAACACTTGCAGATCTTAATAGGTTTCTGAATGATGGAAATACTATAGATACTGAACCTAAGCCTCCTATTAATGTATTGCTAGAGAATGTCTTAGATCAAAAGTTTAAGGAGTATTTAACACCTCTACAATTAGATAATTCAAAGCAGGATTCTGTTTCTGTAAAAGAAACCTTCCTTGTACAAAAGGAACATGCCTGCTTTGGTGTGAAGATTGAAAATGAGGGAAGCGATACCTCTATACCATCTGAAAGCCCACTTTCTTCAGGTGCATGGCTTTGTTGAATAAATCGAACTTTTGCTGAGTTGAAGGATCAGATCACGCATCTTCCC
>NZ_JBMKIF010000032.1:0-42096 GCF_049238025.1 Enterobacter cloacae complex sp. IR5458
GAATGAAGATTCCGACGTTACTAACTGAGTGTTGTATCTAATCGTGGGGGCAGGTCACACCCCGTATTGTGTATCTATTAATCTGATACTTAGATGAAAAATACTCCTTTTTTGTTGTTCCGGAGATTTCTTCGTATTCAATTGTTAGCTCTGGGCCATCGATTGTAGTTAACATATCTTCATGGGAACGAGTTTTATCTAAAAGATAGTTTGAAAGCAACATAGGTATTAGCATTGGGATGCGTAGATTAACTTCTTCCTTATTAACACTCCAAGGGAGAATATAGACAATATCTGTATATTCTTCTTCTTGTGAATACCACTGAGATTCGCCAAAGCCTAAGATGGATATGTAGCTGTGTCCTTGAACTTCAAATTGATAGCAGTATTCATTTGCGCTTATGGCAGTTTTATAGTCATTGGTTAGATAGTTATGTTCATTATCTAGTTTTCGAATTCCATTTAATTTTAAGTGTTTTTCATAATCAAATATCCATTTGTATTTGAATTTTAATGCAGGTCCAAGGCCTACATTTAACACTGGAAGGAAAGGGGTATAATTCCTCGATAAAGCATTGAAAGCAATATTTCTTTCTATTTTTGTTTTATCGAGTTTTATTTTTACTTCTTTGGTAATTATCTGCGCTTTGTTTGATAATTTTCTTTGGATAACGGTTTGCCTTATAGCCAAATAAGCAGCCACTGCTGATAATGCACTTGCTGTCAAACCACCATATCCGAGCCAAGCGGGGTCTGCCATATCTTTGAATTCCTGCCTTGTATTTAGGCAGGAATTATTTCTCAAATCTTCACATTCTTCAAGGTTGTGATTGAGGTGTTGTTATCATAATCCTTAAGATACCTTCCGTAATGACGAAAGAGCATCTCTGGTCCTTTGTGACCCATCTGTGTTGCCAACCAAAACAAGTTTACTCCACTGCTGATCAGACGCGTAGCGAATGTATGTCGAGTCTGGTAAGGATTACGGTATCTGATACCCGCCTTTCGTAGTGTTGGCACCCAAGCTTTCTTCCTGATGGCATCTGCGCTGGCCCATGGCTTGCTTGTTTTAGGATCCTCAAAGACACAACTATCCTTCATAAAGGTAAAGGATTTTTGCTCCATTAACGCTAACATTGCCTGCTCGGTTAATTCAACCTTACGTTTTCCCGCCTTTGTTTTGGTTCCCTTAGTCACTCCTGAAACGCTCGCGGTTTGGACATGAGCAGTTTTCTCAACGAAGTCAATGTCCCTCCAGCGGAGTGCGCATAGTTCCGAACTGCGTAGACCTGTATGAAGTGCAAATCTAAATAAGTTTTCCCATTGCTTATTCCCCGCTGATGTTAACAGTGCGTTTACCTCTGCTGGAGATAGTGGGTCAACAACATAGGTACTTTCCGCGTCACTCTTGTTGCTTTGATATCTTGATGCTGTTACCTGTGAAACTGGATTAATTTGCAAAACACCATCAGTTACAGCTTCATCAAGGGAGGAGCGTAGAAACGATAACTGGTTACGTATCGTCTTTAAGGTTGTTTTCTGATTCTGAATCCATGTTTTTAATGCTGCCGGTGTTAACTCACTGGCCGGGAAAATGTGAAGTTCAGACAGTGCGCTACGGCATTTTTTATACCCGCCAATGGTGGAGGGGGAAAGATTCCTCGTTTCGCAGATCTTCAAGTATTCATCAAGATACATTTTCACTGTTTTCCCGGTCGCAGCATTTCCGAAAATTTTCAACCTCACCGAACGAGGGAAATACTCAGCATAGATAAATGTTCCACGCTCGATTTTGTTGTGGATTTCGCCGAGCGTACGCTCGGCATATTTAAGGTTTTTGTTGTTCACTTCTAGATTTGAAAGGGGTTCTCTGCATTTCACCCCCTTGTATGTGAACGTTATATTGATGGTTTCACCACTGCTATGCTTCCTGATGGTTACGCCGCGTGGGAGTTTAGGCGATTCTTTCGTGCCCATTTTGCAACCTCACTAAGATCTATCCATCTCTCCTTAACGCCTTCAACTTTAAGCACTTGCACCCCTTCTCGCCAAACACCGCGTTGTACACGCTTATTGATTGCATCAGGGGTCTCGCCAGTCTCTTTGCAATAAGTTGAGATGGGAACACAATCGAGGCTCAGCATATACTTCTCCATTAACCCGGCTGCACCCGAGTAATTAAAATTTGTCGCTGGTGGTAGGGTTCAGTTTCTGCCAAATTGCTGACACATATTTTGCCTGGTGTCGCGCATCAGCCAGGGCATTGTGCACATCGCCAATAAAAGGCATGTCACGCTTCGGATCGAAACCGACACTGCGACCGAGCGTAACAATAGTGCGCACATCGTGATCGTTCCAAAAGGCCCAGGGGCAAATGCGGCCGGCGCGTTCGTAAGCTCCACGCAGAATCACATTGTCAAAGGTGGCACCGTTACCCCAGACCTTCATGTATTTTGGATTATCTGCGTGCCGGTGAATGAAATGGCTCAGTTCCGACAGTGCATCAGTGATATGCAGCACATCATCAACACAAATAGCTGAGCGCGCTTCCGAGCTTTGTTTGAGCCACCAAAGAATAGTATCTCCGTCCGGTACCGCACCCTGATCCATTGCGCTTTCAAGCGAGACGGCCGTATAGAATTCTTGGCCAAGTTCACCTGTATGAGGGTTAAAAAAGACGGCACCAATTGAGACGATCGGCGCGTTTGGCTTTTTTCCCATTGATTCGAGGTCAATCATTAAGTCGTTCAATTTCTTTCTCCATTGTTACATCTTGGCTTTTGATTCACTGGTGGCTGTAGCGCGAGTCGGCGTTGTCGCTGATGTGGCAATAATGAGCCCCGTCAGGACGAGTACAAATTGTCCCGCACCTATCACATGGCAATATGGCTTCCAGCTCCGCGATCCGCTCCTCTGCTTTTGACAACTGCTCGAGAAGTTCTTCTGCTAACGTCACGCGCATCACGACTTTCTGACAGTCGTGGCGTTTGGCTCTGGCGATTGTGCCGTGCAGAGTCGCATATTTGTTGGTGGTCATTGGACGGACTCCTGACGAAGATGGTTAATTTCGGCGTCAAGGCTCATTCGCTGGTCCATCGATTCCGTCAAGGCTGCAAATGTAACGTCAAGGCGAGTGGCTACCTCACGCATCAGAGAGGCTTCTGCTGGTGGCAGTTTCCCCGCCGCAGCATGGGCTGCGGCAACAAGTTCTTTTATCTTCATGCGAGGCATGCGCGTGATTCCGTAAGCTCATTGAAACGGTTAATGAACAAGCCATATGCCTGGCCTGGGCGAAGAGGAACGATCTGGATAATGTCGCTGGCCGCAATACCTTCGAGGCAAGGCCAGAGTGAGCCGTCGTCGATATCCAGATCGCGGCGTTCCGTGGCAAGCATCACCAGATCGGCGTATTTCACTACCGCTGACATATCAGGGGTGATGCTGAATTTGGCCCGGATCAGCTGTTCTACCCGTTCTTCAATGCGACGGTAATCTGGAAGCAATGCTTTCAGGGGGGCAGGGATGTCCTGGCAATAGGCTTCAGCTGCGTCATGCATCAGGGCTTCAAAGGCAAACTCTGGCGGCACAATTTGGCTGCACAGTACTGAGTGCTGGGCCACGCTGTAAAATTCAGGCAGATGACCACTGAAGCGGAAGATGTGGGAAAGTGCGGTCGCAATATCCTCGATCTCTGCGTCGTCAGTGGTTGAATTGAGGTAATCGAATTTCTTACCTGAAAGTGTCTGGATATAACTCATCGTATTTTCTTCTCTATATTTGGCAGCTGCACCTGCGCCAGTTTTTGGTTGTACGAATCCCTCGCCATTGGCGATTCATAAAGGGAATTACGCTTCAATAAATCCCCGCGGCGCCGGGGATTTAATGCAGAGAAATTACGCTTTAAAGTTACCGATAAAGGTTTCAACCGGCTTGTCGGTGAACTTCTCGATCAGCAGGTCACGGAACTCGTTGGCGATAGCTTCTTCCTGGGCTTCCAGTTGAACGATGCGGAGTACAAACACCGGTTCCCCGCTTTTAAGCAGGCTGTTACGCAGGCTAAAGCGGCGTTCGCCCAGGCCTTCATATGGCACGCATTTGAACTCGAAGGCGACAGGCATCACGTCTTTACTGCTGGCTTCAACGCTCTGCATCAGGGACTTTCTGCCGCCAAAATCTTCGTCTTCATGAGCTGCTTCCGAGACTTGTTTGATATTGACGCGACGAACGGCACCAGCTGCCTGCGCGATGGACAACACATTCCCGTCGGCATCAAATGCGCTCAGGAAGTCGGCCCAGTCCTCCAGCCATTCAGCAATTTCTTTCTGGCCCAGACGATCCCCGTTTACCTGAAGCAAGGCTCGGAATGGTGCTGTCTTTTTGAGGGTGATAGAGGCGACGTTATCAGCATGGCCAGGATTAGCCAGCGTACCGATATTGAACACGGAGCGTGCGGTCATGTTGTCAGCATCGATAAAGCATCGCGCTGGTTCGGCTTCGTTGGCATAACCAGCTGCATAACGCACAAAGTCAGGAATGCTGGTTGTGGTCATGGCGCCACGGAAGCGAAAACGCTCCAGTCCGAAACGCTCGAGGCTTTCTACATTAACACCTTGAGGAAGCAGGGCAGTCGGGCATGCCGTAACTTTTGCTGCATCCAGGTGATAACCGGACAGAACAAGGTCTTTCACCTGCTGCAGGGCATTGCCGTCTAAAATCTGGGACATAAAATTTCCTTAATATGTGGTCAAAGGGATGTCAGTGATTTGTCTGCTGCGGATCACTGTGCCGCTTTAAGCTTTCCGTCAACGCCGCCGTTGATCCCGAACAGCTGCCCCTGATCTTCCTGCAGAATGGTCAGCTTGCCGCCTTTGTTAACCCACATTGGTGTTTCGGTGGTGTCTTCTTCGGAGGCTTTACCGCGCGGGGTTGGGGTGACGTAGTTCAGCTTGTGCTTGATCTTTACGCGCTTCTCTTCGACGGAGTTACCCATACGCTCAATATCAAAGGTGAGGACTACTTTGCCTTTGGTACCGTTGTTCAGAACGCCAAGCGCGGTAGTGTTTAAAGCTGCCGCGATCTTGTTCATGAACACGCCGGCATCCAGTTCGCCCAGGAAATCGGGCACTACGGTCATGCGGTCATTACTCATGGTTTAACCCTCTGTGAGGCGGCTGCCACCGCCAGTGGAACTTCTCCATACACAACAGAAAAGGGCACCTGCGTAGCACTGACGGCTGCAACCACCATTTCTGCGCCTGGGGGGATTGGGGAATGAGCCCGTCGCCCGGTGATGCCCTTTTCTCTTGTGTAAAAAAGGTGCCCACCGATGTGATGGGCAAAGACTACACACAGCAATGATTTTGTTGTGGCGGTGGTGCCTCCACCTGCCGGACCGGCCAGAACCGGCGACGCTACACCACAAGAAACGTATTCATTTCAAAAGTTGAAATAAAAACTTGTTGGCCTCGTCACGTGCGCAGAGCCGCATTACCACAACTGGAAGCGCACTCTTTCGGTAACAAACCTGCCCCCGCAGTGAAAGAGAGAAGGAGTGCGCTTTCACGTTGTGCCCTTAAAAAGCTGGCTGTCACCCTCAAGGGGAAAGTGAGCAGCCAGAACAGGGATCACTTCTTATTGCTTTGGCCTGCTTTTAACCACATCAGGCGCGGTGGTTCTGCTTTATTACCGCAAAAGTAATAGTAGGTACCCATTGTGTAAATTAAATGTACCTTTAGTTACCTTTTCGGTCAAGCGCGAAATGTACTTTTTGTTACCAGGTGGGGTAAAAAAATGCCAGATGAGCATCCGGCATTAGAAATGAATAACTTAAATATTCTGGGTTATCTGAACAACTTTACCAACAATCCGGCAATTGCCATCTATCGGTATAGGTTTGAAGGAAGGGTTAAGCGGCATCAGATACGCGAAAGGGCTATCCCAGACGAGTTTTTTCACTGTTGCTTCTGCGGAGCCATCAAGTATTGCCACGACTATTTTTCCGTAAAGGTCATCCAGTTGGCCATAGTGTGGTTCAACGATTACGATCGACCCTTCGGGAATAGATGGTAGACCATGTGGGTTAGTCATCGATTCCCCACGAACAACTAAGCCGAATACTTCATCAGAAACGTTTGCAGTGGTTTGCGTCCATGAAATCACATCAGAAAGCCTTGAGCATGCGTAAGTATCAGTCCACGTCCCTGCCTGGACAGCAGAGATAATTGGAACTGCCGTAGGGGGTTTGAGAAAGGGAATAACTTTAGTGTCATCCTGCGCTACATCTCCTTTCCCGTAGAGAATCCATTCAGGCGTGGTTTGCAACGCCATCGCCAGTTGGTGGAGGTTCTCACCATCAGGCTTCGTTGTACCGCTCTCCCATTTAGTAACAGACACGCGGCTAACCCCCAGGCGTTTAGCCAGGGTCTGCTGCGTTATATCGAGCTGGACTCGACGGGATCTTATTCGGTCTTTCATCTCTGTTTTCATGTAACCAATGTTACATTGATTCCTTGTAACTGTTGTTTGCTATTTAATGTACCTTTTGTTACCTTTAAGGCGTGAGCTAACTAGGAGGAACCATGCGTAAATCAGAAGTTATTGAGCACTTTGGCGGTGTATCAAAAACCGCCAGTGTTCTTGGGATCTCCCACCCGGCAGTATGCCGATGGGGAGAGGTTATTCCTCAGAAGCAAGCGTTCGTTATCGAACGAATTACTGAAGGCAAACTTAAGTACGACGCCAGCCTTTATCAGAAGCCTACAGATTAGACATCTGGGAAGAAACCACAGTTATAAGGGGTTAGCCGTGGGTATAGAACCTGAATGGAAAGTAGATAAGCAACCAGCCTGGCTGGTGGCCGCAATCAAGAAAACGATCACCGAGCTTCCGGGCGGGTATTTCGAAGCTGCTGAGTGGTTGGGTGTGACGGAGAACGCGCTGTTTAACCGGCTGCGTACCGATGGTGATCAGATCTTCCCGCTCGGTTGGGCGATGGTGCTTCAACGTGCTGGTGGTTCAAACCACATAGCGAACGCCATTGCACGTCACTCGAACGGTGTTTTCGTGCCATTGGCCGATGTTGAAGAAATTGAGAACGGTGATATCAACCAGCGTCTTATGGAGTCAGTGGAGTGGATCGGCAGGCATTCCCAATACGTTCGTAAAGCTACCGCAGACGGCGTTATTGATGCTCAAGAACGCGCCCAGATTGAAGAGAACAGCTATCAGGTGATGGCTAAGTGGCAGGAACATTTGACGCTGCTTTTCCGTGTGTTTTGCACGCCGGAAAAGAGTGACGCCCGCGAGTGTGCAGCTCCGGGCGTCGTGGCAGACAAATCTTGTATGGAGAAGTAATCCGCATGACCAGTTTAACGGCTTTTAACCGTTTACCGCAACTGAGGATGATCCCGGTACCGGGCGCTCCGTTGTTTCGGTATGAACGCAGAATAGCAAACCGCTGGGTGCCATGTAACCACAGTCGGGCGGTCGCAATTGTGGGGGTTTACTACAGGAAGGCGAAACGCTTATGCGCGAAGTTAACCGAAGGTTCAAAGACCACAGAGGGATCCCCGTTCGGGTTATCCGGTGGGAGCCAGAGACTCAACGAGTTATCTACCTGCGGGATGGTTATAACCACGAATGTTTCAGCCCGCTCGAACAATTCAAGCGCAAGTTTACAGAGTTAAAGGACGACCATGAGCACTAAATTAACGGGTTACGTTTGGGACGCTTGTGCCGCTTCTGGCATGAAGCTGTCCAGCGTTGCCATCATGGCGCGTCTGGCAGACTTCAGCAGTGATGAAGGGGTTAGCTGGCCTTCCATCGCTACCATCGCGCGCCAGATTGGTGCCGGTGAGAGCACGGTTCGAACAGCCATATCTCAACTGGAAAAAGACGGGTGGTTAACCCGCCAGCAGCGCCGGAAAGGCAACCGCAATGCATCGAACGTTTACCAGCTCAATGTTGCGAAATTACAGGCTGCTGCCTTTTCTCACCTGTCAGATTCTGACGCATCAAAATCTGATGCCTCAAAAACCGACGCGTCAAAATCTGAGGCATCAAAAAACGATGAAAAAGACGGTTTTCACCCGTCAGAATCTGGGGGGGATCCGTCAGTAAATACAACTACTGATCCATCAGATAAAAAACATTCTTGTCCGGTTGCTGCGCAACCCGACCCTGTGGTGGTTATCACCGATCAGGCGAAGCAGGTTTTATCACATCTGAACAAGACCACCGGATCACGGTATCAGGTCTGCAAATCATCCTTGGAAAACATCCGGGCTCGCCTGGCTGACGGGTTTACGCCCGATGAGCTGCTGTTGGTGGTGGATTACAGCGTCGAGAAGTGGGGCGAAGATCTGAAAATGGCCGAATATCTGCGCCCAACAACGTTGTTTTTGCCATCTAAATTCCCAGGTTACCTGCAATCCGCAAATAAGTGGAACGCAGCAGGACGCCCAGAACGACATTACTGGGGCTCAATTCGTAAGCATGATCCGATGAAATTTGGTGGGCCAGATAAAGCCATCCCAGCTGGCTTCAGGGGAGCGAAATGATGAGCATGAATGCTGATAACAAATATTGCCGCGCGCTGGCTGAACTGCGCTCAAAGCCAGCGCATGAATTGAAAGAGGTTGGCGATCAGTGGCGCACTCCGGATTTGTTGTTTTGGGGTATCAATTCGATATTTGGGCCGATGGTTCTGGATCTGTTTGCAGACGATAGCAATGCTAAATGCCCTGCATGGTATACCGCCGAAGATAACGCGCTGACGCAGGACTGGTCAGAGCGTCTGGCAGAACTCGGTGGCGCCGCGTTTGCAAATCCGCCATATAGCCGTTCTCAGTACCATGAAAAGCAGGCCATCACTGGCATGACCCACATCATGAATCACACAATGGCGATGCGTGATAAAGGTGGTCGTTACATATACCTCGTGAAGTCAGCCACAAGTGAAACATGGTGGCCGGAAGATGCCGATCACATCATGTTTATTCGTGGTCGTATTGGGTTCGATCTTCCTGTTTGGTTTGTTCCCGCTGACGAGAAGCAGCAACCCACCAGCGCATTTTTTGCCGGGGCAATCGCTGTCTTCGACAAAACCTGGCGTGGTGAAAGCTTCAGCTATATCAATCGCACCGAACTGGAAGAAAAAGGGCGTGCAGCATTGTCATTGGCTCAATTCGCCGCGGCAAAAATGGCCCTTTCGTCGGTGCCGGAAAAAGCAATGCCTACTCCCATTGCAACGGCTGATGCAGAGTCGCGCATCTGGCCGCTGGAGGTTGGTCTGGTATTCAATCAGGTCGAGGGGGCGGATTCTCTGGGGGTGAACCAACAGAACAAGTTGAAGGCCAACA
Source organism: Enterobacter cloacae complex sp. IR5458 (assembly GCF_049238025.1). Taxonomy (NCBI): domain Bacteria; kingdom Pseudomonadati; phylum Pseudomonadota; class Gammaproteobacteria; order Enterobacterales; family Enterobacteriaceae; genus Enterobacter; species Enterobacter cloacae complex sp. IR5458. Next base: position 9,360 of record NZ_JBMKIF010000032.1, read on the forward strand.
TCAACCAACTCTGGCTGGAGCGTGTGCCTACCAGCGAAATAATTAGCGTGGCCGGTGGTCTGGTTAGCAGCATGCAGGGGGCCGTCAATGCGTGAAATCATCGTTGATAACTTTGCCGGTGGTGGCGGCGCGAGTACCGGCATTGAACTGGCCATCGGGCGTAGCGTGGATATCGCTATCAACCACGACGAAAACGCTATTGCGATGCATAAGACGAATCACCCGGACACGCTGCATTATTGCGAGTCGGTGTTTGAAGTTGACCCAAGCGCAGCCACCAGTGGTAAACCTGTCGGTCTGGCCTGGTTTAGCCCTGACTGTCGCCACTTTTCCAAAGCGAAGGGCGCTAAGCCAGTTAAGAAAGAGATTCGCGGGCTGGCGTGGATTGTCTTGCGCTGGGCGCTGGCTGTACGTCCCCGCGTCATGATGCTGGAGAACGTAGAAGAATTTAAGACATGGGGCCCGCTGCTGGATGAAGAATTACGCCCGGATCCTGAGCGTGCTGGTGAAACATTCGAGGCATTTGTCGGCATGCTGTCGACGGGGATCGCGGCGAATCACCCTGCGCTGGCTGAGGTTTGTGAATTCCTTGCCATTGAGCCGCACGGCCAGCAGGCGCAGCAGCTGATCGCCGGGCTTGGTTATGAGGTTGATTATCGGGAGCTGCGCGCATGTGACTACGGCGCGCCGACGATCAGAAAGCGTTTCTTCATGGTCATGCGCTGTGACGGCCGCAAGATTCATTGGCCTGAAGCGACTCATGGTGATCCAAAATCACTGGAAGTACAAAGCGGCAAGCTGGCGCCATGGCGTACAGCGGCGGAGTGCATTGACTGGAATATCCTGGCCCGGTCCATCTTCGACCGCAAAAAGCCGCTGGCGGAAAATACGCTCAAACGTATCGCGCGCGGCATCCAGCGCTTTGTTATCGAAAGCGCATCGCCTTTCATCGTGAAGTGTAACCACACCTCGACGAAAGGAGGTTATGACTGTTTCCGCGGGCAATCGTTGTTAGAGCCATTGCAGACCATCACTAAAAAGCATGGCTACGCGCTGGCGGTACCGCATCTTACTAAATTCCGCACCGGGGCCACCGGGCAGCCAGTGACCGAGCCGGTTCCAACTGTCACCGCTGGTACGTCGGCGCGCCCGGGCGGGAATGGGCATGCGCTTGGCGTAGTTGAGGCCGCCCTGACACCGTTCCTGGCTGGCAATGGCGGCAGTGAGTACCAGGCAAAGCCACGCCCGCTGGATAAACCCGCTCATACAATCCTCAGGCAGTCCCGCGCGTGCGTGGTTGCGCCGGTCATCGCCCGCCAGTTTGGCGCCAGTGTTGGGCACAGGGCTGACGAACCGAGCGCGACGATTACTGCAGGTGGTGGCGGTAAGTCGCAGTTGGTAACCCCAACACTGATCCAGATGGGGTACGGCGAACGCCCAGGGCAAGAACCGCGTGTTCTTCAACTGAATAACCCGCTCGGTACGGTCACTGCTGGTGGTAATAAGTTTGCAACAGTGAGCGCGTTCCTGGCGAAGCACTATGTTGGGAATTACACGGGGCCGGGTGTTGGCATGGATGAGCCTGCCCACTCAGTCACTACTGTTGATCATCACGCGGTAGTTGCGTCGCACCTGGTGAAGCTGCGCGGAACCTGCCGCGACGGTCAGACCATGGATACACCTATGCCGACGATTACCGCTGGTGGCCAGCACGTTGGCGAGGTCCGGACATTCCTCGAAACCTACTGCGGTGATAGCGAGGATGAATGGCTGGTGACGATCGAGGGGGTTAAGTACCAGATCGTCGATATCGGAATGCGCATGCTGCAACCGCATGAGCTTTATAAGGCGCAGGGCTTCCCTGACGGCTACGTTATCGATCAGGACTATCGCGGCAATCGTTACGCCAAAGACAAGCAGGTAGCGCGCTGCGGTAACGCAGTACCGCCGCCGTTCGCTCGTGCGCTGGTAGAAGCAAATCTTCCTGAATTATGTGCAAATCAAAAGGCGGGTGCAGCCGCCTGATATGGAGAAATAGCATGAATCAGTTAACCGCAAAGGGTGTTGTGACAATGTCCAGCCGTGAAATTGCCAGGCTGGTGCAGAGCAAACATGGTGATGTGAAGCGCTCAGCTGAGCGCCTTGCATCTGCTGGTATTTTAACCGCGCCGTTGGCGCACACCCCCTACACACACCCGCAAAACGGGCAAACCTACGAGGAATATTGGTTCAACAAACGTGATTCTCTGGTGATCGTCGCCAGGCTGTCGCCAGAATTTACCGCCGCTGTTGTCGATCGCTGGCAAGAGCTGGAGAACAGCCAGGCCGTAAGTGTCCCGCAAACATTGCCGGAGGCATTACGTCTCGCCGCGGATCTGGCCGAGCAGAAAGAACAACTCAGCCAGCAGTTAGCCGCTGCCGCGCCGAAAATTGAGTTTGTCGAACGGTATTGTACTGCCAAAGGCTCAATGTCTTTCCGACAGGTGGCAAAGCTGTTGCAGGCCAAAGAGACCGATTTCCGCTTGTTCCTCATTGAGAGCGACATTATGTACCGGCTCGGCGGAGTGCTGACACCGCGGCACCAGCACATTGCAGCCGGGCGGTTTGAAGTTAAAACTGGCACTTCGAGCGAAACTAACTACGCCTTTAGCCAGGCACGTTTTACACCCAAAGGCATCGAGTGGATCGGCGGCCTGTGGACGGCACACATCGCTAAGGGGCATGCCGCGTGAGAGGACTGTTTACAGCCGAGACTGTTCCGCGCCTGGGGCTTGTGGTGTTAAAGCCGGGTAGCGAACTGATGTCTCTGTTTCAACAGGGGCGTGTGCTGGTGGAGCCTCAGCCAAAAAGCATGGCTGGGCTTCCGTCGGGGCTCGTCCCTGATGCCAGCCAGCCGCTGGCAGAAGATAAGTCCCTCGAGGAATTCTTCACCGACGAGAGAGTTATCCGTGCAGCAGGCGGTTTGTCCGGGTTGGAATCCTGGTTAGAGCGTAACGTGAAGGAATGCCAGTACCCACACACTGATTATCACCATCATGAGCTGGTATCGATGCGACATCCCCCTGGATCAATGATGCTCTGTTGGCATTGCGATAACCAGCTGCGCGAGCAAACCACCGCGGCGCTGGCAGAACTGGCCCGGCGTAATCTCATTAACTGGCTGATCAGTTCCATCCTGTCTTCGCTTGGCTACAACAACGAGCGTGAACTATCCCTCGGTGAATTGTGCTGGTGGGCCGTTTATTCAGGCATTGCTGATGCAATCACGGAAAGGATGGCCCAGCATGCGCTTCGCTTACCGGATGAGCCGTTTTTATCCGTATATCGAGAAAGTGACATTGTGCCGATGCCCCCGGCAAAAAGCATTTTGCAGAAGAAGGTCACCCCTGCGATCACGGCTGCGAAATTAAAGCATGGAGCAAATCAGGAAGTGGCCTATGACCAGCCAAAGGTTCTGGCTCTGCATGCGGATCCTGAATCCCCTGAATCATTCATGTTGCGCCCAAAACACCGCAGGTGGGTGAATGAGGACTATACCCGGTGGGTTAAAACCCAGCCCTGTGAAGGTTGCCGGCGGCCAGCGGATGATCCGCACCATGTCATTGGTCACGGCATGGGCGGTACCGCCACTAAAGCCCACGATTTGTTCGTGATCCCTCTGTGCAGAGAGTGTCACGACAAACTACATGCTGATGTTACAGCGTTCGAGAAAAAACACGGTACCCAGCTGGAGCTGCTATTCCGGTTTATGAATCGAGCGCTGGCGATCGGCGTAATAACAAAAGCGTAATTGTATGGAGAAAATTTATGCGTGATATTCAGATGGTGCTTGAACGCTACGGTTCTTGGGCTTCAAGTCCGGGGAATGAAATTTACTATTCATCTATCGCTGCTGGATTTAAAGGCTTGCTTCCATCCACAAAGAAAAGTAGACCTTCATGTTGTGATAATGATGGCCTTATCATTAATACTGCCATGTCTCATTTAAAAAAACATGATCCTCATTTATGCATGTTGATCGAGTGGTATTACATACTTTGTATACCTGTAAGGATGATTGGGAAAAAGCTAGGTGTTTCTCATACGCATGTTTTAAAAAGACTTCAAGCTGCAGAAGGTTTTGTTGATGGATGTCTATCAGGTCTTGGAGAGCGGCTTGAGATAGAACGCGAATGTCAGAAAGAAGTAGCGTGAAATAAATTAAAAAAAAGTTGTGGAATTCCAAAAACAGTTCTAATGTGTCCATGGTGGTTATTTCCACTGTTCAAACATACCCTGCCTTTGGCGGGGTTTTTTTGTTTGTGCTCTTTATGAATTTAATTTTTATATTAAGGATGTTTTATGTCTGAAGATACTATGGTTGTTAATGCTTATCCTGTAACACCGGGCTGGACAGGAAGTACATATCCTGGTGGAGTATCTATACCCAATTGGCGCCCACCTGTTCCGCATGTGGCTAACATTGGTCATTACGGTAATTTTAACGTAGTGTCGATCGGTACGGATATTTTTGATACAACTCCTCGTAAGGATAGTAAGATTGATCCTGTAACCGGTGAAATTGCATATGATGATATTGTGTCCATCGAACGAGGTGATCAGCGAGTTCTCATCGTTGAAGTCAAAATGACGGAAGCCCTAGAGGAGTTAAAAAAACTGGGCACTGTCTGGAAAAAAGGTTCTATGTACCTGATTATTGGTAACGGTGATCGTCTAAAATTCAAAGATGTTGGTCAAATGATTGACTTTATTAATAATTCAAATCGTATTGCCAATGAGACATTTATCAGAGCAAAAGAAGGATTTTCTGCCACGGGCTATGTCCCTAAAAACGCCGCAAAACAACCTGATGTTAATTCAGGTGTTACGATTGGAATTGGTGTTGATTTAGGCGGCAAAACAAAAGATTCAATGCTGAATGATGGAGTATCAAAAGAGTTTGTTAAGCTGCTAGAACCTTATCTTGGCCTAAAAGGTAAGGCTGCTCAGGATAAATTGACAAAATCACCACTTGTTATTACTGAAACTCAGGCAATGGATTTGTCTAAAAACTATATCAATAGATTTTCTTCTGGAGTAGCTAGTAAATATCAGACAGCAACTGGAAGCAATTTTTCAAAGTTACCGTTGGGAACTCGGACTGCAATTGTTAGTGTGAGTTATCAATATGGGCAGAATTTGGCTGCTGCAACCCCTGAATTCTGGAAGCAAGTCACTTCAGGTCGGTGGGCAGATGCCGTAAAAAATCTTAATAACTTTAAAGATAACTTCCCAACTCGTAGGCAATCAGAGGCAGCACTTATCCAGGCTGATATTACCGCTGGGAAGTTAAAATAATGAATAAGGAGGGGGTCCCCTCCTTTATTTACATTGAGTATTGTCAGGTGACTCGGAAATTACTGAATATTTTCCAGTATTATTTTTTACAAGTGTTAATAGTGTGACTGATTTATAACTTGCTTGAGTTGGGTTTGCATAGTCGTAGAAACAAGCACTTATTTTACTTCCGTTAACTTTCAGATTTGATAGTGAAAAAGTCCAAGTGTTTTCTTTATTGGTCAACCCATAAATAGTCTGGTCTTCATATTTTACAGGAACGTCGAATCCCATAGCAGGTAATGTCTCGCCTTTCTGAGGGGAACGAGGGGAAAGAGAATTCCTAAAGGTTGAAATGTCAATGTTTTCAATAATTTGATTTGGGTTAACAGTTGCATGTGCACTGTTTTGAAAGAGTGCCATAAAACTTAGTAACGCAAAATATTTTTTTCTCATTACCGGACCTCAGTGAACTAGATGTGTTATCAGGTATATAGGTTAATGATAATCATTCTAAATGATGTAGTCACTTCAGTCATCCTTGTATTGACATTTTTAGCGATTGAAATTCATCAAAAAACACCCGCATGCAGCGAGGTGAGAGCATGTCTCAAATGGACAAAATAACTACTGGCATTTCCTACGGCACCTCGGGAGGCAGTGCCATTTACTGGGTTAGAAGGCTTCTCGACGGCTACACACCTGAACAGTGGGCAGCGATAGGAGTGATCGGTAGTTTACTGTTCGGTTTTCTTACCTTTCTTACCAACCTCTATTTCCAAATCAAAGCGGATCGCCGAAAAGCTGCGCGGGGTGAATGATGTCGAACAAATCAAAGCTCAGCGCAGCAGTGCTGGCGCTAATTGCGTCTGGGGCATCTGCTCCACTCATTTTCGACCAATTCATCAGCGAGAAAGAAGGCAATGCGCTGGTGGCCGTTGTTGATCCGGGTGGGGTCTGGTCTTTATGTCACGGCGTGACCGTTATCGATGGTAGGCGTGTTGTTAAAGGCATGACGGCCACTGAGGAACAATGCCGGAAGGTTAACGCTATTGAACGCGATAAGGCATTAGCCTGGGTTGACCGCACTATCAAAGTGCCTCTGACAGACCCGCAGAAGGTAGGCATCGCATCTTTCTGCCCGTACAACATCGGGCCTGGTAAATGCTTCCCTTCGACGTTCTATAAGCGCATCAACGCTGGTGACCGTAAAGGGGCATGCGAAGCAATCCGCTGGTGGATTAAAGACGGTGGCCGTGATTGTCGACTAACTAAAGGTCAGAAGAATGGCTGCTATGGTCAGGTTGAGCGACGAGACCAGGAAAGCGCGCTGGCGTGCTGGGGGTTGGACTGATGAAAATTAATCCGTCTCTTATCTTCGTAGTCGTTGTTGCTGTCCTTTCTGTCGCCCTCGTTAAGAGTTGCTCGGACGCAAGTAACCTTCAGCGCGATAACGACGTTCTGCGAAGTGACAATTCTTTGCAGGGGCAGGTGATCGCCACGCAGGCATTCAACTTCAATCGATTCAATCAGGTTGCAGAACATGCCAACAGGCTTAACTCCCTGATCGACACCAGCACCGATGAAACCGTAATCGAATACCGGGAGATTCTCCGCCGTGAAAAAACCTGTGATCTGCCTGTTCCTGCTGGCATTGCTGGTGGGCTGCTCGAATACGCGCACCGTTTACGTTCCAGCGCAATGCACGCCGATACCGACGGACCTGACGCAGCCGATGATCGTACCGCTGCCACCAGCTCAATAACGTACTGCCAGGCTGTGCTCTGGATTAAGCCACTGCTGGCCGTTATTGAAAAGGGCAACAACAATTTCGCTGGGATTCGTCAAATCGAACAAGAGCGAAGATGAGAATTATCCCCACTAGGGGGTATTTATTCGAGATTGATTCTCATTTGAAAAGGTACTCCTGACGATTCTGAACACCGAGGGGGCCAGGACGCGCGGAAAACGGCTAGTTTTTTGCATTTTATGGGTTTCATCATCATCCGTTTAACGTATTGATATTTCAGTCCTGATAATTTTCAGGATGTCGAAATGCCTATTTTTTGTTCACCATCATGGATAATGAACTGAAAAATTTCCGGCTGAACATTAATCAGCTGGCAGCCATCACCGATCTGCACCGCCAGACAGTCGCGAGCAAGCTCGCAAATGTTCAGCCGGCACCAGGCAGCAATCCGAAACTCAAGCTTTATGCTGTGACCGATATTCTCCGGGAACTGCTGACGCGCTCCACAACACCGGATCTGGTGGACGTCGACAAAATGCTTCCACCGGATCGTAAAGCGTGGTTTCAGTCTGAGCGAGAACGGCTCAAGTTTCAGCAGGAAACAGGTGAGCTTATCCCTGCGTCAGAAGTGACCAGAGAGTTTTCCTCCATGGCAAAAGCAATGGTTCAGGTGCTGGAGACGTTACCGGATATCCTTGAACGAGATTGCGCAATGACGCCCTCTGCGGTTGTCAGGGTGCAGCAGGTTATTGACGATCTGCGCGATCAGATAGCCCTCAAAGTTGAGCAGGCCGACTCACCGGAACAGGAGGATACGCCAGAAGAGGAGTAAGTCATGCGACAGGCCACGGCAGCGGAAGTCAGGCGTAACGCTTCCGCTATTCTCAAAGCCCCGCGCCGTATGCCTGTGGCTGAGGCGGTTCAAAAATTTATGCGCGTTCCAATGGGCGCCGGTAACTCAGTACCCTGGGATCCTGCTGTAGCACCCTATGTAATCGAGCCGATGAACTGCCTCGCGATGCGTGAATACGATGCGGTGGTGTTCGTTGGCCCGGCCCGAACGGGGAAAACCATCGGCCTGGTGGATGGCTGGGTTGTGTACAACATTGTCTGTGACCCGTCCGATATGTTGGTTGTTCAGATGACGGAAGAGAAAGCCCGGGAGCACTCAAAAAAGCGTCTGGCGCGAACCTTCCGTGTCAGTCCTGAAGTGGCAAAGCGTCTGAGCCCGTTACGTAATGACAACAACGTCCATGATCGTACTTTTCTGGCGGGTAACTATCTCAAGATCGGCTGGCCATCCATCAACATTATGTCGTCGTCAGATTTTAAGTGTGTAGCGCTGACGGATTACGACCGATTTCCTGAAGATATCGACGGTGAGGGGGACGGCTTTACCCTGGCCTCCAAACGTACCACGACCTTTATGTCCGCCGGGATGACGCTGGTGGAGTGCTCTCCGGGGCGTGATATTCGCGACAGCAAATGGCGTCGCAAGTCACCCCATGAAGCACCTCCGACGACAGGCGCACTTTCACTATACAACCGTGGCGATCGCCGTCGCTGGTACTGGCCATGCCCACACTGCGGTGAATATTTTCAGCCAGCCATGGAGGCCATGACCGGCTACCGGGATGAAGCGGATCCGGTTAAAGCCAGTGAGGCGGCACACCTGCTTTGCCCGCACTGCAGCAGCATTATCACTGCGGATAAAAAGCGCGAGCTTAACGGTGCTGGAGTCTGGTTGCGTGAAGGTCAGAGCATTGATCGTGACGGCAACATTTCCGGTGAGCCCCGACGTTCGCGCATAGCGTCGTTTTGGATGGAAGGCCCTGCAGCTGCGTATCAGACGTGGGCACAGCTGGTCTACAAGCTGCTGACCGCTGAGCAGGAGTACGAGGCCACCGGCAGCGAAGAAACCCTCAAGGCGGTTATCAATACCGACTGGGGGCTGCCGTACCTGCCGCGTTCGGCCTGCGAACAGCGACGCGCTGATGCGCTGATGCAGCGGGCGGAGGATTACGGTAAACGCCTGGTCCCGCCTAAGGTGCGTTTTCTGCTGGCGGCCGTTGACGTCCAGGGCGGCAAAAAGCGCCGCTTCGTCGTGCAGATTATCGGCTATGGCGAAAACGGCGAGCGCTGGCTGGTGGACCGCTACAACATCCGCCAGTCGCTACGCTGCAATGAGCACGGCGAGGCGGAGCCTGTTCACCCCGGTGCCTATCCGGAGGACTGGCAACTGCTGGTCTCCGATGTGCTGGAAAAAACCTATGCGCTGCAGTCTGACCCGGCGCGGCGTATGCCGGTGCTGGCGATGGCCGTCGACAGCGGCGGTGAAGAAGGCGTGACCGACAACGCCTATAAATTCTGGAGACAGTGCCGTTGTGATGGCCTGGGTAAACGCGTTTACCTGGTCAAGGGCGACAGTACAAAGCGCCAGAAAATCATCACCAAAACCCACCCGAACAATACCGAACGCAGCGACCGTCGTGCTGATGCGCGTGGAGAGGTGCCGGTGTATCTGCTTCAGACCGACCTGCTCAAGGACCAGCTCAGCAACAATCTGGACCGCGAAACCCCAGGTGGCGGATACATCCATTTTCCTGACTGGCTGGGAGAGTGGTTCTACGAGGAGCTGACCTACGAAGAGCGCGGTGTTGACGGCAAATGGCGAAAACCCGGTAAGGGCGCCAACGAAGCCTTTGACCTGTTCTGCTATGCCCACGCCGTGGCGGTCCTGCGCGGTTACGAAAAAATCCGTGACTGGGAAAAACCGCCGGCATGGGCGGAGCTGCAGGATCTCAATCCAAATATTTTTGAAGGGGAACGCCCCCGGGAGATAACCGTGAAAAAAACAAAACCCGTTCAAACGCCTGTTAAGGCTGAGCCTGAAAAGGACACAGATCTTTCCGGCAGCTGGCTCGGGTCTTCCGGTAAGGGAGGCTGGTTGTGACGAAAGATGACATCTGGAAAACGCTGCTGATGGTGCGCCAGGCCTACCAGGATTCACTCGACGGCAAGAGCATTTCGTTCACCGGCGTGAACGGTCGCGCCATCACCAACCACGATCCGAAAGCGTTGCGCGAAGAGCTTGACTACTGGGAGCGGCGCTGGCGAACGGTTAACTACCGCGGCGGTTCGTACAAACTCGCTAACTTTCTGTAAGGCGTTCTATGGGCATTTTTGAAAAAACACTGGGTGCGCTGGCACCGGGGTGGGCGGCGGCACGCGCGCGGGATCGCCTCCGGCTCAATGCCTATGAAGCGGCAAGCCCGTCGCGCCTGCACAAAGCGAAAAAACAAAGCCAGTCAGCGGACACCTCGGTATTTGCAGCGGGTCAGTCCCTGCGGGAGCAGGCCCGGTGGCTCGACGAAAACCACGATCTGGTGATCGGCCTGTTCGACAAAATGGAAGACCGGGTTATCGGTGCCCACGGTATCCATGTTGAGCCCCAGCCCCTCGATCTGGAGGGAAACCTCCATTCCGATTTCGCCGGACAACTCTCGGCGCTCTGGGCGGAGTGGTCAGTGCGTCCTGAGGTGACCGGCATGTTTACCCGGCCGGAGGCTGAACGTCTGCTGTTACGTTCTGCACTGCGCGACGGGGAAGTGTTCACGCAGCTGGTCAGGGGAAACGTACCCGGCCTGCAGCATGCCACGTCTGTTCCGTTTTCTCTGGAAATGCTGGAGGCGGATTTTGTGCCGTTCAACCTGAACAGCACCGCCGGTCAGCAGGTTCGTCAGGGCATCATTGTGAACGACTGGGGGCGTCCCGTCGGGTACCGGGTTTACAAATACCATCCGGCAAACATGACGCGGTTCAGTGCTGAGCTAAAAACCGTCTCAGCAGAGAACATGCTTCACCTGGCGCAGCGCAAGCGCCTGCACCAGCTCCGGGGTATCAGTCTGATCCACGGGGTGATTACCCGCCTGTCCGACATCAAAGATTATGAAGAGAGTGAGCGCGTGGCCGCCCGTATTGCTGCTGCGCTGGGTTTCTACATCAAGCGCGGCGATGCGCAATCTCTTGGTGATGACGGTGAGTTTTCAACGCCTGGTGGCCAGCGTCACTACGATATAGCGCCGGGCATGATTTACGACGAACTCCGCCCCGGTGAAGACCTGGGCATGGTGGAGTCAAACCGCCCGAACGTTCACCTCTATGAATTTCGCAACGGGCAGATGCGGGCCGTGGCCGCCGGTACACGCGGCAGCTATTCCAGCATTGCCCGGGACTATAACGGCACCTACAGCTCCCAGCGACAGGAACTGGTGGAAAGCTTCGAAGGGTACAACGTCCTGCAGCAGTGGTTTGTTGGTCAGCACAGCCGTCCTGTGTACCGGGCATGGCTGGCGATGGCGCTGCTGAGCGGCGTTGAAGTCCCGCAGGATGTGGATCCGAATTCTCTCTATAACGCGCTGTATCTCGGGCCGGTGATGCCCTGGATTGATCCGGGGAAAGAGGCTAACGCCTGGAAGGCCATTGTGCGCGGTGGTGCCGGCACTGAAGCGGAATGGGCGCGGGCCAGGGGAAAAAATCCGCAGGAGGTTAAGCGCCAGCGACTGCGTGAAACCGAATTTAACCGTAAACACGGGCTGGTGTTTGATTCCGACGCCGCCAATGACAAAGGAGCGATGCCAGATGCAACGGCAAAACCAGACGATACCCGGCGTGAGCCGGACGATGATGATTAACCCCCGCGCCAGTCTGGCGGGTGTCGATGCGGCAAACGGCCAGTGCTGGTATGAAATCCGTGCGCTGGCCGCAGGTCGCGTCGAAATCTTCCTTTATGACGTGATCGGCGGCTGGGGCATCACTGCCCAGCAGTTCGTTACTGACTGTAAGGAAGCGGGGGTGTTTGAGGCCAGCGCGGTGGATTTGCATATCCACAGCCCGGGCGGCGATGTCATGCAGGGTTTTGCCATCTACAACACCCTGTCGCGGCTGAAAGCGAAGGTGGATATCTGGGTGGACGGCGTGGCGGCCAGCATGGCCTCGATGATTGTCTGCCTGCCCGGTGCCACGGTGCACATGCCGGAGAACGCCTGGATTATGGTCCACAAACCGTGGGGCGGCATTGCCGGTGACTCTGACGATATGCGCGACTATGCCGCCTGGCTTGACCGGAATGAAGCCCTGATGCTCAGCGCCTACATGAACAAAACCGGACTGGGGCAGGAGGAGCTGGAGGCGATGCTGAAAGCGGAGACCTGGCTTAACGGTGCCGAAGCGGTGGAAAAAGGTTTCGCCGACACGCTTGAACCTGAACTGCAGGCCGCGGCCTGTGTGAATGAAAATAAACTGAAGGATTACCAGAACATGCCAGAACAGATTAAATCCCTTTTTGCGCCGCGTGCCGAAACTCCGGTGAATCAGCCACAGCAGCCTGCCCCCGTACAGCAGCCCGCGCCGGTACAGGCGAACCTGAACCCGCCAGCGCCACAACAGCCTGTGCAGCAAATGGCAAACATCGATATAACCGCACTGGCCCAGCAGTTGCAGCAGCAGATGCAGACGGCGAACGTGGAGCGCGTGAATTCCGTGTCGGCCGTGTTTGAGGCGTTCCCGACCTTCGCGACGCTGAAAGCGGAATGCCTGGCCGATTTCTCCTGCAACGCCGAAAAGGCCCGCGACAAACTTCTGCAGGCGCTGGCAGCGGGTACCACCCCGAGCGCCGGTCCGGGTGCCATTCACCTTTATGCTGGCAACGGCAATCTGGTGGGTGATTCAATTCGCGCTGCGGTAATGACCCGTGCGGGCTATGCGCAGGCCGAGAAGGATAACGCCTATAACGGTTACACCCTGCGCGAACTTGCGCGCGCTTCCCTGATCGATCGCGGCATTGGTATCTCCGGTGCTGGTACGGCGCAGTCGATGGTCGGGCTGGCGTTCACCCACAGCAGCAGCGATTTCGGCAATATACTGATGGATGTGGCGCACAAGGCGGCGCTGATGGGCTGGGATGAGGCCACAGAGACGTTCGAACAGTGGACCCGCAAGGGCACGCTGACCGATTTCAAAACCGCGCACCGCGTCGGTCTGGAATCACTCGCATCGCTTCGCAAGGTTCGCGCCGGGGCGGAATATAAATATGTCACCATCAAGGATCGCGGCGAGCCAATTGCCCTGGCGACCTACGGCGAACTGTTCAGCATTGACCGCCAGACCATCATTAACGACGACCTAGACATGCTGACCCGTATCCCGCAGGCAATGGGGCTTGCTGCGCGTGCCACCGTGGGCGATCTGGTGTGGGCGGTGCTGACCAGCAACCCGAAAATGTCCGATGGTAAGCCGCTGTTCCACGCCGATCATGGCAACCTTGTCTCCGCCGATTTGAGTATCGAAGGCCTGGATACGGCACGTAAGGCGATGCTGCTGCAAAAATCTGGCGATCGCCGTCTGAATATTCGTCCGGCCTACATGCTGACGCCAGTGGCTATCGAGTCACGCGCTAACCAGCTCATCAAGTCTGCAAGCGTGCCGGGTGCGGATGCGAACAGCGGTATCGTTAACCCGATCCAGAACTTTGTGACGGTGGCCTCTGAGGCGCGTCTGGATGACAGCAGCCCGACGGATTACTACCTGACCGCTGCGCAGGGACGCGACACTATCGAAGTGGCGTATCTGGACGGTATTGATACGCCGTATCTGGAGCAGCAGCAGGGCTTCACCGTTGACGGTGCCGCCTTCAAGGTGCGTATCGATGCCGGGGTGGCTCCGCTTGACTGGCGTGGCATGGTTAAAGTCACCAAAAAATAACAACCGTCTTCTGACGGTTTTTTTATAACGGAGTGGCGAATGCTGCTCCTTTTTTGTCTGGAGAGAAAAATGGCGAAAAATTATCAGCAGGATGGCAACACCCTTGATTTTCAGAATACCGGTGCGACCGATATTCATTCGGGTGACGCCGTGATTTCAGGTTCCCTGGTTGGCGTCGCTCACGATGACATCCCGGCAGGGCTGTGGGGCGTGCTGCACACCACGGGCGTGTTCGTTCTGCCAAAGGCGGCGGAAGCAGTCACTGTCGGTCAGAAGCTCTATCTGGCCGACGGTAAACTGACCGTTGAGGCGGGAGAAGCGGCCGCACCTAATCCTCTGGCCGGAACGGCCTGGGCAGACGCGGCGGCTGATGTCGGAACTGTTCCGGTCCGGCTTGGCTACTGATGAACCGCTTCCGTCAACGCCTGTTAAAAGCAGATGCCCGGATCTCCCGGGCATTTGCCGAAGAGGTGCCTGCAGTCCTGTCCATTGACAGTGAACTGCGTCCTGTCACCGTGATTTTTGAGACGCCGGATGCGCCGGTTGATGTGCAGGGCGGGGGGCAGATTCAGGACCGGGCCCCGGCATTCAGCGCGATGACCGCCGATATCGCGGGGCTTGAGAAGCACCACGAGGTGGAAATTAACGGTACCGCTTACCGCGTAACGCACGTTGGTGCTGATGAAGAAGGGCGGACCCGCGTCACCCTGGCTTATGGTGCACCGGGCAAACCGCAGCCGGAAATCAACAAGTGGAGCTGATATGGCGCGTGAATCCAGACTGCGACGGGATTTACCCGTCGATATCGATGTGGATGCCATCTGGCGCATTGCAGAGCACATCGGAGCCACCCATAAACAGTTTCGGGCGGCGTATTCCCGTGCGCTGAAACGCACCGCCGCCACGCTGCGTAAGAAAGCGGTTGCTGACATGAAGGACGGTCTGGCGCCGCGCAGTCTGGATCTGGTCCGCCGGCGTCTGCTTTCCTTTCGCCTTGATCGCAGTTCTCAGTCGAAACTGGATAATTTGCGTCTCTGGTTTGGCCTGAATGCCATCAAGGTCAAAGACCTGAAAGGCCGGATTAACGGGCGGGTAAGACCTCACCATACCCGACGGGATAACTCCACCGGGCGGTTTATTAAGGCGCGGCGCCAGGCGGAGAACGCCGGTTTTACCCCAAAAGGGAGTCTGCTTTCACCGCGCACGTATGAAAACGGTGAAGTGGCACGCTCCCGTCGGGAAAACAGGCGGACAGTGGTCATTCGCGATCCTGACACCCGGCGGACCCGCGAAGCGGAAATTGATATTTATGAGCCGATGCTGAACTACATCGAAGATAACGCCTTTGCCGAGGCGATGGAGATTTTCATGCATCACTTTGAAACCGATCTGCGCGGGCGCGTGAAAGCCCGTATTTCTGTCTGAGGTTAACCATGGCCGAGCCATTGCTGCTGGGGCAGTACCACGATGCTGTCACCGGCGCCCTGAAAAAAATCGACTGGGTGCGCGACGCCGATGCCTATCCGGAAAAAAATGTCCCCCGCTTTACCGGGCTGACAACGCCGGCGGTGTATTTCTCCATTAACGGCTGGGAGCAGGGCGGCGGCAACGAGGGGCAGCTCAACGTTAATCTGTCCTGTGATTTGTTCGTGGTGGTGGATGCGGCCGGCGCGGGAGTCAGCCGGCCGGAAATTTTCCTGCGCACGGCGGCCGCAGATATCACCCAGTGGATTGATGGCCAGCTGTTCGGCCTGACCAGTCCGGAGCCAGCCGTGTTTATCGATGCGTCACGCGATGAGTTTGATCCGCGCATGGATGATTATCTGGTCTGGAGGATTTCCTTCACACAGTCAGCGGCCTTTGGTGCGGATCCGTTTGCGCAGATCAATGCCCCGCTGAATGCCGTCTGGCTCGGTAAAGCACCGGATATCGGGCGGGCACATGTGGACGATTATCAGCTGATTTACGAGGCGAAACTCGATGAGTGATATTGAGGGCGATTTACAGCGCCGCCTGGCAAACATTGTCCGGCGCGGGGTTATTCATTCCGTTAAGCATGACGGTATTCCGAAATGCCGGGTGGATCTGGGCGACATCACCACCACCTGGCTGCCGCTCTGCCAGGGCTTTTCGGGTACTAACCGGGCTGACTCCAATCCGTATGCGGTCGGGGATGCAGTCACGGTACTGTCGGAGGCGGGCGAGCTGAATAATGGCCGGGTGTTTCCCGGCTGGAATACCGGCGGTCTGCCGGTGCCGGAGGGCAGCGACAGCGAGCATATCACCCGTTACGGCGACGGTACCGAGATCCGCTATGACCGTGCCGCGCATGCCCTGACCATCACTCTGGCGGAGGGTGGGTCCTACAAAATCATCGGAAAAGGTACGCTTGACGGTCCGGTGGAAATTACCGATACCCTGACCGTACAGGGGAAAACGCAGATAAACGCCGACACGAACGTGGCCGGGAATATCGGTGCAACCCAGGAGATTTCAGACGGTGCCGGGAAAATGAGCGGGATCCGCGAAACCTATAACCGCCATGACCACAAAGAAAATGGTGACGGCGGCGGAACCACAAATCCCCCCAATCAAAAAATGTGACCTGCCGCGGCTGGTTTTTTTATGCCTGGAGAAAATGAATGGCGAATTTACATGGTGTGGAAACGATCGAACTGACATCCGGTACGGTCGCGGTCACGACGATCCAGACGGCCATTATCGGTCTGGTGGGTACCGCGCCGGATGCCTCAGCCGGAACGCCGGCAGCGGGTACCGTCGGGACGCCTATTCTGGATAACGTTGTGGAGTTTGCCGCGACGATCGCAGGCAGGGCGGGCAATGTCCTGTCGGTTGAGGCGGTTGCCGGTGTTCCTGATGCAGCAAATCCCGCTGAGGTGGAGACGACGGCTGTGTGGGACGCAACGGCATTAACGTTGACCATCACGCTGGGTTGTGACGACACCGGAAAGCTGACGGCAACCCCGGCAGACGTTACTGCTGCCGTCGGCACGGTGGCGGATGTTAAGATGACGGCTAAGGGGAGCGGCAGCGGTATTGTCACACCGTTCAGCCTGCAGCTGTCCGGTGGCGAGGATGAGCCGTTCCCGCTGAATACGCCGGTGGCGATTGTCGGTACCACGATGCTCTCCCGTCTCGGTGATAAGGGCACGCTGAAACAGGCACTCACCGAAATCAACGACCAGCGAAATGCACTGACGGTGGTGGTTCGTGTGTCGGAAGAAACTGACGAAGCGAAACAGCGTGCGGCGGTGCTGACCGGGATTGGTACGCTGTCGTCTGCAAAATCGGTTACGACGTACCAGCCCCGTATCGTGATAGCTCCGGGTTTCAGTGAAGATGATGCCGTGGGTAAGGCGCTGGAGACCGTTGCCGGCAAACTGCGTGCAGTGGCATATGTTGACTGTGAATCCGGCACCACCCTGCAGGAAGTGGTTCAGCGTCGTCAGTCCTACGGCATGCGTACTGAACTGCTGCGCCCGCGCGTTCAGGTCAGCAACGCCGACGGTCAGCTGGTCTACCGCCCGTATTCTGCCTTTGCGGCGGGGTTGCGTGCCCGTATCGACTTTGAGAAGGGCTGGTGGTGGAGTAAATCCAACCAGGACATTAACAATATCCTCGGCGTGGAGCAGATAGACGAGTTCATTCTCGGCGATGAAAACTGTGATGCCAACCTGCTTAACATGCAGAACGTCTCCACCATCATCCGCCGGGCCGGGTTTAAGCACTGGGGCAACCGTCTGTGTGGCACCAACCCACAGTGGCGCTTCGAATCGGTTCGCCGTACCGCTGACGTCATCGAGGACAGCATTCAGGAAACGATGCTGGAATACGTTGACCGTCCGCTTGACCGTGAAAACGCTGACGACATTATCGGCACCATCAACGCCTATATGCGCCAGCTGGTCGGGCTCGGTGCCATTTTTGGTGGCCGCGCCTGGCTGGATGAGGAGCTTAATACCGCAGAGAGCATGGCGGCGGGCGTGCTGTACATCAACTATGACTTCGGTCCGAAATCGCCGACTGAGCTTATCAGCCTGCGCGTCCGGGTGAATAACAACTATGCGCTTGAGGAGATGCTGGCAGCATGAGCGAGAAAAACACGTTACGCGTCTGGACCTTCTTCCGGCAGGGGATCCGTATTCAGGGCGCGCATGAATTTACACCGCCGGCTCTGTCCATTGTCAAAACCGATCTGCGCACCGGCGCGCAGGATGCACCTTCTCCCGTGGATGATGGCATGGAGGCCCTGACCTGCCAGCTGAAATTTTACGGTATGGACGTGGACATGCTGACCGCTTTCGGTTTTGTCAGCGGCAGCCGTCCGCGCTTTACGGCGTATCAGGGCTATCTGGCGAACGGTACCGCGCTGGGCACCATCGAGGAGATCGAGGGCTTTGTGCAGACCGTCACTCCGGATGCGCGGGGCAAGGACAGCCTGTCGGAAAACGCTGTCACGGTGGATATCGCCGTGAGCTATTACCGCCAGACCAAAGACGGCCGCGAACTTTTTGCCATTGATACTGAGCGCTTCGCGCGACGCGTAAATGGTGTGGATGTGTTATCCGGCCTGGCGGCTAAAGTCCGCCTCTGAGTCTGTCTTCCTTCTATAGCGGCCTGCGGGCCGTTTTTACTTTACGGAGAGTGTTATGAATTTTCCCGGTGAAACCCGCGTCATCAAACTGTATTCCCCCATTTCTTTCGAGAACGGTGGCCTCCTCGAACAGGTGACGCTGCGCGAGCCGCTGGTCCGTGACCGTATTGCTTTTTCTAAAGACCACGGCAGCGAAGAAGAAAAAGAAGCGCGCATGATTGCGCTGCTGTGCAACCTCAGTGAACAGGATATCTGGCAACTGACGGCGGCGGATTATGCGCAGCTGCTGGATGCGTTTAATGTTTTTATGCTCCCGCCCGCGGAGCGACCGAAAAAAGCCTGATCCGGGCGATACGTTTTCTCGGGCGGCGCCTGCATTTTCCCATGACGGAATATCTGGATATGCCGTTCAGCGTGTTTTCTGATTTTCTCACCGACGAAGTGGAGGCGGTAAATCGTGGCCGGATTAAGCCAGAACCTTAAGGCCGTTATTACCTTTGGCGGCAATATCGACAGTTCATGGAGCCGTTCAGCGAACGGCCTGCAAAAGAGCCTGAAGGATGTCGGTAAGCAGTCAGAAAAGCTGACGAAAGACCAGGCGAAGCTGGCAGCGGAAATCAAGCGGGCAAAGCTCGCCGGGCAGAGTCTTGGCGATCTTAAACGGCGTTACAGCGACGTATCCCGCGAAATCCGCAAAACTGAAGCCGAGCAGCAGAAACTGAACCAGCAGATGCAGAAGGCACAGCGGCTGGCGGCATTCAAGGGAGCCGGTAAAGGTCTCTTTCGCCGCGGGCTGGGTATCGCCGGTCAACTGGGCGGCATGGTGGCGCCGGGGCTGGCGATCGGCGGCGGCGGGGTGGTGGCTTCCGCACTGGGCACCCTGATTGCCCCGGCTGCCACCAACGCGGAGACGGCCCGGCGAGCCGGCGTGGCGAAAAGCTATGGCGTGGATATTCCGACGTTTGATGCCTGGGACACGCTCGCAAAACAGTACGACATGAACGGGGAGAACATCGGCGATCTGTTCGAGGAGTATCTGCATAAGGCGGGGGAGTACAAGCAGAACGGCAAGCAGGGGGCGCTGCAGGACGCGTTTGAAACGCTGGGATTTAAGGCGGGCGATTTTGCCGGGCTCAGCGATATGGCGCAGTTTGAGAAAATCGTTGAGCGTGCGCTCAGCCTGCAGGATGAATCGAAAGCCTCGTTTGCGCTGGATTCCCTGTTTGGTGGAGAGGCCAGCAAACTGCTGATGCTGCTGAAGCAGTCCGGGAAGAGTTATCGTGATCTGATGGACGAGCAGCGCCGGTATAACCTGGTCACGAAAGAGGGCGCAGAAGGTGCAATGGAAGGCAACCGCGCCATTACCAACCTGCAGACTGTGTTCTCTTCTGCGGTCGCGGAAATCGCCGGCCAGCTGGGTAATGAACTGGCGCCGGATGTACGCCGTCTTACTGATGATCTGGCGGAGTGGTTTAAAGGCGGCGGGATCAAACGCATCGTCAGTTTCCTGCGCAATGATCTCTATCCGGGGGTGCTGACGTTCGGGCAGGGAATTGTTTTTGTCGGGAAGGTGGCGTACGCGCTGGCAAAAAAAATGTCCTGGCTGCTGCCGGATGAGCGAAGCGATCAGCGGGATGTCCTTAAATCGCTGGCCATGACCGGCTCGGTCGATATCGCCCGGATGACGGCGCAGCGAAACGGCCAGGGAGAATGGTTTGAACAACAACTGAAGGAAAAGCCGGACCTGCCTGACGATGTGAAAAAATCTTACCGGGATACGCGGGGCTTTTTCCGTGATGACGAGGAGACATTCAACACCACCCTCGATAAGTATCTGACACCGGAGAACAGCGGCGGACTGTTCGGGCCGGATGGGTTAATGAAGCCGGTACAGCAGCCTGTCACGCCCGGTACCGGCCCGACGGTATGGAATAATTATCCCCGTACCCTGCTGGCGCCATTACCGCCAGAAACATCCCCGCAGGTGGTACCGGGCATAACGGAGCAGGGCACACCCGGGCAGACTGCCGTACCGCGCACCGTACCGCTTTCAGGTAATGCTGACGACGGCCGGGGGAATGCCGGCACGGATGCGGAAGGCCGCTGGGATATGTTGTTGCAGAAACTGGATGCAGCAGACGCCGCACCCGCCCCCCGGCAACTGACCGACAACCGCCGGTTCGAATACCGGTTTGAAATTCACGGCGCACCGGGGCAGGACGAGCGGGGGATTGCTGACGAGGTGGAGGCTGTGACGAAAAGCAGCCCGGCTTTTACGGGTGACAGCAGCATGCTGGACGGAGGGCAAATCTGGTGAGTGAAATCATTCCTGTCTTTGAAGACTTCGGGCAGGCAGGGGCCAGCGCGGCGCGTGGTGCACAGGCCGCCCGGGTGATGATGATGCTGGGCGATTTCGCCTTTTCCATCGATACCACGGCCTATAACCAGCTGACCCGTGAGGCCAGCTGGCGATGGAGCGAGCAGGAACGAATCGGCAAACAGGACCTGCTGCAGTACACCGGCAAGCCAGGGCGAACCGTCCGGCTTGAAGGTGAATCGCATGCCTTCTTCCGTAAGGGGGTGGATGCCGTTAACGATCTCTACGATCTCGCCGACCAGAACAAGCCACAGCAACTGGTCAGCGGTGAAGGGGATGTGCTGGGCTGGTGGGTGGTGATCGACTTCTCCGACACAACAAACCGTTTCCTGCCCGGTGGCGGCCACCGAAATAAAAACTGGACGATGACGCTGAAACATTATGCCGACGACATATCAAACCCGTGACGGTGACGTGCTGGATGCCGTCTGCGCTTTGCATTACGGCACGGAAAATCTGTCTTATATCGTGACACAGGTGCTTGAAGCGAATCCGGGACTGGCTGATGCCGGCGCGGTTTATCCGTCTGGTCTCTTCATCACCCTGCCGGATCTGGCACCGCCGGTGCAGGACTCCGCCTTCAGCCTGTGGGATTAATATGACTGAACAGATTTTTAAACCGGAATACGCGCCGGCGTTCAGCGTCAGCGCGGAAGGAAAGGATATCACCCGCGCGCTGCAGCAGAGCCTGGCAGAGATGACGCTGACCGATTACGGCGGCGCCACGGCAAAAGCGGATGAGCTAAAAATCACGTTACTATCAGAAACCCTCCCTTTACCGACCAAAGGCGCGCGGCTGCGCGTGGCGCTGGGCTTCAATGACCAGCTGGTGGATAAGGGCCGGTTCGTGGTATCCGGCGTCGGCAGCAGTGGTCCGCCACGACGCGTGGAAATTTATGCCACGGCCGCGCCCATGAACGCGCAGAAACATCCCGGTGATGTGCT
Organism: Enterobacter cloacae complex sp. IR5458; assembly: GCF_049238025.1. NCBI lineage: Bacteria > Pseudomonadati > Pseudomonadota > Gammaproteobacteria > Enterobacterales > Enterobacteriaceae > Enterobacter > Enterobacter cloacae complex sp. IR5458. Next base: position 31,125 of record NZ_JBMKIF010000032.1, read on the forward strand.
GAGCCAGAAGACCCGAAGCTGGGATAATCTGCGACTGGCGGATCTGGTTAAAACCGTGGCCACCGAAAACGGTCTGGTACCGAAAGTGGCCACGGAGCTTGCGAATATTCATATTGACCATGTTGATCAGGTGGCGGAGTCTGACGCCAACCTGCTGACCCGACTGGCCCGAACCTGGAACGCCGTCAGCAAACCCTCTGGCGGGTACTGGCTTTTTCTCCGGCAGGGCGCAACGGCTAACGCCTCAGGTGAGCAGACCGGGGAACTGGTTATCACTCCGGAGGAAGTCTCAAACTGGTCATACAGTGAGGGCGAGCGGGGGAGTTCGACGGGGAAAGCGACCGGCAGCAGCGGTAAGTCATCGGGCAAAATCGGGGTTCGCTATTATGATGAAGCGGACGGGAAGACCAAAACCACCACGGTTGACCATGACGGTCCCTCGATGGCGAATCCCTATACCCAGCCCGCAAAGGCCACTGCTGACCAGCAGGCTAAATCGAAAAAAACGCAGGCCCGGCGCAATGAGCAGAAAATGACGGTGACAGGACCGTGCCGCCCGAAGCATGTCCCGCTCACAGCAGAATCCGGCGTCTCCACGTCCGGCTTTGGCGAACGGGAAGATCGTGCCTGGGTGGTGGAATCGCTGGTGTATTCTCTGACGCCTGCCGGTTTCAGCTACACGTACAACCTGGTGGTTGATATCCGCAAGCCTGCGAAATCCTCAAAAAAATCCGGCAGCAAGGATAACACCGGCCCGGATTATTTCGGTTAACTCTCCGCCACCTGGCGATCCTCATACGGAAAAACATTATGAACGGTGTAAACAGCCGGACCGGTAAACGCCTGTCCGGCAGCGATCATTTGCGCCAGTCCGTCAGCGATATCCTCTCCACACCGCTCGGCAGCCGCGTGCTGGTGCGCGATTACGGCAGTGACCTGTTTTCGCTGGTGGACAATCCTCGCGACGATCTCACCCGGTTGCGGATTATCGCGGCCACGGCCTCAGCCCTGGCACGCTGGGAGCCCCGGTTGCGGGTTAGGCGTGTGATGGTTACTTTCCCGGCCGATGAAACAGGGTGTGTCGTCGATATCGAGGGGATCAACAAAGAGAATAATCTTCCCGTCAGCACCGGAGGCATACAGATTTATGGCAAGTAGTTACGACGTAATTAACCTGTCCGCACTGGCGGTACCGGATGCCATTGTGGTACCGGATTCCGCCGATATTTTTACCCGCTGGCTGGCGCGCTTGCGCGAACTGGATCCAGAGTTCGACGCCCTGGTCGAATCTGACCCGGCGTATAAACAGGGGGAGATCAACGCCTATCAGCTGACGCTGGCGTTTCAGCGTGTCAACGACGCGGTAAGGGCTGTTTTCCTTGCCAGCGCCAGAGGGGCCGATCTCGACCAGCTGGGGGCGGCCTTCAACGTTTCCCGCCTGGTGATTGTCCCCGGCGATCCGGATGCGGTACCACCCGTCGAACCTGTCTATGAAAGTGATGACGCTTTTCGTGAGCGCATCCAGCTGTCGTGGGCACAACTGAACACTGCCGGCGCGCGCAACGCGTACCGTTTTCATGCCAAATCGGCAGATAACGATGTGCTGGATGCGGATGCCTACGGCCCGGAGACCCATAACCGACCCGGTGAAGTGGATGTGTATGTGCTGTCGCGAACGGGCAATGGTGAGGCCGGGATTATCCTGATCGAAACCGTGATAAACAAACTGAGTGCCGATGAAGTCAGGCCGCTGACCGATTTTGTGAGCGTGAAAAGTGCCACTGTTGTCAGCTATGCCGTCACGGCTGAACTCGATATTCCTGATGGGCCGGATGCGCAGACGGTGCTGGAGAATGCCATCAGCACGCTGACGAGCTATACCCAGCTTTCCCATCGTATTAACGCCATCGTACCGCTCTCTGCGTTATACGCTTCCCTGCAGCAGCCTGGCGTATCCCGGGTCAAATTGATCAGCCCGACGGCCGATCTGGAAGCGGCTGCCGGGCAGGCCCCGTGGTGCAGCGCGATAAACGTCACGCGTAAAGGAGGCGTCAGTGGATAAATTTAGAACCCTCCTTCCCCCTTCAGCCATTCATCCGGAGCGGGCGCTGGAGCAGGTCAGCACGGAGCAGATCACCGGGCTGGATACGGACATGGTCCGGAAGGTGAAAAATCCTGATACCTGCCCCGCACATCTGCTGCCCTGGCTCGCCTGGGAGTTTGCGGTGGATTCATGGGAAGACGCCTGGACGGAGGAAGAAAAACGGCAGGTAATTAAGGATGCTGCGTACGTCCATCAGCACCGCGGTACCGCCGGCGCGGTCAGGCGGTCACTGAGTGCCCTCAGTCTGCCTACGACCGTCGTGGAATGGTGGGAAGATGAACCCCGCAAGCCCCCGTATACCTTCCGGGTGGAGGTCTTCAGCCTCCAGGCCATTGATGAGGCGCTGTATCAGCGCATACGTCGTCAGGTGGATAAAGCCAAGAACCTGCGTAGTCTGCTGACCACCATTGACGTGATCGCCGATCTGGGCGCGAAGGGAACCTATTACACGGGGGGTGCTGTCACCGCCTGGATTGATGTTGATATTGAGGCAGGAGTTTAGCCATGGCTGAGAAGTATTACAGCATTCTGACCAACCGGGGCAAGGAGCTGGAGGCGCTGTCCTCTGCGACCGGGAAGCCCGTCATTATTAAAGATTTTGTGGTGGGTGACGGGAACGGCCAGCCCGTTAAGCCTGATCCGGCACAGACGAAACTGGTCCGTGAAGTCTATCGCAACGCGATATCCGCGCTGCAGGTTTCGCCAGACCAGGCGAACCAGTTTATTGCTCAGCTGGTGTTAGCGACAGGTGTGGGTGGGTTCGTGGTGAGGGAAGTTGGCCTGCTGACCGATGCAGGAGAGCTGTATTCCGTTGCGAACTGTGCCGCCATAGAGAAGCCAGAAAACGGTGTCAGCGTGAACCTGCAATACCGCCTGGCGGTATCCGAAACTGCGAGCATTGAACTGAAGGTGGCAACGGGCGACGGGTTATTTTTGCGACAGGATGCGAACCTGAGCGATGTGAAGGATGTCGTTCAGTCACGAAAAAGCCTGGGCCTGAAGGGGGCAGCCGTACTGGACGTGGGGAAAGTTGCCAATACTGTTGCGGCAGGCGATGACACGCGTATCGTTAATGCACTCCAGAAAAGTAACAACCTTTCAGACCTTACCGATAAGGCTAAATCAAGGACTGCCCTGGAACTTAAAACCGCAGCAACAAAAGATGTCACTACACAATATGATGACACTAACGGCGGGCGGTTGATGACGCTGGGATGTCGTGGCATTGGTGGAAGTTCGGGAGATATGCTCCCGGGGGCTGACATAAACACAGCAGCTAAGTATCTCCAGTTTTTAAAGCAATATGGTGGTGGGATTTATCGCCCGATATGGAATTCAGCAGTAACGAATCCTGATGGTTTAACGAAATACTCAGTGAATTTCTTCGGTAACACTGGCGATACTTTCGGCTTAATTTCAATAGATTATAATTCTGGCAAAACTATCGTTGTTGGTGCAAACCAAGCAGGTATTGATGCAGGCAGGGTTTATGTAAATGAATTGTATGGCAAGTTGAATAAACCTACTCCCAGCGAGATTGGGGCGGTTGCCAAAACGGGCGACACGATGACAGGCAGACTCATCGTGAACTTTGATGGTGAGGCTATCAGGTTACAGCCAAAAACTGCGGGTTATGCTAGTTATTTAATTTCTGTTGATTCGGCTAATGTGAATCACTGGTATGTAGGAGCAGGCTCAACAAATAATGCTGATGTCGTTTTCAATAATTACAAGGGCGGAAATAACAGTGTCAATCTGAAAAGTGATGGTTCAATCAATATCACCGCCACAAGCGGAAAAAATGTCAATATTACAGGTCAGGTCATTCCGTCTAGTTACGTAAATTTTGACGCACGATATGTGTTAACAGATGGTGCTACATACGCAGGATTTGTCAGCGGTGATGCAGCGCAGCCTTATCTACGCCACAGAGTAAGTAATAACGTGGTAAAACTTGCAAAAACTGGGGATTCTTATACAAAAACAGAAAGTGACGGTCGTTTCCAGCCAAAAGGCAACTACACCCCAGCAGGGCAGGCTTATACAAAAGCAGAGTCTGATGCACGCTATGTGCAAGGGGTGCAGCTTGGAGCGCAATCACTCAGTCTTTCCGCAGATGCCTCCGGTGGGAGTCTTTATCTTCCAGCTGGTTGTGTTTCTACAGGATACACATCTCCCGGCTCTTCAAATGCTAACGCCGTAAGGTTTTATTACAAACCAATCCAGAGAAATATCAATGGCACTTGGGTTACAATCACAGGGTAAAGAAACGATTATGCAAAATATTAAGAATTTTAAGGTTGTAAAACCAACACATAAACAATTGGAGTTATATACTGCAATGGATGGAACAGTCCCTATTTTCCTACAATCAGAAGACGGCAGAGATTGGTTTGAATGTCACGAATTGTTTTCAGATGAAACAGTGAAAATTATGTACGACAGCAACGGGATTATTTGCTCAGTCGTTGATGAACGAGTCCCTGAGCGAGGAAATATCTATGCGGTGTCGATGTTTTACCCTGAAAATATGAGCGTAGCTGAAGTGGCACTAAGCGATTATCCTGAAGGGGTGAATATTGACGGTTCTTGGATGTATAGTGATGGGAAAATTGTTCAGGTTCCTGTTGACGTGGTTTCGGAAGCAGAAAAAGAGAAAGCGCAGCGATTAAGTGAAGCGGAGGTAGCGATTGCACCACTTCAAAGAGCCGTAAAATACGGGATCGCTACTGATGAAGAAAAAAAATCGCTTGAAAAATGGGAAGTATACACTGTCATGCTAAGTCGTGTTAATGCTTCTCAGGCTCCGGATGTTTTGTGGCCTGAGAAGCCAGGGGGAGAGACAGAAACTACAATGTGAGGGTTCTTACCTTTTGGAACAATCCTCGTTACTATTCAAGCATTCATCAATCAAATCAAGTATAGGACTTACATCAGCATCCATAACGCGACGCTCTTTTAGTCTCACCTGTTTAGCTAATTTATAGTTTGGCCCCCACACATCCGCATTATCTGCTGATGCGCCGAGTATTTTAAATGGGTAAACACAGATTAATTTTTTCTGAAATGCTCTGGATACATGTACAAAAGAAGTGTCTGGGGAAATCACCAGAGCACTATCTTTGATTATTTGTGCTGCAGAGAAGAATGACGGTGTCGTATTTTTAGTGACATTTTCTGAATCGGGGATATGTGCAATCTTATGCTGTTCCCCGAGGATGATCATATGATACGAATTGGCGTATTTTGCCATGTGATTTGTTATGGTCCCAATTTGGGAGGCTGAGAAAAAACGCTCGCTGACGCTACCGTAGGGGATAAATGAAACTATTTTTTTATCCGTGGTCTTTTTTATAAAACTTCGTGCCGCTTCAGTGTCTTCTTTAGGAATGATAACAGAATAATCATAATCTGTGACACTGAGCCCTAATCTTTCAAGCAAGTCAATATATCGAGAGCTGATATGCGCTTGAGGATTTTTGATTTTAATAACTTCATCATATATCCGATATTCGCTTGTGAATCCAATGGTTTTGTAAGGCTTGGAGAGTCTAATTAAATTAAACGTATCAATATTAGAGTGGGTTACTTCATGTGAATCAATGAAAATAAATGGACTGATCTGACTTAGCGCAGTAAGTAGCGGTTTTTTATTTTTAGGTTCATATAAATATAACCCGTCTAGATTATCCCACTCATTAAATAAAAAATAAGTCCTTTTGTCTGCAATTACAGATACTCGGTAATTGTGTTTCACCAGAATGTTAATTACCCCACCAATAACAACAGCATCGCCAATACCTTTAGCAATGAAAGGTATGACTAAGTGGTTGGTGACCAACTCACGTTCAGGCCGGGAAGGACGAGTCAGGGCGGTTACTGCGCTCAAAAGGTTAAGCTTTAACCTTAGCTTTACTTTTTTCAGATAATAATTTTTAGACCTGTTTGCTTTCCTAAGCCATTTGAACACGGGTTCTCCTTATTCTTAATAAAATAATTTATCTCAATGCTAACTGAGCAGCCTCACTGCATGCAATAGCTGGCTGCTCTGCGTGCTTAAGGTTGGACCCACCGATCCCGTGCTCGCCGTGCTATGGCGATCATTTTCTGTATCTCTCCGAGAGTGAATTTTTCTGCTTCATCGCATGGCATAACCACATAGCCGGACCGGATCACATGTTCCAGGCATGAATCTGGGTTCATAACTACTTCACCAGGCATAAGAGGGTGGCAAGCCACCGAAAGGCCATTATCGAAATAGATGTTTATCAGATGGGAAAATGAAAACCGGCTTAAATCTGCTCACAGAGGGTTACATCTATGAAATTTACAAAACTCATAATTCGAAGCGACATAGAAACTTAGAAACGAAACGGCGAAGCTTTAATCATTCCTGACAGCCCCTCTGTCTTGCATGCATGCTCAAATGAAACTACTGTATATAAAAACAGTTATAGAGATATGCGACATGGAATTTATCAGGCCTGCAGAACTGCGAGAAATTATTGCTCTCCCGCTTTTCAGTGACTTAGTACAGTGTGGTTTCCCAAGCCCCGCGGCTGATTACGTTGAACAGCGCATCGATCTCAATGAGTTGCTTGTCGCTCACCCGAGTTCAACGTATTTCGTCAAAGCCGCGGGTGATTCTATGATCGAAGCCGGGATCAGTGACGGTGACCTGCTGGTGGTGGACAGCTCTAGGACTGCTGAGCATGGTGACATTGTCATCGCTGCGGTGGAAGGGGAGTTCACTGTTAAACGCCTGCAGCTGCGCCCGACCGTGCAACTAAATCCTATGAACAGCGCCTACAGCCCGATTGTTGTTGGCAGCGAAGACACGCTGGACGTTTTCGGCGTCGTAACTTTCATCGTTAAATCTGCGAGCTGAATATGTTTGCTCTCTGTGATGTGAATTCGTTCTACGCATCATGCGAGACTGTATTCAGGCCGGACCTGAGAGGGCGGCCGGTTGTCGTTCTCTCAAATAACGATGGCTGCGTGATCGCGCGCAGCGCAGAGGCAAAAGCCGCAGGGATAGCAATGGGCGAGCCTTTCTTCAAGCAAAAGGAGCTTTTCCGGCGCGCTGGCGTTGTTTGCTTCAGCAGCAATTACGAGCTTTACGCTGATATGTCGAACCGGGTAATGACGACGCTGGAAGAAATGAGCCCCCGCGTCGAAATTTACAGTATCGATGAAGCTTTTTGTGACCTGACGGGCGTTAGGAACTGCAGGGATTTGACTGACTTTGGCAAAGAGATCCGCGCTACGGTTCTGAAGCGTACGCACCTTACCGTTGGCGTTGGCATTGCTCAGACAAAAACACTCGCTAAACTCGCTAATCACGCCGCAAAGAAATGGCAGCGACAGACGGGCGGGGTAGTTGACCTGTCAAATGTCGATCGGCAGCGTCGGCTGTTGGCGATCGTGCCTGTAGAGGATGTTTGGGGCGTTGGTCGCAGAATCAGTAAAAAGCTTAATGCCATGGGCATCAAAACAGCTCTGGACCTCTCTGAGCAGAGTACGTGGATTATTCGAAAGCACTTCAATGTCGTCCTAGAGCGAACGGTTCGGGAGCTGCGCGGCGAACCATGTCTTGATCTGGAGGAGTTTGCGCCGGCAAAGCAGGAAATCGTCTGCAGTCGTTCTTTCGGCGAACGCGTCACAGAATATGAGCAGATGCGTCAGGCCATCTGCAGCTATGCGGCGCGTGGCGCTGAAAAGCTTCGCGGTGAACACCAGTATTGCCGTTTTATCTCTGCGTTCGTGAAGACGTCACCTTTTGCCATGAACGAGCCGTATTACGGTAACAGCGCGTCAATGAAGCTTCTCACCCCCACTCAGGATTCCCGCGACATCATCAACACCGCGGTAAAGTGCCTGGACAAAATCTGGAAGGATGGCCACCGCTATCAAAAGGCTGGAATCATGCTGGGGGATTTTTTCAGCCAAGGGGTGGCGCAGCTGAACCTTTTCGATGAGCACGCGCCGCGCGCTGGAAGCGATAAGTTGATGCAGGTGCTCGATCACTTGAACGCGAAAGACGGAAAAGGAACGCTCTACTTCGCCGGGCAGGGCATTCAGCAGCAGTGGCAAATGAAGCGTGAAATGCTTTCTCCAAGGTATACAACAAGATTTTCCGATCTACTTATTGTCAGGTAGCAGGTTCGGTTTATGCTGATTTTTTTTATTAGATAGATGTTTGGCAAGATCAATGCTTTAAAAATTATAAACCCGCCGAAGCGGGTTTATGTCATGCTACCTTTTTTTGCCTAGTTTCACGCTTGGGTCTTTCCAGTTCTTTAGAATGCACTTCCTGTAGAATGCGCTTCTTCTCACAGTCAGCAAAGCGTGTCAGAACTTGACGAATCAACGGCTGGTAGCCCAAGCCATGAAGGTCTGCAATCATTTTTAGATCTTCTATCAGGGATTTGTTCAACCGGATAGAGATTGGATGCAATTCCAAGGCATCATTGATATCCATTTCTGACAGGTCGTCTGACACTCTGACGTGAGCTTCGCTGGAACCAAGCTCGCGAGAGTCCCATGCATCATCAGTGGATGCAATCAAACCTGCGGAAGCAGTTCTTTTGTCGGCGGATTTGCTCATAAATTGACCTTATTTTCCAAATTTATCATATATACGAATTTCTTCGTCGTTGGGGGAGTAGGCTGTACGGATAAAGATGCCTTTCCCCGGGCGTGCGATGAAAACAATCTTGAGAGGTACACCGTAATCAGTTTCAGCAATGAACCATTTTGTCGGTGGTGAGGTTCGATTGTCCTCTCGATCATCTTCAAGAAGATGTCCTGTCCTGTTAGAAAAACATTGTAGAATGTCGTCTTCATTAACGGGTGGTTGCTTGCTTGCCAGCTTTTGCCGTATAGCTGGTGAGATTATCAGCTTCATCACGACCGTTCCTTGTGCTGCTGAATGATGTTGTATATACAAACATGCGTCTAGTTTAGCTCATTTCAAGTACTGCATAGCACAGAAAATGCCTATTTTTCCCTATCGCGACGCTTATCAGAGGCGCAGCATTGTACAACATAGGTTTTTTTATTGCACTATCTGTATATACAGAATCTTTGCTACAACTAGGTTTATCACAACCATATGAAGAGTCAAATGAAGAATTAAAAAATTTGCATTACAAGATGTTGGATGTACGAAACATACAAAAAAGCTGACGAACTTCATCCTAAAGTTATGAATGGGAGGGGAAAGAGTTATACTGGTTCGATCAACGCTCGCCCCTGATTCTTTGGGTTCCCCACGGCGCGAGACACTGCGTGCCAGATAAACTTTTCGGCGGGCACGGTACCGTTGGCAGCTATCTCTTCAGCTTCTTTGCCGACAACATCCTGACGCATCCACTCGCGTGCTGAATCTGGTGACAGAACCAGTGGTCTGCGGTCGTGAATGTCTACTAGGCCTTTGTCAGCTGTTGACGTCACAATGAGAAAACCTTCTGCTTCGTCTCCACGGTCGAACGGCGTGCTTCCGATCGCCGCCATGAAAATTGGCTGACCGTCTGCTCGGTGAATAAAGTAGGGCTGTTTCTTGTCGCCTTCTTTTTTCCATTCGAACCATCCATCCGCAAAGCAGATTGCTCGGCCGTGCTGCCACAGCGGTTTAAACATTCGGCTTGAAGCCGCCGTTTCGACGCGCGCGTTAATCAGAGGCGGTTTATCCCACCATCCTGGCGCGTATGACCACAGGACCGGATCAAGATGCAACTGCTCGTCGCGTTCGCTCAGCAGCAGAACTTTGGTACCAGGCGCCACGTTGTACCGGCCAATAGGTTCCGGATCATACGCAATGTCACGATCGGCTTCATCAGCCAGGTATGCCAGATATTCTTCACGGGTTTGGGCTTGTGCAAAACGTCCACACATAGAAACCTCCAGTCAGTCAGACTGAAAGTATAGGGCAGGGAGAAAAAGTAGCGCGCGCTGGTTAAGTCTTACAAACGGATTCGGGGTGATTATGCTGATGAGGATGAAATGCGTAAAGCGATACGTTGTGAAACTGGAAGGAGCTACGCAAAGTTGCGAATATGCCAAAAGAGAACGCTAAATTCGGTAGTGGATCCGGGTTCACTGTGATGACAATATGGGTAATCATTCATTAGTAAGCCACATATCAGACTCTTCGAACATATCCTCCAGCATACGGTTCAACTTTTCACGGTCACTTTTGCTGGCATCACTATTCAATCCGTTAGCCTGCATAGGTTTAACCTTCACTTCAGCATCAGGGAATATGCTATGAACTCTCCTTGTCAGCTCAGCCAAAATAATTTCTCTGGCGCCATCCAAGCCCTGAACATTTCGCTTATCGTAAACCAACTCAACAAACATAACAGTCTCCTTAATCTCTGTCAGAGGAGTTTATATTTTTACTGTAAATAAATACAGTGTCAAGCGAGTGATACGATCTACATGATGGGATTTTTTCGTCCGATTGAAGAGATATTATCGGTATTTATTCCCCAGTTATTCCCCAATATTTCCCCACAAGAAAATCACCAATAAAAAACCAGCCATAAGCGGCTGGTTTTCAATATGTTTTTGGTCGGCACGAGAGGATTTGAACCTCCGACCCCCGACACCCCATGTCAGCTATAAGTTAGGCCATTCCCAACGCTTCGGATTCTGTGAGTGAGGTTTGATAGCGCTTAACTGCTTCAGTAAAGGCTTGCGCTGCATCTGTATTTGATACCATATATTCTTCAGTCACCCCTGTTTGAGAATGGAAGGTAATATTGCCATAAACGCAAATAGGGATTTGGTAGTTGCCTTTAAATCTACGGTGATCTTGACCCGCCATTTCCGGACAGCTTTTGTATCTTAAGTTAACGATGCCCG
>NZ_JBMKIF010000033.1:0-41701 GCF_049238025.1 Enterobacter cloacae complex sp. IR5458
TGTATCCGGTCTAAAGTGTTACCCATGTTTCCGGTTCATACCGCAGCGCCACCCGGCAAGAAAGGCGATGACGTTATTTACGCACCACCACCAGCTTCTGGTTCACAAACTCTTTGATCCCCAGATCCGACAGCTCGCGTCCATAACCGGAGCGCTTCACGCCGCCGAACGGCAGCTCTGGCGCGGTATCGGTGAGCCAGTTGATGTACACCATCCCGGTCTCAATCCGCGACGCCATTTTCTTCGCGCGCTCGATATCCTGACTGAATACCGCCCCACCCAGGCCATAGTGTGAATCGTTCGCCAGGGCGACGGCCTCGTCGTCGTTTTTCACCACATACATCTGGGCCACCGGACCGAAGAACTCCTCGAAATACGCCGGGTTGTCGCGAGAGATATTCGTCAGAATCGTCGGCTCGAAGAAGCTGCCGTCACGCTGAACAGGTTTACCGCCATAGTGCAGCGTGGCACCGTTTTTCACCGCCTCGTTAACCTGCTTGGTCAGCGTTTCCAGCGCATCTTTAGACGACAGCGGTCCCAGCGTGGTGCTTTCGTCCAGCGGATCGCCTATTTTCACCTGCTTAAACGCCTCGGTGAATTTAGTCAGGAAGGCATCAGCAATCTTTTCATGCAGGATAAAGCGCTTCGCCGCGGTACAGACCTGCCCGGCGTTGTTGAGGCGCGCACTGACCCCCGTCTTCACCGCTTTTTCGAGGTCGGCGTCATCCAGCACCACGAAGACGTCGTTACCGCCCAATTCCAGCGTGGATTTCTTGATGTGCTTCGCCGCCTGTGCGGCCACGACGCTACCGGCTTTTTCGGAACCGGTCAGCGCGGCACCCTGGACGCGATCGTCAGCGATGATGTTCGCCACCTGATTGGACGAGATAAACAGGTTGGTCCACGCCCCTTCCGGCGCACCCGCCTCGCGTACCAGATGGGCAAAGGTCTCAGCGCAGTGCGGTACAATGCTGGCGTGTTTGGCGATGACCGGGTTCCCCGCCGCCAGGTTCGGCGCCAGAACGCGCATCAGCTGGTAGTACGGGAAGTTCCACGGCTCAACGGCCATCAGTACACCGATGGGGTGATGCTCCACCCACGCTTCCCCAAGTTCAGAGGGATACTTCACCGGCGCCAGGAACTGCTTCGCGTTGTCGGCGTAGTAGCGGGCGATTTGTGCACACAGCTTCACCTCGCCGCGGCTCTGCTCGATGAGCTTACCCATCTCCTGACTGGCAATTTTCGCCAGATCGTCCACGCGCTCGTCGATCAGGTCGGCAAGCTTATGCAACACCGGGAGACGCTGGTTGATGTCGCCTTTCGCCCAGTCAGAATGGTAAAGCGCATCAGCCGCCTTCAGGGCCGCTTCAATATCCGCGTCGGTATGTGAGGGGTATTCTTTGATGAGCTGGTTAGTGGCAGGATTTACTGTCTGATAAGCCATATCGAATCTCCATGTTTTACCGCTTAGGGTATTAAGGGTAGTCAACATGACTGGCTATGGACGTAAAGTTGGGTATATCCGGACGGTTCCTAATGAAGCGCTGCCAGACGGTTCCCTGACGTGGTATAAAAAACGTCCAGAAGGAGTTCCCATGACCGATACCCGACACATCCTCCAGACTTTTCACCGCGCCTCAGGCCTTGAGCTGCGCAGCACATGGCAGTGCACGCAGGCCTACAAACGTCATTGTCATCCTCAACTCTCTCTTGGCGCGATTGTGGAAGGCCAGACCTGCTGCGTGTGCCATGACAGGGAGTACATCCTTCATCCCGGGGATCTGATTGTCATCCCGGCTTATGCGCCGCACAGCTGCAACCCCATCGCCGGGCAAGCGCGCAGCTACCATATGCTCTATATCGACACCGATCGTCCTCTGGCGCTCCAGGTGATCCGTAACGCTACGTTCTTTAAGCACTTCCTTGATATCGTTGAGACAATGTCGCCTGCATCCGTGGACAGGCTGCTTTCTGCCCTTCCCCACCGTGCGGATAACCCTGGTGCGCTGCGTTCAACCAGCCAGCATATTCAGCAGGCACTTCTTGCCGATCTGGCTGCACCGCCTTCGCTTGATGAACTGGCTCAACGCTTCTCGCTACGCAAGGAGACGCTGATTCGTACCTTCCGGCAGGACACCGGGCTGACGCCGGGCAGCTTCCTTAATATCTCCCGCGTGGAATACGCCAAAGCACGGCTGCGCGCCGGGGATGATATTGCCGACGTGAGCTACCAGAGTGGGTTTGCCGATCAGAGCCATTTCCATAAGACCTTCGTTCGCTATAGCGCCGCTACGCCGCGCCAGTACGCCACAGGACGATCAATATCAGACAATAATCAGGATACGTAACACCGTAAGGTGATCTCAGTTACGGCTATGAGGTCACTATGGAACTGTTCTTCCCTTCCGCTTTTCTCGCCCTGGCGCTGGCGCATTTTGTTGCGCTGTTAAGCCCGGGTCCGGATTTCTTCTTGCTTGTGGGCTACGCGGCGCGCTACCGACTGCGCGGCAGCGCCGGGCTGTGCCTCGGCATCGCCGCGGGTAATGCGCTCTATATTGTTCTGGTGATTGTCGGCTGGAGCGCCCTGCGCCAGTTTACGTGGCTGTTTACGCTAATCGAACTGTCCGGGGCGCTGTACCTGCTGTGGATTGGCTCGCACCTGGTGCGCAGCCGCCCGCAGACGCTGGCGCTGAATGAAACTCATCAGCGGCTTCCCGCATTGCGTAAGCAAATCCTGCTGGGGCTCGGCTCGGCACTGCTTAATCCGAAGAACGCGCTGTTCTATCTGGCGCTGATGACGGCGTTACTGGGGCCAGACGTCACGCTGCTTCAGCAGGCAACCTGCGGCGTCTGGATGGTGATGGTGGTGCTGGTGTGGGATCTGGCGCTGGTATCGCTTATAGGGTTGCGAGCGGTGCAACAGAAGCTCAGCCGTGCGCTCTGGTGGATTGAACGCACGGCGGGCGTGGTGCTGATGGGGTTTGGCGGGTGGGTGCTGTGGCGATTTTTGCATTTTCTTCCCGTCTCCCTCTATCCTTAACCCATGGAAAAAATAGCTGAACTCAAACGCGCTAAGCTTCTCGCGCTGTCGCTGCTGCTGATTGCCGCCGCGGCGTTTATCTTCACCCTGTTCCTGCCGCAGACTTTCTGGGTGCGCGGGGTAAAGGCGATTGCCGAGGCGGCGATGGTCGGCGCACTGGCGGACTGGTTCGCCGTCGTTGCGCTGTTTCGCCGGGTCCCCATTCCGTTTATCGCGCGCCATACGGCGATTATCCCGCGCAATAAAGACCGTATCGGCGACAATCTTGGCCAGTTTGTGCAGGAGAAGTTTCTGGATACCCAGTCCCTGGTGGCGTTAATCCGCCGCTATGAACCCGCGCACATGATCGGTGCCTGGTTCAGCAAGCCTGACAACGCCCAGCGCGTTGGGCTGCATCTGATGCAGGTGATGAGCGGGTTCCTTGAGTTGACCGACGACGGGCGCATTCAGCGGATGCTCAAACGCGCGGTGCATAAGGCCATCGATAAGGTCGATTTCACCGAAACCAGCGCCGTGATGCTGGAGAGCATGACCAAAAACAACCGCCACCAGGTGCTGCTCGATGCCATCATCAACCGCCTGATTACCTTGATTCAGCGCGACAGCACGCGGGAATTTATCTCTGACCAGATCGTCCACTGGCTGAAGACCGAGCATCCCCGCAAAGCGATGGTATTGCCCACCGAGTGGCTGGGCGATCAGAGTGCAGAGATGGTATCGAATGCGGTGAACACGTTGCTGGACGATATCAGCCACGACCGCACGCACCAGATCCGTCAGGCGTTCGACCGGGCCACGCTGAAGCTTATCGACAACCTGAAAAACGATCCGGAAATGGCGGCGAAAGCCGACAACATCAAGCATTACCTGAAAAATGACGAGGCGTTTAACCGCTATCTGGGGGAAATGTGGGCCGATCTGCGCCAGTGGCTTAAGGCGGATATGCAAAGTGAAGACTCGCGCGTGAAGCAGCGCATCGCCAACGCCGGGCTGTGGTTTGGCGAAACGCTGACAAACGATGCCAGCCTGCGGGCGTCGCTGAACGAGCATCTGGAGCAGGCCGCGCATCGCGTCGCGCCGGATTTCGCCGCGTTCCTGACCCGTCACATCAGCGACACGGTGAAAAGCTGGGATGCTAAAGACATGTCCCGCCAGATCGAGCTGAATATCGGCAAAGATCTGCAGTTTATCCGCGTCAACGGTACGCTGGTGGGCGGGACGATTGGCCTGATCCTGTTTTTACTCTCGCAGCTGCCTGCCGTGCTGGGACATTAATCCGCTTTAGGCGGCGCGATGATATAGCGCGTCGCCTCGAAGCGATTCAGGATCAAATGCACCAGAAAGACCATCGTCAGCGTCGCCACCAGCGAAAACGTGACGGAGGTGATGCGATAAAGATCGCTGAACACCAGGTCGCTGTCAGGGTGCATGTTCTGCCCGAACATAATGCCAATGGTGGTAATACTGGAAAATCCTACGCCTGCGCCTACTTTCTCCATCACATGCAGACGTGCGCCAAACGCCAGCCCAAGGCCAATCAGCGGCATCATGAGCAGCATATGGCTACTGTGGTCGTAGAGTATGAGCTGGACAACCAGGATATAAAGACAGCCCAATACTACGCCGACCACGCGCCAGATGGAGCTCATCACCGCGCCACGATAGTGCATCGGGAACAGGATCAAAATCCCGGCCATCAGCGCCGAGAGGGAATCGCTTAAGTCACTGATTTGAAAAACGACGAAAATCAGCGTCGCGACGGTGCCGGAGAGCAGCGACTCATGGCGCACGCGGGCATCGTCTTTCTCAATCAATGGCGGCGGCTTGCGGGGTTCCACGTCCGGCAGGAGATAGTTCATCAGCGCGCTCAGGCACACCGCCATCACGCTCGCTTCGATGTTGGAAAACAGCAGCGTGTGCCAGTTGGTGGTGGGGTAGCTCATAAAATTGAGCATCACGCTCTGGCACACCACGCCCATCGACCCGAACAGGAACAGCGGCCCTTTGCTCATAAAGCGAAAACGCATGACGTACAGGGCAAACACCACCAGCGTCATGATGACCGGCCATTGCGACAGATAGCCGATGATAATCACCATTTCAACGCAGTTCAGCGATGCACTGAAGATAAACTGCTTCGCCACATGGCGGTTGAAGACCGGCACCAGCGAGAGCAGCATGATCGGGTAGACCACAAAAAACACGCCGTAGCTGGTGTTGTAGAAACTGGAAATGCTCAGCGCAATCATCCCTGCAAAGACGATGCGCAAAGTCTGGCGAAAGTCGTTTGCCGTGTAGACGATGTTACCGTGCGGGGTAAACACCCGCGCCAGCGTATTAATAGACATAATGCAGCAGGCTCACCAGATGGATCTGCATCCCGGAGAAGAAGCGCGCAAACGGCCCTTCACTGTTATAGAGCTGGACAGTCGCCCGCGCGCCGGTCGGCAGTGGCTTCGGCAGCGCCTCGTCCAGCATGACGTGAATGCGCATGCGTTGGGCGTCACGCACCCAGCGGTTCGAGGTTTCCGGCTCGGAGAGCTGGCCGTTCACCGCCTCCTGACCCGCGAGGATCCCCGCGTCGCTGCTGGTCACGTGGGCGCGGAAGACGCGTCCCGGAAAGGCGTCAAACACCACCGCGGCATCGGTGCCCTGATGGGTATGGCGCAGGCTTTTCTCGCGGAAATCGGCCACGATGTCGGTCTGGTTGTTCACCAGCGCCAGCGCCGCTGCGCCTGAGGAGGCATAAAAACCGGGGCTTAACTGCAGGTTACTGACCGTGCCGTCTGCCTGAGCATACACCTTCGTCCAGCCGAGATTCAGCTCCGCCTCATCCAGCGCGTTGCGGTATTTTTGCAGCGTGACGTTGCGGTGTTCATCCCGCTCGCCGCGCTGAATACGCAGGTTCTGGATATTAGCCTGAATCGTGCTGACGGACTGCTCGCTGCTCTGCCAGGTGGTCCGGACTTTATCCAGATCCGCCTGCGAGACGTTCTGTAACGTGCTCAGCTTCTGATAACGTTCGAAGGTCACTTTATCGTTACGCGCGGTCAGCACGGCGGTTTTCAGGCTGGCCTGCGCGGCGGCGATCTGTGCGTCCAGCTGCTGGTTGGAAAGACGAGCCTGCTCCAGCGCGATTTGCGCCGCTTCCACTTTATTGCGAAACGGCGTGTCGTCGAGTTCAAACAGCAGATCGCCCCGCTTCACCTGGCTGTTGTTGTGCACATGCACGGCCGCCACATAGCCGGAGACACGCGGAGAAACCGGCGTCACCACGCGCATCACGGTGGAGTCCGGCGTCAGCGGGATCCAGATATCCGCGACGACAAAATAGATAAACATCAGCAGGAAAGAGGCAATACTCACCCTTACCCAGCGGGCAAACTTTTGTTCAGGGGTCATTATTTTTCGGTCTTGTTGTCTTCTTCGCGGATTGTCCGCAAATTACAGGCGATTTGATTCAGGGTGGCGCTGAAGATCTCGATATGTTCCGGCGCGATATTTTGCGATACCCGCGCCTGATAGGTCTCAATCACCTGAGTAAGCCTTTTTAAAATGGCTTTTCCCTCAGGCGTCAGCGTCAGAAGCCGGATGCGCTTGTCATAAGGCGATGTGGTGCGCAGCAGGTAACCCTGTTTTTCCAGCTGTGTGAGCGTGCGCATCAGCGGCGGCAGTTCAATGCCCTGCACCTCCGCCAGCTCACTCATTGAGACGTTATCCCCAAGTTGAAAAAGCTGCATCATCACCGTCCAGCTCGACTGGGTTAACCCGGTATCGAGAATGGCATCGTCGATCACCGCACGCCACTGACGCACGATCATCGCCATCCGCATACCCATTGGCCTGCGGCTAAACAGTTCTTCTTCACTCATAGGGAGTCCCTCTCGTCACACGCAGTCAAGATAATAGTTATCAGGGTAAGTATCAAGAAACGAGGGACGAAAGCGCAGGAATTGCGAAAACGAGGCTCTCCCTCTCCCTGTGGGAGAGGGATCCCCAGTATTTTTTAACCTGAAGCGATTTATATGGCATCAGGATTATGAATATCTTACAGCAATGGCCTGGTCCGGCTGTAAATCGCCGAAGCGTTTCCGTAAGGCCGGGGCGAGGCGCAGGGATGCGCCGAGAGGGCGTGGCCTGCAGGGATGCAGGCTCATGCCCGACCCGATAGCCTGAAGGAATAAGCTGAGGGCACCGCGACGCGGCGATTTACCGCCGGGAGCCCGGGTCGCCAGGGTGGTGGCGACTGAGCCACCCTGGCACGTTCACCGGTCCTGTCGTCAAAGAGTAGCAATGAACGTGAAGTGAACGGAATGCCCCCTACAGCCGTATGTTCCCCCTCACCCCAGCCCTCTCCCTCAAGGGAGAGGGGGCCGTCCGTGCATATGCGACGTTGAGCCCCCCTCACGCAGCGGCGTTTAGCGGCTAAAATGCTTCCTGACGGCACTTTTCCCCGACGCCGTCACCACCACCTCCCTGTACCCCCTCACCCGCTGGATCCAGCCTTTACTCTCCAGATAAGTGAGCAGCGCCGTGCCCGCATCTCCCCCAAGATGAAACCGTCGCTCGCTCCAGTCGAGGCAGGCGCAGCAGGACTTACGACGGGGATGAGCATTTAATGGAATGCCGAGTTTCAGAAACTGCTCACGGCCATACAGGGTGAGCGCGGAGCCGTCAGCCTCCAGCCAGCCTTCCGCCTGCATAAAATCATAGATCTGAACCGCCACCGTTCCGGCAAGATGGTTATAGCAGGTGCGGGCTTCACGCAGGGCTTTTGGCGCAGACGTTTCCGGCGGCGTAATGCGGCTCCAGGAGAGCCCCATCATCTGCTCGACCAGCGCCGCGACGTCGTGCCCGGCAAGGCGATAATAGCGGTGCCGCCCTTGCGATAAACACGTAATCAACTTTCCCTCCACCAGCCGGGCGAGATGCCCGCTGGCGGTCGACGGCGCAACATCTGCCGCAGTGCTGAGTTCGGTAGCGGTCCACGCCCGACCGTCCATCAGCGCGCAGAGCATCTTCACGCGCGAGGGATCGGCCATTGCCGCCGCCACCGCCGCAATGGCCTGTTCCAGTGCCGCGCTGTTCTCAGGAGGCTGATTCGTTTTTAACATGGGGGGCCCAGGGTTCGGTGATCTCTGCGGCCAGCTTATCATCATCCGTCAGCAGAATAAGGTGATTCGCATGGTCGCTGTACTGGGTAAGAATAGACACACCGCGTGCCGCCAGCACCGCCGCGATGTCACCTAACTCGCCTGGCCGCTCCTGCCTGAGTTTTCTGATAACCGGCTTGCGCACCGCCTGAACGGTAAATCCGGCCTCCATCAGCACGCGGCAGGCTTTTTCTCCGTCCTCCACCAGGAAATGGGCATCGGTACCAAATACGCCGCCCCCCTCCAGCCCCACGCCGTGACGGCCTAACAGTTGCCCAAAGCGCGCCAGCTCGCCGGGCATGTCGCTGAAAATCACGTGAACGTCATACATTCGCCTGCCCTCCGTTTTCGGAACTGTATTCCCGCACGACCTGTGCCACGCGAATGCGATAGTACGCAAAAATGGATCCCCGCCCTTCGGCCTGCGCCGCCTGGTGAAAGACGTTTTGCTTCCAGCTGCGGATGGCCTCTTCATCCCGCCACCAGGAAAGGGAGAGGATTTTGCCGTCGGTGGTCAAACTCTGAAAGCGTTCGATATCAATAAAACCATCAATGTCGGCCAGCAAAGGTTTGAGTTCGGCGGCGAGTTGCAGGTAGCGGGCCTGATGATGAGGCTCCGCTTTGGCTTCGAAAAGGACTGCGATCATAAGTGTCTCTCCGTTGTGATAGTGAGGAGAGAATGCAGAGAAAATTAACTTCATACTTCGGCGACTGACGAAGTGTTTTTGCCGGATGGCGCTGCGCTTATCCGGCCTACGAGCGCCTGTAGGCCCGGTAAGCGCAGCGCCACCGGGCAGGTTTTAGCCCAGGATCGACCTCGGCTCCATAAACGCCCGAATCCCCCACTCACCCATCTCGCGCCCCACGCCGGAGTGCTTAAACCCGCCAAACGGCGCTTTCGGCTCATGGGCAAGCGTATTCACCAGCACGCGCCCGGAGACAATCTGCTGCGCCACGCGGCGGGCGCGGTCCACATCCTCACCCAGCACCATCGCGCTCAGGCCGTACTCGGTGTCATTGGCAATCGCGATAGCCTCCGCTTCGTCCTGATAGGGAATGATGCACAGCACCGGGCCAAAAATCTCGTCGCGGGCAATCACCATGCCATTATTCACGTCAGCAAACAGCGTCGGGCGTACAAACCAGCCGTCCTGCGTGCCCGCTGGCCGCCCTTCGCCTCCTGCCAGCAGCCGTGCCCCCCCGTCGAGCCCCTGACGAATATACCCCTGCACCCGCAGCCACTGCTTCTCGCTGACCATCGGGCCGACGTCCGTGGCACTGTCGCGCGGGTCACCGGATTTCACCGCCGCCACGGCCTGCGCCAGCGCGGTTTCGATTTCCGTTTTACGCGACTGCGGCACCAGAATGCGCGTTCCCGCCACGCACGCCTGCCCGCTGTTCATAAACCCGGCCTGAATCACCAGCGGGATCGCCTGCGCCAGGTCCACATCATCCAGCAGGATCGTCGGCGATTTACCGCCCAGCTCCAGCGTCACGCGCTTAAAGCTTTCCGCCGCGTTACGCAGAATGGCCTTGCCGGTATTCGTCGAGCCGGTAAACGAGATTTTCGCCACGTCCGGATGGCGGCTGATGGTGTCCCCGACGGTTTCACCGCGTCCGGTGACAATGTTAAACACGCCCGGCGGCAAAGCAGCATCGCGCAACGCTTCGGTGACAATCCGGGTTTGCAGGGCGCTCATTTCGCTCGGCTTAATCACTGCCGTACAGCCTGCCGCCAGCGCGACCGCCAGCTTGCCGCAGATAAAACCCGCGTCGCTGTTCCACGGCGTTATCAGCCCGGCCACGCCAAGGGGCGTCATCTGTACCGTCGCGGCCCCCGCGGTTGTCTCGAACTCAAACGCCTCCAGCGCCTCAATGGCCTGGGCAATCACCTCCGCCGGATAGCGGGCCATCCACGCCGATCGCGAGGCGGGCGCACCATACTCTTCAACGATCGCTTCCAGCAGATCGTCGTGGCGAGCGACCACGGCGGCGTGCATACGTTTCAGCGCGGCGATGCGCGTCTGTTTCGTGGTCTGCGACCACGCAGGAAACGCTGCCTTTGCCGCCGCGATGGCGCGCCCGGCGTCAACCTCATCCGCCAGACGAACCTGACCAATAACCTGCGCCGTCGCCGGGTTATACAAATCAAACCATTCGGTGCCGTGCGGAGTAACAAACTCGCCGTTAATAAAAATCTGTTCGATCTGGTGCATATAAACCTCCTCAGGCTGTGTGAGCACAGTCTGGCACGGCTTCCCCGTTGCGATAATCCACGCTATGCTGCAAGGGTTGTTTCGATTTTCAGGATAATCTATGCATCGTTCAGGTCTGACAGAGCTGGAAGTGGTGATGGCCGTGGTGCGCCGCGGCAGTTTTCGCGGCGCGGCGCAGGAGCTCGGAATGTCCGCGACGGCGGTAAGCAATGCCATTGCCGGCCTGGAGAGCCGCCTTGAGACTCGCCTCTTTAACCGCACCACCCGCAGCGTGGCGCTTACGGACGCCGGGCTGCGCTACGTGGCGCGCGTGGGGCCGGCCTTGCAGGAAATCCGCCTCGCGGGTGAGGAGATCCACAGCGACACCGGGGAACCTGCCGGAACGCTGCGTCTGAACGTGCCGAACCATATCGGCTCGCTTTTTCTCGACCAACTGCTGATCGACTTTATGATCCGCTACCCGAAAATGCGCGTGGAGATCGTCAGTGAAGCACGCATGATCGACATCGTCGCCGAGGGTTACGACGCGGGGATCCGCCTCGAAGAGTCCATCCCGCAGGACATGATCGCCGTACCGCTGACAGGGGAGATCCGCCAGCTCGTCACCGCCACGCCAGATTACTTCGCACGTCACGGCATTCCGCAAACGCCGGACGATCTGCTGCAACATCAGGGGATCGGCATGCGTATGGCTCACGGCGGGATCTACCGCTGGGAGCTGGCCCGTCGGGGGGAAACGTACGCGCTTGCCGTGCCGCCGCGCTTTGCGACGTCCGATCTTTTCGCCTCGATCCGCGCCGTAAAAGCGGGGTTAGGCGTGGGATTTTTGCCGGAATTCTATATCCAGGAAGAGCTTGAGAGCGGGGAACTGGTGAGCGTGCTAAACGACTGGACGCAGCCGTTTACCGGGCTGCGCCTTTACTATCCTGGTCATCGCCACGTCCCGCCAGGGTTGCGGGCGCTGGTGGCGATGATCCGCGAGCGCGGCATTATTCCAGGTTAGCTTTATTCAACCCGTAAGCCGCATCCAGCGAGCCTGGCGCCATGCGGGAGGTAATTCCCAGACGATTCCAGGCGTTAATCGCCACGATGGCGAAGTTCAGCTCTGAAATCTCAACGTCTGAGAAGTGCTCCGCCACGCTGCGGTAAAGGGCATCGCTCACGCCATGCACGCCAATCTGCGTCAGCGCTTCGGTAAAGGCCAGCGCGGCTTTTTCGCGGGCGCTGAACAGCGGGGATTCACGCCAGGCTGCCAGATGGTACAGGCGCAGCTCGCGTTCGCCGGCAATTTTGGCCTCTTTCGAATGCATATCCAGACAGAAGGTACAGCCGTTCAGCTGCGACACTCGAATGTCGATCAGGTGCTTCAGCGCCGGGTCGATGGAGGTTTTCGCCACCTCCATGCTCAGGGCAGACAGTGCGTTAGCGAGGGCAGGTGTAACTTTATGGTGGTTGACGCGAGTGCTCATGGTCTTTCCTCTTTTTTTGTGCGGCATCGGTGATGCGATGAGGCAAATCTACGCCGTTCATGACATAGTAAAAAGACACAAAAAGCGTGAAATGAGGTAGGACATGAAGCCGGGCTATCACGAGATCTACTCCCGCTATCGCGACAACATTACGCGCGGCGTGCTCAAGCCGGGCGACAAAGTGCCCGCCATCCGCGTGCTGGCCGAAGAGCTGAAGGTGGCGCGTAAAACGGTCGAAACGGCGTATGCCATTCTGACGGGCGAAGGGTATCTGGTTAGCCAGGGCGCGCGCGGCACGCGGGTCAACCCGGACTTACTGTTGCCGGAGCGTCCTGCCCCAACGGAACAGCCTACCGGTACGCTTCCGGCATCGCTTATCAGCCAGCGCGAGCGGGCAGGGTTTCTGCGCCCTGGCATCCCATCCCTCGACAGCTTTCCGTACAAAAAATGGCTGCTGCTGGCAGGCCAGGCGACGCGCGCCATGCGTCAGGAGGAGATGCTTAACCCGCCCGTTCTGGGCTGGTACCCGCTGCGCCAGGCCATTGCCAGCTATCTCAATATCTCGCGTGGCTTGTCCTGCACCGCCGGGCAGGTGCTCATCACCAGCGGCTACAGCGGCAGCCTGCGCCTGATCCTCGACACGCTCGCCAGCCGCAGCGATAAGGTGGTGTTCGAAGATCCGGGTTATTTTATGGGCCAGCAGCTCCTGAAGCGGATCGTGCCGCGTCTGCACACGGTGCCGGTCGATCGCTGCGGCATGGACACGGAATACCTCCTCCGCCACCATCGCGACGCCCGTTTTGCCCTCGTCACCCCGTCGCACCAGAGCCCGCTGGCGGTGACGCTCTCCCTGCCGCGTAAACAGCAGCTGCTCGACTGGGCCAGCCAGAACGAGGCGTGGATCATCGAAGACGATTACGATGGCGAGTTTCACTACACCCGCAAGGTGTTGCCGTCGCTGAAAAGCCTCGACCAGCACGACCGGGTAATTTTTATGGGCACCTTCAGCAAAACCATCATGCCGTCGCTGCGCATGGGATACGTGGTGATGCCCGCCAGCACCGTCGGGGCGTTTACCGACTGTGCGGACATTACCACCAGCGGCCAGCCGGTGCTGACGCAAAAGATCCTCACCGCATTTCTCAACGAAGGCCATTTTTTCCGTCACCTGAAAAAGATGCGCGCGCTGTATCAGACCCGCCGCGACTGGATGATCGCCGCCCTGCGCGAGGTGTATGGCGATCTGTTTTTCACCGAGCAGAACGACGGCGGGATGCATATCGTGGCGTTTCTGACCAAAGGAAGTTGTGACCGGGAAGTGGCGCGCTGCTGGCAGGAACAGCAGCTGCAGGTTAACGCGCTCTCCGAGTGGTACCGCGGGTCGGGAAAACGCTACGGGCTGGTGATGGGCTACAACAACGTGCGGACATACCAGGAGGCGGTGGCGTTGCTGGAAAGGCCGAAACGGCAGACGCTTGCGCTGTTGAGTTGAACATCGCCGGGTGGCGGCTGCGCCCGACCCGGCCTACGGTTTAAATGTCATTGCGGGATAAACCCACATCTTTGAGCTGCTCATCGCTCATCTGGCTCAGGATGCGGCGGGTACGGTTGATGCGATACCAGTTACGCAGCGTTTTCACGATCCAGACAAACGCGATAAACGGTCTTTTAGAACGGTTCTCGAAAAATTCCATGATGCTCTCCTCACTGTGCCAGTGGGGTTATCATCCTGGAAATCCGCCTGTGCAATACAGATGCAAAAACACCTTTTGTTTACCATACAGATCCGCTAAAACGGTATCTGCATGGCATTTTTTACGGCAATCTGTACTGGTTTTACAATCTGTATGGTGAAAACAAAGGATACAGCATGACGCGCTATCAACATCTGGCCAATCTTTTGGCAGAACGCATTGAACAAGGGCTGTATCGCAGCGGCGAACGTCTGCCGTCGGTGCGCACGCTGAGCCAGGAGCACGGCGTGAGCATCAGCACCATACAGCAGGCTTATCAAATCCTTGAAAACCTCCAGCTGATTACGCCCCAGCCGCGCTCCGGCTATTTTGTTTCGCAGCGTAAAGCCCAGCCGCCCGTCCCGGCGATGACGCGCCCGGTGCAGCGCCCCGTGGACGTCACCCAGTGGGATGAGGTGATGATGCTGCTGGACGCCCGCGCTGACAAAGAGATGATCTCGTTTGGCGGCGGTTCGCCGGACATTAACCAGCCGAGCCTGAAGCCCCTGTGGCGCGAGATGAGCCGCATCGCGCAGCATAATCCGGGTGAGATGCTGAGCTATGACGTGCTCGACGGGCGCCTGGAGCTGCGCGAGCAGATCGCCCGCCTGATGCTGGACGGCGGCTCCACCGTGGCAGCGAACGAGATTGTCATCACCAACGGCTGCCACGGCGCGCTGTCGATTGCCCTGCTCTCGGTGTGTCAACCGGGGGATATCGTGGCGGTGGAGTCGCCGTCATTTCACGGCACCATGCAGATGTTGCGCGGGTTTAACATCAAGGCGATTGAAATTCCCACCGACCCGGAAACCGGGATCAGCATTGAGGCGCTTGAGCTGGCGCTGGAGCAGTGGCCGATCAAAGCGGTGATCCTGGTGCCCAACTGCAATAACCCGCTCGGGTTTATCATGCCGGAAGCGCGGAAAAAGCAGGTCTTAGCCCTCGCCCAGCGGCACGACATTGTGATTGTTGAAGATGATATCTACGGCGAGCTGGCGGCGGAGTACCCGCGTCCGCGAACCATTCATTCGATGGATATCGACGGCCGGGTGATCCTCTGCAGCTCGTTTACCAAAACCGTGGCACCGGGTCTGCGCGTGGGCTGGATTGTGCCGGGACGCTATTACGACCGGGTGATGCACATGAAATACGCCGCGGGCGGGTTTAACGTACCGGGCACGCAGATGGCGGTGGCGGCGTTTATTCGCGACGGCCATTACCATCGCCACGTCCGCCGTATGCGCCAGATTTATCAGCAGAATATGGAAACCTATACCTGCTGGGTACGGCAGTATTTTCCGGCAGGGATTTGCGTGACCCGCCCGCAGGGCAGCTTCCTGCTGTGGGTTGAGCTGCCGGAGAAGGTGGATATGGTGTGCGTCAGCAAGCAGCTGTGTCGGCTGAAGATCCAGGCCGCAGCCGGGTCGCTGTTTTCCGCTTCAGGTAAGTACCGCAACTGCCTGCGCATCAACGTGGCGCTGCCGCCGACGGACAAAAATCGCGAGGCATTGAAGAAGATGGGTGAAGCGATTGTGATTGCGATGGAGGAGGGCTAGTGCGGCCTGATGCCCTCACCCCGACCCTCTCCCACGGGGAGAGGGAGAAAACCGTGCCGCACTACTCGTCGAAGTACCAGTACCCCTGGTTAATCAGCCCGGTGAGCTCTTCAACAAACGCCGGGTTTTTCAGCGCATCGCCCAGCTCGGCCTGGCCGAGTTCGGTGTAGCGGCACAGCGCATCCGCGGCCTTCGCATCCACCGTCTCAAGCTGTTCGCTGTTAACGAAGAAGCTGCCGTTAATATTCAGCACGCGCAGGCCGCTCAGGCGAGACAGCGTTTCGCCGCCCTGAAGCGCATCCAGCACCTCTTCCGGCACATACGGTGGCTCGGCGGCGGCAATATCCAGCTCGTGGCGCGGCGTCGAGACAAAGCTGCCGAACCATTTTGTGAAATCATCCGGCTTGCTGATCATCTCGATCATCATCTGACGAATGCGATCGAGCTCGTACTGCTCCACGCGGCCCGGGTGTTCACGACAGGTCAGATCCGGATCGCTATAGTGCTCGCCGCCCAGATCGTTTTCCAGCGCGTAATCGGCGAAGCTGCTGATAAGATCGCGACCGTTCGGCCCGCGGAAACCGACGGAATAGTTAAGCGCCGTTTCGTGGGTAAAGCCGTCGTGCGGGAATCCTGGTGGAATGTAGAGGATATCGCCCGGCGCAAGATCTTCGTCGATGATCGGCTCAAACGGATCGACATGCAGCAGTGCCGGATGCGGGCAGAACTGACGCATCGGCAGCTTGTCCCCCACGCGCCAGCGGCGGCTGCCCATCCCCTGAATGATAAACACATCGTACTGATCGATATGCGGACCCACGCCGCCGCCCGGCACGGAGAAGGAGATCATCAGATCGTCCAGTCGCCAGTCCGGCAGAACGCGGAACGGACGCACCAGTTCCGCCGCGGGCATATGCCAGTGGTTCACCGCCTGCGCCAGCAGCGACCAGCCCGTTTCGCCCAGATCGTCAAAGTGTTCAAACGGACCATTACTGGCCTGCCATTTGCCGTTAGCGTGGCTCACCAGACGACTGTCAACTTCCGGCTCCATCGCCAGACCTGCCAGCTCGTCCGGGGTAATCGGATCGACAAAATTCGGGAAGGCATTTTTCAGCACTACGGGTTGTTTTTGCCAGTATTTTTCGAGAAATTCCGGCCAGTTCAGGTTCAGTTGATACGCCATGGGTAGCACCAGTGAGAGGGGAAACAGGCGCGATTATAGGGGAGACGGTGGAGGGGGAACTTGTCATGGGTCAAACCAGCTCGCGTAGGTCGGGTAAGGCATAGCCGTCACCCGACGCAATACGGCGCTAAAACTTAGTCCAGCTTCAGTTCGTCATAGTGGGTAATCAGCTTGCCCACGATGCCGTAGTCCAGCGCTTCTGCCGGCGACATCCAGAAGTTGCGGTCGGTGTCTTTTTTCACTTTCTCCAGCGGCTGGCCGGTGGCGTCAGCGATCAGCTTGTTCACGCGATCCAGCATGCGGATGATCTCGCGCGCTTCGATCTCAATATCCGTTGCCTGACCGCGCACGCCGCCCAGCGGCTGGTGGATCATAAAGCGGGTATTAGGCAGGGAATAACGGTGCTCTTTTTTCGCCGCCAGGAAGATGGTAATCCCCGCGCTCGCCACCCAACCGGTACCGATGACGTGCACTTCCGGACGGATGAATTTGATAAAGTCGTGGATGGTGTCACCCGCTTCCACGTGGCCGCCCTGGCTGTTGATATACAGCTTGATCGGATCGTTGCTGACGCTTTGCAGCAGGATCATCTGGGTGATCACCTTCTGCGCCAGCTCCTGGTTGATCTCCCCGGAGATCACAATCGAACGGGATTCCAGCAGTTTTTGCTGCAGAGCGCCCGCGCCGTTTGACCCTTCCGCCTTATCCTTGTCGCTTTCTTTCAGTGTGTAGAGCATTGTTGTTTCCTCAGCTTGTCGCGCTCAAAACCAGAGTGTAGCCTGTTTTACGGGGTAAAGTCCTCAGAGACAGATCGCGAGAACGATGATGAAACGTGCGCAGGCAAACGGCACGCCAGTCGACAACCGTTCGCTATACTTCCTCTTCATACGGTTATCATATTGTTAAATGATAATGATATTTAATGTGTTAAGATGAAAGCCAGCAGAAACAGTCTCTTACGTGACGGGACGTGTATATTTTCTCGACAGTTTACTCAGCACCGGGGCAGTGAATGGAACACATTGTGTATGTGGTTGACGACGATGACGCGGTCAGGCAGTCCGTTCTCGGCCTGCTGGAATCAGCGGATTTAGACGCCATGGGGTTTTCATCAGCAGAGGCGTTTCTTCAGCACCGTTTTGAGGATCTGCCCTCGTGTGTGATCCTCGATATGCAAATGCCCGCCATTTCAGGTTTTGACGTAGCGGACGCCCTCAAGGACAGCGGGCGCGACATCCCGATTATTTTTCTCACCGGCCACGGCACTATTCCGATGTCGGTGCGCGCCATTAAAGGCGGCGCGTACGAATTTCTCACCAAGCCCGTTGAATCCACCGCGCTGATCGACGCCATTCAGTCTGCGCTTCAGCTGGCGGAAAACAACGCCGTGCGCAACAAAGAGCACTACGCCCTGAAGCAGCGCCACATGTCCCTTACGCCACGGGAACATGAGGTGTTAACACTGGCGATAAGCGGGATGCTGAACAAGCAAATTGCCGCCGAGCTTGGCGTCAGCGAGATCACGGTGAAAGTGCATCGCCGTCGCGTAATGGAAAAAATGCAGGTGCGCTCCGTGGCGGAGCTGGTCAGGGCCGTTGAGCGCCTGACCCACAGCCAGCCTTCGGATTAACTACTCCCCTGTCTGTCCGGCAAGCGGTAACACAAACGCAAACACCGTGCCGTGTGGCTCCCGGCGGCGCGCGCTCAGTTTTCCTCTGTGTCGCTCAATGATGCTGGCGCTGATGGTCAGCCCCATCCCCATTCCCTGCGCCTTGGTGGAATAGAACGAGTCAAAAATCTTCTCCAGCCGCTCGGGCTGAATGCCGCTGCCGGTATCGGCGATCTCGACGATAACGTTCCCGTCGGCGTTGACGGTGCTGAGGGTGATGATGCAGGGGCGATCGTTAACCTCCGCCATGGCCTCAACGGCGTTCATCACCAGATTCAGCAGCACCTGCTGGATCTGCACGCTGTCCCCGGTGATAAAGCTGTCACCGGCGTTTAACAGATAATCCACGCTGATGTGTCTCTGCTCCAGCTCGCTGCGGGAAAGGGTAATAATGTGGTGGATCAGATAGTGGAGATCGATACGCGCGAAGGTCGGATCCTGCTTGCGCGTCAGGGACTGAATGCTGCGGATGATCTCCCCCGCCCGGGCGCCTTCCGCGGCGATCTCCTCCAGCCCTTCCCGCACTTTATCCAGCCGGGCGGGTTCACGGTTAAGCCAGCGCAGGCTTGCCCCGGCGTTAGAGACGATCGACATCAGAGGCTGGTTGATCTCGTGGGCGATGGAAGAGGTTAACTGACCGACCGTGGTGGCACGCGACACCCGCGCCAGTTCCGCCTGCGCCACCCGCATGGCATCCTCCGCGGCGCGCTGACTGGTGATATCGGTAATGATGCCGTAATACTCGTTCACCTCACTGCCCACGCCCACCGGATCGCCAATCCCGAGGATATAGCGCGTGGAACCGTCGGTACGCTTAATACGAAATTCCGCGCGCATAGAGAGCCCCTCGCGCACGCTCTGGGTGACGATGGCGCTGATGCGGGCGTAATCATCCTCATGGACGAAGGTCAAAAACTCCGCCATGGAGATCATTTTTTGCTGCTCGGGCAGGCCGAGAATACGGGCGTACTCTTCGGACATAAACATCAGATCCTGCTCCAGCTCCCAGCGCCAGCTACCGGTGTGGCTGATCTGCTCACCCAGCATCAGCGAGTTCTGGCTGGCGCGCAGCTCTTTTTCCACGCGTCGGCGCTGGATGTTCTCCGCCAGCAGTTCGGCGTACAGCCGCGCCGTCTCCAGAGAGACCGCAGCCTGCGCCCCCAGCAGGCTCACCACGCGAGAGTGCTCGGCGGTGAAGACCTCCGGCATCAGGCGGTTTTCCAGATAGAGCACCCCCACCAGCCGCGCCTGTTTGAACATCGGAACGCACATCACGGCCGCCCCCGAGGTCACCAGGTAGGGATCCTGGCTGAAGGGATGGAACTCCTCCGGTTTACCGGTGCGGATCTCCTGTCCGGTGCGGATCACCGCCGCCAGGACCGACAGCGGCATGTCGGTCGCTACCGGTACGTCCTTCAGGATCCGCACCCGCACGCCCTCGGTGCTGGTCCACGCGCTGGCTTCGATCTCCGGAATCAGGTTATCGCTCACGCGAAGCAGCAGGCCGCGCTGCGCCCCGGCACGTTCGAGCAGCAGCGTCATCAGGTTTTCGATAAGCCGCTCAAGGTTGATCTCTTCCGACAGGGCGCGTGAGGCTTTGATCACGCTCTGCAGATCGCGGATCACTTCATTCTGGGCAAACGCCACCGTGTCATAGGCGCTGGCCTGTCCGGAGGCCAGCAGATGTGGGAAATCCTGCTCCAGCTGGCGCACCTTAGCCTGTGCCCCGGCACGGCCCCAGGCGGCAATGGCGCCGCGAAAATGCGCATCTGACGCGGTCGGGTAACCGCAGGACAGCGCAAAGCGACCCGCCAGCTCGTGCGCCAGGGCGTTAATCGGATTAAAGCCGCCCTCGCGTGACAGCCGTACCGCTTTCTCATACTGCTCAAGCGCAATGCTGTTCATGCCGTCCAGACGCACGATTTCGGCGTAAATCAGCGCTTCTTTATCCGCAAACGTCCCCGGATTAATGCGCGCCCAGAGGGCAATTTTGTCGTAGTGCGCGTGAATACTGCGTCGATGATTCGCCGAGAAAGTCTCCGGCGTTAGCTGGCGGGAAAGCGCCAGGGCGCTGTAGAGATGGTAATCCAGCAGATGGATATGGCCAGGCGCAGACCACGCGTACCAGCCCGCCATCTCAAGATCCGCCTGCGCATCGGCAAATTCGCCGCAGGTAAAGTGCGCCATACCGCGATAGAGCCAGTACCAGAACAGCATGGTCGACGTCTGTTCCGGAGCCTGCTCTGGCGAAGCAGGCAGCAGCGCCTCCGGCAGCACCTGCGAGGCGGTCCAGGTGCCGATCACCGGCGTGCGTAAAAACTCAACGTAGCCGCGCTGAACCATCAAAATGGTCTCAACGTCCTGGAAGTGGGTTTTCCGCACAAAGGCCAGGCCGCGATCGATGCTGGTCAGCACCCCGTCGAGATGATCGCCCCGAGAGAGGAAGTTAATGGCCTGGTGGCAGGCCGCGAAGCAGGCCATCGTCATATCACCGTGGGTTACCGCCGCGGTGAAGCAGGCTTTTGCGCACTCAATGGTGAACGACAGCGGCTGAGTCCAGACGCTGAGCTGATCGAGCGGCAGCAGGGTTTTCGCTTCATACGCATCGTAGCCGTGGCGATTGACCAGCTCGCGGGCCAGCGTGCCGTACTGGAACCCGAGGCGATACTCGGCATAGCGGTGGCCGATCAACACGCCAAACCAGGCCATCGCCGTGGTGGAGGCGCCGGTGATGCCGTGGTCGAGGGTCAGGTGCATCATGCGGCAGAGCAGCAAAAAGTGCAGACGCGGACAGATGAAGCTGGCGCAAATGCTGGCGCTGTAGAGCAGGTTCATTACCGCTTCCGTTTCCGGATTTTCCATCCGCGAGAGCTGGGCATAGCGGCTTTGCGGCGCGTCGCCCGTGCGGTTACAGAAGTCTTTCCAGGCAGCATCGCAGTCGGCATCTTCCGGATGGCGGCCGATCTGAATACCAAAAATACCCAGCCAGCAGAGCGCCGCCTCCAGCGCCAGACGGCTATCCGACTGGCGAATATAGACTTCCACCAGCAGGTTGGCCGCCAGCGCTTTTTCGGTCAGCCCGCCGGGGCAGCCCAGGATCGCATCGCACAGCTCGCGGGTCCGCTCCAGATGGCCGAGCGCAAACTCGCAGCCCGCCTCTTCAATATCCAGCACAAAGTCTGACACCACCCCGGCATTGCCCAGCGCTCTCGCCGTCTGGATGTAGCTCAGTGCCGAAAGATAATCGCCCGTGCGTTTCGCCCGGCGCGCGGCCAGCAGGCTCAGCTCGCGGAACATCTGCCGCTTCGGAGCGGGCTGGATACTGTCCAGTGCGGCCGTAACATGGTGAACGGCGCGGAAAAGCAGTTCGTTTCCCGCAGCCTGCCGCGCGGCATCGGCCAGCAGGCTGGCGGTGGTCAGATGAAGGTGGCTTTTCTCATGCGGATCCAGCAGCGCGAAGGCGGCTTCCTGCACCCTGTCGTGGGTGAAAGCGTACTCTTTTTCCGTCAGCACGATGAGCTGCGCCATGACCGCCGGATGGAGCGCATAGCGCATTTCCGCCATCGACATGCCGACAACGCGGCATATCATCTCCATCTCGCCCTTGCCGCCGAGGCAGGCAAAACTCCCCAGCAGGCGACGCGTCTCGTCGGGCAACTCTTCGAGCTGCTCCAGCACCAGGGTGACGACGTTTTCGGTGTAATGCCGGGCGCGGATCGCCTGCAGATCGTAGTGCCACTTATCCTGATATTTGTTATGCACCACCAGCCCGTCATCGACAATGCGGCGGAAAAACTCATGCACAAAGAGCGGGTTGCCCCCGGTTTTTTCATGGATCAGCGTGGCGAGGTCAGACGTCGCCACGCTGCGGGTTCGAAACAGCGTCGCCAGCCAGCGCGCTACCGCTTTCACGGACAGCGCCTGAGGGACAATTTCGCTCGCGTTTAGCGCCGCTTCCGGAAGACTCGTCAGCAGCGCTTGTAAGGTGGCATCGGATAACGAACAGATATCCCGGTGAGCAACAACCACCAGCAGCGGGATTGCCCCGCTGTTCACCAGCAGGTATTTGAGCGTATGCAGGCTGGCGGCGTCGCTCCACTGAAGATCGTCAAGCACCAGCACCAGCGGGCAGCCCTGAGAGGCAAAGGTTTTGACCAGCGCGAGCACCATATGGCTGAAGCGCGCCCGGGCATCAATGGAAAACGTATCCGGCGAGAAGCGCGGTTTGCTCTCAAGCAGCAGCCCCAGTTCAGGCACAAGACTGACAGCGAGCGCCTCGTGGCCCTCCAGCGCGCGCGAGAGACGGATTTTCCACTTCGCCACGTCGTCTGCGGGCAGCCCCAGCAGGTGCAACGTCAGGGTGCGAAACGCGGAACTTAGCACGCCGTAAGGCAGTGACGGCGAAAACTGGTCCACCTTGCCTACCGCCAGCAGCACCGTACGCTGCTGCAGCGTTTTAAGCGCCGTCGCGATGATCGAGGATTTCCCGATCCCTGACGGTCCGCCGATCGTCACCAGCTCTGGCACCCGGCTCTGCCCGACTCGCTCAAACGCGGCAATGACGTCATTCGCCTGCGGATGCGTCGCGAACAGGGAATCCGCCAGATGGATCGCCGGGGTGCGATCCTGCTGACCGGGAGTAAAGGGGGCGATCTCGCCCTCACCGGTCAACGTTGCCTGGCAGCGTCGCAGGTCGGCAATCAGCCCGTCCACCGTCTGATAGCGGTTATCAGGATGCTTTTCCAGCAGCTTGAGGAGGATGGTCGAGAGCATTCCCGGCACGTCCGGGCGTATCACGTCCGGGGCCAGCGGCTCCGAGGCAATATGGTAGTGTGCCCAGTTGGTCTGATCGTCCGCGCCCAGTTCAAACGGCAGGCGTCCGGTCAGAAGTTCATACAGCACCATGCCGAGGCTGTAGAGATCGCTGCGGCTGTCGACGGGGCGACGGGTGCGAGTGGTATGTTCCGGCGACATCCAGGCGGGGGTACCGCCTGAAACGGTAAGACGGGTCTGCGAGAAGGCATCGGAAAAACGGCAGGAGAGACCAAAGCTGCCCAGACGGCAGGTGGCATCGTGATAAACAAAAATACTGCCGGGTTTGATATCGCCGTGGATCAGGTTTTGCAGATGCATCTGGCGCAGGGGGGCGCAGATCTGGATCGCCAGCTCGATAAAGCGCGCAATCCCGGAGATCGCCCTGCCCGCGCGTCGCGCCAGCAGCTCAAACGAAAACGGGGCGTAAACCAGCGCGAAACGCCCCCGGTACTGGGTAGAGGCGACGGCGCGAATGGCCCAGCTGTCCTGGAGCACGTCGCGCAGCGCAAACTCGTTTTTCAGCAGCCGGGTGGCCCGCTCTTCCTCTTCGTCGCTCACCGCGGTGGCAATGATGAAGGAGCCGCCGGAATGGGGATGACGTGCGTTCATCCAGGCGATGCCGCCCTCCTGCGCCAGCACGGTAAAAATCACATCCTCTTTAAGGACAAAAACCCGCCCCTGATGAAGATTTCCCTGGGCGGGCCAGAATGCAGGCTGCTCGTTTTCGTTCATCCGCGATCCTTATTGTCGGCGGGCCAGCTCCCGCTGAATATGATCCAGCAGAATATCGATGTTAATCGGCTTACGCAAAAATGCAGCGGCGCCCAGACTGAGGGCGTACCGCTGCATATTTTCATCAGCATGACCGGAGATAAAGAGTACAGGGGGTGGCGGTACGGCCAGCAGCCGCAGCTTGTCGAACAGCTCAAGGCCGCTCATGCCTCGCAGCTTGATATCGGTGATCACCAGCGCCGCGCCGGACAGCGCGAGAGGATGGCTCAGGAACCCCTCAGCCGAATCAAACGTATCGGTCGAATACCCTTCCGACTCCAGGAGATTACTCAACCCGCTGCGGACGGAACGTTCGTCATCAATGATGGCAATGCGCCACGGCAGCGTCATGCGGTCTTTCCTCTCACAAATCATTAAACGTCGCGCGTGTCCTTCGCGGGCGCCGGGGGCGCCGTGCCGCTGATTTTCGGTACGCATTCGTGACGAAACCAGGCGAGGGTCAGCGGTTCGCGACTCATTAAGCGCCGTCCCACCGGGATGAGCTGCTCCCCCACCAGCATGCCAAACAGGCCAAGCAGGGCGACAACCGGCGGTGCCGGCGAATGGACGTCGAGCAGAGCGTAAATTACCCCAGCTACCACGCCACATACCAGCGAAATAATCCATGCTTTCATGACGATGCTCCTGTCTGCGGTGCTGCCGGAACGGTGACCTGAGCAGGCGCACTGTCGCGGGATAACAGATGCCGCGTCGCCTGTTCACCCGCCAGCATCCCCAGCAGGCCAATCAACGCCAGCGCGGGCGGCGCGGGGGAGCGCACCTTCAGCACGGCATACATCAGGCCAATCAACACGCCTGCCGCAAGGGATATCAGCCCAGTACTCATTGTGAACTCCAGAGAAAAAAGCAGCGGCGAGCCGGATGAGGGACCAGCCCGCCGACAGGGCTTAGCGAGCCGGGACCGGCGCTAAGGTGCGGTGCTCGCTCTTCTGGCGAGATGGCGCTTTGTGCACCATGGTGTAGGCGTAATCGACGCCCATGCCGTACGCGCCGGAGTGCTCGCGCACGATATCCATTACCGCGGTGTAGGTCTCTTTACGCGCCCAGTCGCGCTGCCACTCCAGCATGACCTGCTGCCAGGTCACCGGGATCACGCCCGCCTGGATCATGCGCTGCATCGCGAAGTCATGAGCTTCTTTTGACGTGCCGCCGGAGGCATCCGCCACCATGTAAATTTCATAATCGCCTTCCAGCATCGCGCACAGGGCAAAGCTGTTGTTGCACACTTCGGTCCACAGACCTGCTACCACGACTTTCTTCTTGCCGTTGGCCTTCAGCGCGTCACGCACTTTCTGGTCGTCCCAGGAGTTCATGGAGGTACGCTCCAGAATGTCCTGGCCCGGGAACACGTCCAGCAGTTCCGGATAGGTGTTACCGGAGAAGCTTTCGGTCTCTACGGTGGTGATGATGGTCGGGATATTGAAGACTTTCGCCGCTTTCGCCAGCGCCACGGTGTTATTTTTCAGCACCTGGCGGTCAATAGACTGCACGCCAAACGCCATCTGAGGCTGATGATCGATAAAGATAATCTGGCAGTTCGCAGGGGTTAACACTTCGAGCTTTGAAGAGGTCATAGCATTTTCCAGTGGTTAAGGGTGAAATCGCCGTGAGCGCACGGCGATAAAGTCACGCTCATCCTGCGGTTTATCGCACCTGGGCGTAATTATCTCTTCGTATAGTTAACCTTAGGTATAGTTATACTTTGGTATACCTATCCTATTGTATAACTGGATCTTTGCCGAAACCGGTTCCCATAATCCTGACCATTCCCCTCTCAGTCAGGAGCAGTTATGGTTACCCTCGGTAAAGCCGATCTCATTCTGGTTAATGGCCAGTTTCATACCGTCGATCGCGAGAACCCCATCGCGGAAGCCGTTGCCGTGCGCGATGGAAAATTTCTGGAAGTGGGTACCGTCGCTGAGGTGATGCAACATCACTGCGACGGTACGAAAGTGGTCGATTTGAAAGGCCACACCGCCATCCCCGGGCTGAACGATTCGCACCTGCACCTCATTCGCGGCGGGCTGAACTACAACCTCGAGCTGCGCTGGGAAGGCGTGCCGTCGCTGGCCGATGCCCTGCGGATGCTGAAAGAGCAGGCTCTGCGCACGCCGTCGCCGCAGTGGGTACGCGTGGTGGGCGGCTGGACCGAGTTCCAGTTTGCCGAACGCCGCATGCCGACGCTGGACGAGATCAACGCCGCCGCCCCGGACACCCCGGTTTTCATCCTGCACCTCTATGACCGCGCCCTGCTCAACCGCGCCGCGCTGAAGGTGGTCGGCTACACCAAAGACACGCCGAACCCGCCGGGCGGCGAGATCCAGCGTGACGCCAACGGCAACCCAACCGGGATGCTGATTGCGCGCCCGAACGCCATGATCCTCTACGCCACGCTGGCCAAAGGACCGAAGCTGCCGCTGGAGCAGCAGGTTAACTCCACCCGTCAGTTCATGCGCGAGCTGAACCGTCTGGGGCTGACCAGCGCCATCGACGCGGGCGGCGGCTTCCAGAACTACCCGGAAGATTACGAGGTGATTGCCGAGCTGCACGAGAAAAAGCAGATGACCATCCGCATCGCCTACAACCTGTTTACCCAGCGTCCGGGCCACGAGCTGGAGGACTTTGAGAAATGGACCGACATGCTCACGCCGGGCCAGGGCAGCGACTTCTTCCGCCATAACGGCGCGGGCGAGATGCTGGTCTTCTCCGCCGCCGATTTTGAAGATTTCCTCGAACCCCGCCCGGATCTCGCGCCGGGCATGGAGGACGAGCTGGAGCGCGTGGTGCGCCATCTGGTGGAGCACCGCTGGCCGTTCCGCCTGCACGCCACCTATAACGAATCCATCAGCCGCATGCTGGACGTCTTCGAGAAGGTGAACCGCGACATTCCGTTCAACGGCCTGCACTGGTTCTTTGACCACGCGGAAACCGTCACCCAGGCCAACATCGCCCGCATCAAAGCGCTCGGGGGCGGCATTGCCGTCCAGCACCGTATGGCCTTCCAGGGCGAGTACTTTGCCGAACGTTACGGCATCGAAGCCACCCGCCATACACCGCCGGTGGCGAAAATGCTGGAGACCGGCGTACCGGTGGGCTTAGGTACGGACGCCACCCGCGTGGCGAGCTACAACCCGTGGACCGCGCTCTACTGGCTGGTCTCCGGCCGTACCGTCGGCGGGATGCAGATGTACGACCACAGCGCCCGTCTGGATCGCGATACCGCCCTGATGCTCTGGACCCAGGGCAGCGCGTGGTTCTCCAGCGAGCAGAATCAGAAGGGGCAGATCAAGGTCGGCCAGCTCGCCGACCTGGCCGTACTCAGCAAAGACTACTTCCGCGTGCCGGAAGAGGAGATCAAGGGCATCGAGTCCGTCCTGACGGTGGTCAACGGCGATATCGTCTACGCGGCAGGCATCTTTGGCCCGCTCGCGCCGCCCGCCATTCCGGTTCTGCCCGACTGGTCCCCGGTCGTGAAAGTACCGGGCCACTACCGCAGCGCGCCGCCGCAGGCCGCACGCGTGGGCATGAGCGCCGTTCACCACTGCAGCGGCCCGTGCGGGGTTCACAGCCACCAGCATGATTTTGCCCGCACGTCAGAAATGCCGGTGTCCGACGATAACGCTTTCTGGGGGGCGCTGGGCTGCAGCTGCTTTGCATTCTGATGAAAAACACGCTTGCTCCGCCCCGGGTTGACCTGGGGCTGTTCTTCCTGCGCCTGACCGGCAGCCTGCTGCTGCTGTACGTGCACGGCCTGCCAAAGGTGCTGCACTTCAGTGAAGAGCTGACGCGCATTGAAGATCCGTTCGGCTTCGGGCCCTTTGCCAGCCTGATCCCGGCCATCGTCGCCGAGGTAATTTGCCCGCTGTTTATCATTGCGGGCGTGTATACCCGCCTGGCGTGCCTGCCGATTATCGCCGTGCTGCTGGTGGCGATGCTGGCGGTGCACCCGAACTGGTCGATTGCCGAAGGGCAGTTTGGCTGGCTGTTGCTGATTATCTTTACCACCCTTGCCCTCACCGGCCCGGGCCAGTGGCGATTGCAGCGTAAGGCAGCGGAGAGGTTCGCATGACCCAGGTTAACGACGTTCGCGACGCACACGTCGAGACGACGCACACATCAACGGTTTCGCCCTGGCAGCCGCTAAGCCAGCCGGTGTTCAGGATGCTGTGGATCGCCACGGTGGTCTCTAACGTCGGCTCATGGATGAGCGACGTCGGCATCAACTGGAGCATGCTGACCCTGAGCGCCGATCCGCTGGACATCGCGCTGGTGCAGGCCGCCAGCAGCCTGCCGATGTTCCTCTTCGCCCTGCCGTCCGGGGTAATGGCGGATATCGTCGACCGACGTAAATACCTGCTCTTCTCCCAGCTGTGGGTGTTTATCGCTGCCGCCGGGCTGACGGTGCTCTCTTTCACCGGACACGTCACCCCCGCCGTTCTGCTGGTGGCGACGTTTCTACTGAGCGTCGGCGCGGCGATGAGCTCGCCGCCGTTTCAGGCCGTGGTGCCGGACCTGGTGAGCAAGCCCGAGCTGGGTGCCGCCGTGGCGCTGAACTCGCTCGGGGTAAACATCAGCCGGGCGATTGGCCCCGCGCTGGGTGGTTTTCTGCTGTCGCTCGCCGGGCCGTGGATGGTGTTTGCCCTGAACGCGCTCTCCGTGGTCGGCGTGGCGTGGGTACTGTGGCGCTGGCGTCAGGCCCCGACCGTGCAGCGTCTGCCGCCGGAGCATTTCTTCTCGGCGGTGCGATCCGGCATTCGCTACGTGCACGCCGCGCCGGTGCTGCGCAACGTGCTGGTGCGCACCGTGGCCTTCTTCGTTTTCGGCAGCGCGGGCTGGGCGTTACTGCCGCTGGTGGCGCGCCGCGAACTGGGCTTAGGCCCGGCAGGCTACGGCGTAATGCTGGCGTGCATTGGCCTGGGGGCGATTGCCGGCGCGATTCTGCTGCCGCGCCTGCGCCAGCGGCTGAATGCCGACCGCCTGATGGTGGCCGCCAGCCTGACGTTTGCCCTCACCATGCTGGCGCTGGCGTTTGTGCGCCACGTCTGGCTGCTTAACCTGTTTGAGTTTTTCACCGGCTTCGCGTGGATTGCGGTGCTCTCCACTCTCAATCTCGGCGCGCAGCGCAGCGCCGCCCGCTGGGTGAAGGCCCGCGCGCTGGCGGTGTATCTGACGGTGTTCTTCGGCTCGATGACCGCAGGCAGCGCCCTCTGGGGGCAGATCGCCTCCCGGTTCGGTACCCCAACCTCGCTGGTTGTCGCCACGCTGGGGATGGTGCTGGCGAGCGCGACGGTGTTCCGCTGGAAGCTGGAGAAAGATCCGGACCTGAACCTCGACCTGAGCGGTCAGCCGCTGGACGGCGTGGAGATTGACCTGCCAAACGAACGCGGCCCGGTGCTGGTCTCGCACGAGTACCTCATCGACCCGCAACACGCCAAAGCCTTCCTGGAGGCGGTCCACGAGCTGCGCCGGGTGCGCCGCCGCGCCGGGGCGATGAGCTGGGCGGTATATGAAGATATCGAGCGCCCCGGTCTGTTTATCGAGACCTTCCTGATGGGCTCGTGGATTGAGCATCTGCGGCAGCAGGAGCGCCACACCATGAATGACCTCCTGCTGCAGAGCCGCGTTCTGGCTTTTCATCAGGGCACAACCTCACCGGCTATTCGCTACCTGGTCGCGCCGGTATAACCATAACCATCACCTGTACAGGAACACACTATGGCAACGTTTAAGGCAAAAGACGGCACGCAGATTTACTACAAAGACTGTGGCGCGGGTAAACCGGTTCTCTTCAGCCACGGCTGGCCGCTGGACGGCGACATGTGGGACAGCCAGCTGAACTACCTGGCCGAGCGCGGCTTCCGTGCCATCGCCTTTGACCGTCGCGGGTTTGGCCGCTCGGATCAGCCGTGGAACGGTTACGACTACGACACCTTTGCGTCCGACATCAATGACCTGATCACCACCCTGGATCTGCGCGACGTGACGCTGGTGGGCTTCTCCATGGGCGGCGGCGACGTGACCCGTTACATCAATAACTACGGCAGCGCGCGCGTCGCCGGTCTGGCGCTGCTGGGCGCGGTCACGCCGATCTTCGGTAAATCCGACTCCTTCCCGCAGGGTGTGGATCAAAGCGTATTCGAGGGCATTCGCGACGGACTGCGTAAAGATCGCGCCCAGTTCATCAGCGACTTCGCCACCCCGTTCTACGGTACCAACGCCGGACAAACCGTTTCTGCCGGTGCCCTGACCCAGACGCTGAATATTGCCCTGCTGGCATCGCTGAAAGGCACCATCGACTGCGTGACCGCGTTCGGCGAAACCGACTTCCGCCCGGATATGGCGAAAATCGACGTGCCGACGCTGGTGATTCACGGCAGTAACGACCAGATCGTGCCGTTTGAAAGCACCGGCAAGCTGGCGGCAGAGATGATCAAAAACGCCACGCTGAAGGTGTACGACAACGCGCCGCACGGCTTTGCGCTGACCCACCAGGACCAGCTCAACGAAGATCTGCTGGCGTTTGTGAAGTCGCTGTAATTTTCTGTAGGCCGGGTAAGGCGCAGCCGCCACCCGGCGCTTTCGCAGATGCGTTCCGCTCTGCCAGCAGCCGACAAATCTCCGCATGCTTCTCCTCGGTAAAGGTAAAGCGCGACATAAAGCCCATTCGGATCGCTGACCCTATCGCCGGAAGCAGGCAAATCCCAAAGAACAGCCCCTCCAGCACGCCTTCACTCTGGATCTGCGCCTGCGGCACGTAGCCAATCAACGTCAGGAACACACCGATCAACCCGCCGCCCACCGCCACCGACATCTTGCCGGTAAAGGTCTGCCCGGAGAAGGTGATCGCCGCGCAGCGCTTGTGGGTGTGGTACTCCGCGTACTCGATGGTGTCGGCAATCATCGACGAGGTGAGGATGTTGGTCATCATCACAAACAGGGTGCTCAGGCCGAGCAGGATAAACAGCATCGTCACCTGCTGATACCCGACAAACCACATCACCACGCGCACCGCCACGTCCAGCCCGCAGAGGATCATAAACAGCTTCCGCTTCTGCATCCGGCGCGTCAGCATCGGGGCGACCAGGCACAGCACTGCCGCGACAATCCCCATCACGCCAATCGCCATCTGCAGGCTTCCATCGCCCAGGTTGTTGATAAAGAAGTAGATATACAGCCCGCCCGCCACGTTATGGAACACGCAGAAGAAGAACGACAGCAGGACGATAAACAGCGGCTTGTTCTGACGCAGGTTGTGGAAGGTATCGCGGATGGTCACCTTTTCCGGGCTCGGCGGCACGCGCTCTTTGATCTGCATAAAGCCGTTAAGCATCAGCGGCAGCCCCACCAGCATCATCACCAGCGCCGCCATAAAGTAGCCTTTGTCGTTGCTGTACTGGGCGAAGAACGCCGCCAGCTTAGGGAAGAAGATATTGGCGCAGGCAATCCCGGCGTTCACCCCGAGCATCGCCGCCGTCACCGCGCGGGTGCGCTGGGCGGAGTCGTTGGTCATCACCGACGACATCGACCAGAACGGAATATCGGAGATGGCATACAGCGTCCCCCACAGGATGTAGGTCACCCCGGCGTAGAGGATTTTGGTGGTCATGTCCGCTTCAATTTTATAGAACGACAGCAGCGTGACGCCGGTGATCAACAAAGGGGCGATCAGCAAAAAGTGGCGAAACTTGCCGAACCGGCTGTTAATGGTGTCCATAATGCTGGCAAATAGCGGATCGTGAACCGCGTCCCACGCGCGGGCAATCAGGAAAATGGTGCTCGCCGCC
Source organism: Enterobacter cloacae complex sp. IR5458 (assembly GCF_049238025.1). Classification (NCBI taxonomy): domain Bacteria; kingdom Pseudomonadati; phylum Pseudomonadota; class Gammaproteobacteria; order Enterobacterales; family Enterobacteriaceae; genus Enterobacter; species Enterobacter cloacae complex sp. IR5458. Next base: position 31,411 of record NZ_JBMKIF010000033.1, read on the forward strand.
AGCGCCGAAATGCCCAGCACGTCGGTGTAAAAATAGTTAATAAACGAACCCACTAAACCAAAGCTAAAACACTGACCTAAACCATAACCAAAATAAGACCACAACTCGCGAGACGGTATTTTCATTGTCATTGCCATTGTTATATGCCTGCCTGGTTGCCCGGCGGTGGACCGCCGGGTCGATATTATTAGTCCTGCGCCTTCGGGGCGATCTTACGCAGCTGCTGCATCAGGGCGATTTCACGGCGTGAGAACGGGATCCCGTTCTCCTCAAACACGTCGTGGAACCAGAGGCGACAGTAGTCCGTGGACTCCTTCATCACCACCGGCCACGGCAGCCACGTCTGGGTTTTGCCGCGCACCAGCCCCCACTGGTAGGGCGCGACCTTCGCCGCATACATCAGCGGGAGCTGCTCTTCGATGGTGCTGCCCACGTGGCGCGCCAGCCATTCGGTGCAGAACAGCGGACGACCGAGCGTTTGCAGCTGCTGGATTATCGCCGTCATGCGCCCGGTGTGGGTGTAGGCGTGGAAGCTCACCACGTCAGAGAGCGCGAGCGCGGTTTGGTCCAGCGGATGCTGGAAGAACGTCTCGCCCTCCTCTTCCGGCGGCAGACGCCAGGCGCAGACGGTGAGCGGCTGGGTCGGGTTCTCCTCACGCACCCACCGGAACGCCAGCTTCATCAGTTCATGGGCGCAGGTCTCCAGCTTCGCGTCGTACTGCACCTCCTGCGTGCCCGTCGCGAAAATGCCGCGGTTACCCGGCTCGTTGTAGAGATCCCACAGCAGCACGCGCTTATCCTCGCGGAACTGGCGGACAACGTCGCGGATATAGCGCTCAATCTGCGGCCAGCAGTCGGGATCGCACACCTTATCCCGCCCCGGGCTCGCCGCCGCCTGGCTGTTGTGCTTGCCCGGTACGGGCGGCTTTTGCGGGCCGAGGTACGGCTCGTCGCCGGAGAAGCCGCAGTCGTCCATCAGGGTCAGCATGGTGCTGAACCCGCGGCCGTCGGCTATGGTCAAAAACCGGTCGATGCGCGCCATCAGCCCGTCGCGGTCATGCTCCCAGACGATAAACGGCAGGTTGATGCGCAGGGTGTTGTAGCCCGCCTCCGCCGCCCAGCCCAGTTCGCGGTCGATGGTCTCGGCATCGAAGGTCTCTTCCTGCCAGATATCGGTCCAGTTCACCGCCGTCGACGGCAAATAGTTAAACCCGCACAGCCAGCCCTTTTGTTCGTACCACGCCTGTGCCTGCTCCCTGCTCCACTGCTCTTTCATTACGCGTCCTCTTACTGATAATATTTAGCTAATAAATATTAGCTGCGGGTTAAATGCGCAAATCACGGCACGCCGAAAAGCGACGGCCTTCACAAAGTTCGCGCTTCGATGAATGAGAAACGTGATCGACGGCGCGTAAGCGCGCGGTTAGGGTATGATGCGAATTCGCGAAAGGGAGAGGACGGATGAAGCGAAAACCGAAAGTGACGATGAACGATATTGCGCGGGCGGCAGGGGTGTCGCAGGCGACGGTATCGCTGGTGCTTAACCAGTCCCGCAACATCAAGCTCAGCGACGACACCCGCCAGCGGGTGATAAACGTCGCCACCGAGCTCGGCTACGACCGCCTCCCCGCCGTTCACGCCCCGCGCAACCAGGAAGAGATCGCCCTGCTGGTCAGCTCCATGCAGAGCTTCGACCCGTTTATTGACGCCATCAGCCAGGCGCGGGAAGCCGCGTGGCGCAACGAGACCCTGCTCACCGTCTACGACTACGGCGACGACATCGAGCTGGCGCTGAACATCATCCGCCAACTGGAGAAGCGCAACTGCATCGGGATTATTCTCGCATCTCCGGTCACCACGCTGGTGGACATGACGGCTTTCCAGGACTGCACCCGCATCCCGCTGGTGCTGCTCAACCAGCGCGACCCCGGCTCGCCGCTGCTGCCGTCGTTTATTCCGGACGACTACGCCAACGCTTTTCAGGTCACTAAACACCTGATTGCCTGCGGAGCGACGCGCATCGCCCACATCACAGGCGAGAGCTGGATGGAGGCCTCTCGCCAGCGTCTCGCGGGCTACCAGGCGGCATTACAGCAGGCCGGACTTGCGTGCGACGAAGGCCTGGTGCGCCAGACCAACTGGCAGTTCAGCGAGTCCTTTACCGCCACCACGTCCCTGCTGGAACTGGCCGAGCGCCCGGACGCCATCTTCTGCGCCAGCGACTGGCTGGCGATTGGCTGCTATCAGGCGCTGGCGGTGAACGGCGTGCGCATCCCGCAGGACATGCTGCTGGCGGGCTACGACGACCAGAAGATCTCCGAGCAGCTCACCCCGCCGCTGACCAGTATCCAGCTGCCCTACAGCGAGCTGGGACGGCTGGCGGTGGAGTATCTGTGCAATCAGGAAGATGCCGCCACGCACGTGACGCTGGCGGGCAGGCTGAAGGTGCGCGCCTCAAGCCTCGTCTGAGGTAAACACCATGCCCACATAGGGCTTCTCGCGACACGCCGCCAGCCGCGCGGCGAGGCTGCCCACGTGCAGCTCCAGCTTGTGCCCGTCCGGGTCGAGAAAATAGAACGACGCCCCCTCGCTTTTGTTCTGCTTCCAGACGGTGACGCCCGCCTGCTCCAGCTTGTTTGAGAACGGTTCAAAATCCGCCTCCGCCACGGTAAACGCGTAGTGGGTGTAGTCGCTCTCCTGCGGCGGCACATACTGGCGCGCCTCGTCGTACGACAGGCAGACCCACAGATCGCCGCAGGTGAGATAGGCCCCGGTATTCCAGCGGGCGTGGAGCGTCAGCCCCAGCAGCTCGTGCCAGAAGGTGACGCTTTTTTGCAGGTCGCTGACCGCGAGGGTCAGATGGTTGAGTGATTGCAGCATAATGAGCCCTTTTGTTTTTCGCGCCGGACGTGATACGGTAAAGAGATGAACATAAACCACGCCGTGCTCACCGTAAACCGCTGGTGGCTGCCTTCTTAAAGGCGGCTCGGAGTTGTTTTCCCCATTTTCAGATAGCCGCCGAAAGGCGGCTTTCTCACATCTAAGACCCCTTTCGGCAACTGCACATTAAGGAGTCTTTATGAACGCACCAACCATCCTCACCGGCGACCGCCCAACCGGCCCGCTGCACCTCGGCCACTTTGTCGGATCGCTGCGCCAGCGCGTGGCGCTCCAGCAGACGCACAGCCAGTTTGTGCTGATTGCCGACCTCCAGGGGCTGACCGACAACGGCAGCAACCCGCAAAAAATCCGCGACAACATCCCCGAAGTGCTGGCCGACTACCTCGCCGCGGGCATCGACCCGAACCTGACCACGATCTGCCTGCAGTCCGCCCTGCCCGCCCTCGCCGAGCTGACGATGCTGTATATGAACATCGTCACCGTCGCCCGCGTTGAGCGTAATCCGACGGTGAAAAACGAGATTGTGCAGAAGGGCTTTGCCCGCTCGCTGCCGGTCGGGTTTATGGCCTACCCCATCAGCCAGGCGGCGGACATCACGGCGTTTAAGGCCGAGTGCGTGCCCGTCGGCGACGACCAGCTGCCGATGATTGAGCAGACCAACGAGATTGTGCACAAGATGAACAGCCTGCTGCCCGCCCCGGTGCTGCGCCACTGCAAGGCGATGCTGAGCGACACCAGCCGCCTGCCAGGCATCGACGGCAGCGCCAAGATGTCGAAATCGCTGGGCAACACGCTGCACCTTTCGGCCAGCGAAGAGACCATTCATCGTGCGGTCAGCGCGATGTACACCGACCCGAACCACCTGAAGGTGAGCGACCCGGGGCAAATTGAGGGGAACGTGGTGTTTACCTACCTCGACGCGTTTCATCCGGACAAGGACAAAGTGGCGGCGATTAAGGCGCACTATCAGGCGGGCGGGCTGGGTGACCGGGCGTGTAAGAACGAGCTGGAGGCGTGTTTGCAGGAGCTGATTGCGCCGATGCGGGAGCGGAGGGCGATGTATATGCAGGATAAAGGCGAGCTGATGGCGATGCTGAAGCGCGGGACCGAACGGGCGCAGGGGGTGACGCAAGGGACGTTGAGGGAGGTGAAGGTTGGGTTGGGGGTGCCGGTGTTTTGAGGGCGATATAAATAATAACCCCGGCGCAGGGCCGGGATATTTATCAGGCGTTGCGCTTAATCACCGGAATATCGCCGGTGTCATTTAATGCTCCCGGAAAGGTCTTCAGCCACTGCGCGACTTTCTGCTTATTAATATTCACCACACTCATACCCTCCAGGCATCCCCATAGTTCTCTTGTATGCTGGGGCGTAATCACAATGCAGTCTTTCATGGCGCGGATTTTTACGGGCATACCGTTGATAAAGCCCGCACGGGTTAGCCAGTCACCGCCCAGAAGAAGGTATTTCATGTCTATACGCGCATACAGTTCGCAGCAGGCGGCACTGTCCTGCGGCGTCTCCGCGCGTGGATGGACGGGCGCCGCGTTGGGCTGGTTGCCGTGAAGTCGACGGGCGCTGTTTTTGCGTACCAGCTCGCGGTTTTCAATCATGCCGGTGAAAGCGTCTGATTCTGTTTTGCAAACAGTAAACTCTGGCTTAAAATTCGTCGCAGCCATTTTCAACTCCTTACTAGTTGTTGTGGTTAGCGGTATGGGGGTGTTGCAGCACCTTCATATCGCGAATTCTCGGTTAAACTATCTTTGATACTTCCTTTGCCGTTCGGCGTAATTTCTGGTGCTCATTATACAAGGCTGAATATAAATACAGCGGCTTGGTGTAGGGGAAATTTGGAATTTGCGAGGGGGATTCAGGAAATAGGGTTGGGTCAGGGAAATTACGCAGCGAGGACTATCAGAATATAAGGTGAGCGCCCGCATGAACCTCAGAGCAACCATTCGCCGATCTGCGGGCTGGCAATGAGTTGTTTTATTATCAAGTTCGGTGACCGACTGAGCGATAACCTTTAATACGATGGCAGTTACACAGAATTACGGACAGGCTCCCTTGAGAGGATAAGCGTTAATAAAAAGGAGGCACTCAATGCCTCCTTTCGATTTGTTACGCTCTTACGTTCCAATCGTCCGTATACTGGACATTACCATCAACATAACGCCAGGTGATTTTGTCATACATCAGGGAAACAGATTCCATGTGGTTGATCTGCGAGTTTCCTGCCATTTTAGCGTTTGGCATCCCTGGGTTAATGCCCGTCACTTTCACGCCCTCAATGGTCATGACGAAGTAGCACTCTTCTTGTCCTGCATGGTTAATGCGATACCAGCGAATCTCCGCACTTTTCAACGTTTGACCGGTGGCAACAGCTTTGTATAGATACGGGCTGGAGCTATCAAACTCCTTTTCAATCATCATCGGAGAATGTGAACGCTTGCCAGTAATCTTCCCGTTGGCACCGTCTACTGGAATGTTCAGACCATGACTAAAGCCAACAATCTCTATACTCCCCTCACGATCCTGAACGTCTACAGCTCCTTTAATGTCTGCGCCGCCATCGTCCTTAAGCCACATGTAAGCCGGAATAGGCATTTTACAAACTCCTTTTAGTTGTGATTTTCTTCGTGATGAACCAGTAGCAAACAATCGTTAAGAGCAACTGAAAGCCCACAATCGCCGCCATTGTGAAATTTGAATACGTTTGATCCGGGAATAAAGACTGATAAGGCAGCAAGCGAAACAACGCCCAAAACAGGAAGGTAAACCCGAAGATTTTAGCTAACCGTCGCAATGTGGAACTGAACCACTCTCTGGGGATGCCTGCTGGACTAACTTTATGTGTCGCGCCACTGTACGCCGTGGTAATGGCGCTCATGACAGGTACACTGATTAATGTATTGATTAAGATGCTAAAATAGGCGTCTAACGATTCCCAAACTTCTAAATCAGGTTCACCCAAAATGAAGCGGGTAAACTTGTCGGCGCTCTGGAAATCAAAAAGCCCCGTAATAGAATTAACTAATCCTTCATACGGAACTATTTCAGCAACGATCAGCATAACAACAGCGAACAGCACTATCTTGATAAATAAACTAAGGGCATGTTTTGCCATTGGAGATCACCTCAATCGTGCCGTATGCCTGTAGCTTCCTCATGCAAGGAACATCTATTCTTTGGCTTCTCAACAGAGCATTACGCAACATGGCAAAATCAGAATCATGTGGGAGAGTGATACAACCTTCTGATAGTACGCCTGGATGCAAACGGAAATTGCCACGCTGAACGCTCTCAATCCATGTGTAATCGTCGATCCCCCAATCATCACGCCATAATGCGAACCATTCAGAATGTTTAAATGTTGCACCATTGGCGAAGTGATTATAAATGTCTCTTCCCCCTGCGTTTAGCTGTGACTTCAGTCCACCTTGAGGGCGGTCAACAATCCAGTATTTACCCGCTGGTACTGGCCCCTCTTTGGGGATCATTCCACATGCCCCACGATTACGGTAAGCACCATTACCAGAGAAAGCTAAAAACGTGCCTATACCAGGAAACGATAACGGGGAGTAGTACGCATCATTAATTACGAACTTTCCATGTAGAGCCATAGATAACCCTTTTATCTATAATGATTTTTTGGATTATCGTACTCCTACGCAATCGGACATAAGAAGGTTTTCTTCTGAAAGACCTCTGATTTTCAGACAATAGCCCGTTGGTGTTAAGACAACGTGTAAGGCCTGTTAGGCGGTAACATCAGAGGTGTGTCAGGAAGCGAAGTTTATCAAGTTGACCATGTTCCCTAAGGGGCGAGACCGAACCACTGGCAGAGTGACCTGCTCCCCGATGTTAGTAATGTCTTCATAAGCCACATGAGGACATCCCCATGAAGAGGCGTTTTTCCGACTGGCGTAATTACTGCTGCCTATTATACAGAGATGAATATAAATGCAGCGGTTTTGCGACAGGTAAAATTGAGAAATACGAGGAGGATTCAGGGAATGGATTTGGGGGATACTGGTAAATCGCTGGCTTGAAAATCAGTCTTATTTTCCTCATCCAAAAATCTATTCATTCGCTAAATTGCCTTAGACGACAAATCCGTCGCATCCAGCCCTTGTTCTCAGATCTCTCAAAATTCATCAAACCTATAGATTAACGATTTACATCACCCTGATTTTGTTATGTGATCCTGTTACAGGCTTTAGTAACGCCCTGCCCAGCCAACCGTAACAGGACTTCATCGATGGAATTTTATCAGGCCGATCCGACGCTTGAGAACTACTGGCGTGGTGTGATCCTCTTTGGAAGGAACGTCGCATCTTACAAATTTGCACTGGCGTCTGCCTTGTATGAAGCGGATAAGACGGGTAGCGATTTGATAACGCTAGACCAGCTTGCCGTGCCGTTCAGCCGCTATCTTTGCGATCACCTGAGGCATGCGCCAAAACAGATCACCTCACGCAGCAGTCAATTTCTGGAAACCTGCCTGAAGTTCAACCGAGGTGAAATCTCGCATGCCCAACTCATTGAAGCGACGGTGCGCCTTGGCTTTAACAACGTGATCGATGCCTTTCACTACGTGAACCAGGGCGAGATCGATAAACGTTTTTTCCTTGATGAACGTAAAACCCACAACGGGATCCGCCTGACGGATAACTTCTTTTTACTGGGTGAACGCCTGCAGTATAAAAACCTCGCCTTTGAAACCAATGCCCGCTGGAACCTGGTGGAACAGGCATGGTCGATGGGGATTTCACGTAACCTTGTGGGCGTGGAGTTCGACGAAGATAATCAGCTGCTGTTCACGAGGGTAAACGCGCGTCGCGTAGACATCACCAGCTGCCGCGACAGCCTGAATGGTTACCAGAAAGGACGATGTTTTTACTGCTTTAAACCCATCAGTCTGGTAACGGGAGACGCAGAACTGGCGGACGTCGACCACTTTATTCCCTGGGCTGCCCGCAAAGAAGTGATCAATATTAACGGCGTATGGAACTTAGTGCTGGCCTGCCGGTGTTGTAACCGTGGCGTTGAAGGCAAATCTGCACGCATTCCCGACCTCAGGCTCCTGCAGCGGTTACACACTCGCAATGAGTATTTTATTCAGAGCAAACTGCCGTTACATGAGACGATTGTTCTACAGACAGGGCAACGTCCTGAAGCACGGAAAAGCTTTCTTCAGCGTAACTGGCAGGCCGCGCTGGACAAACTTATCCATACCTGGAAACCCAACGCGGAAGGCGAGGCAACGTTTTAATGACACTTCACTACTATCAGAATCACGCACAGGATTTCTTCGATGGCACGGTCAATGTCGATATGACCCCGCTTTACGAGGCCTTTACCCAACATCTGCCTCACGGTGCCCGAGTTCTGGATGCGGGCTGCGGTTCAGGACGAGACGCAAAAGCCTTTCATGACATGGGTTATCAGGTGGTTGCTTTTGATGCATCTTCCGCGATGGTGGGGCTGGCAAGGCAACATTCCGGGTTACCCGTGCGGTTAATGACGTTTTCAGAGATAGACGATAAAGCGCAGTACGATGGGATCTGGTGTTGTGCATCTTTGCTGCATGTCCCCTCTTCTGGGTTACCTGCTGTAATGCAGAAGCTTGCGGATGCGCTTAAACCTGGCGGCGTCTGGTATGTGTCCTTTAAGTATGGGAATGGTGAGCGTGTGCAGGGTGAAAGACGGTTTACGGACCAGGATGAAGAGGGGTTGCGGGAGTTGCTGAGCGCGGTTCCGGGAATTGAGATAGCTTCGCTGTGGGCGACTCAGGATAACCGCCCAGACAGGGATGAGACATGGCTGAATGGGATATTAAGAAAAAACGCTGCTTAATCAATTCGTTGAGCTAATCAACAGGGAGTAGGTTAGCTCAGTCATTTATCACCTTGGTCAGCTCAACTTCACCCGTGGCGGCATTAAAGTACAGATAGAAAATATCCCCTTTTACCTGATCGGGTTTTGACAAGATTTCCTTATCTCCCAGGCGGCGCTTTTCCTTGGTGTATCCCAGCGTTTCGAGATACGCGCGCAAGGGTGCCGCATCGGTAGTCCCTTTAAAGAAGATGCTATTTGAAGGGGCATAACCATCGCCGGGATGCGCCTCGAAATAGTAGTCGTCCGTGATACGCGGGGCGTTTTCAATATCATTGTCAGTCAGCGTGTGGTAGTTGAAAAAGTCATTTTCGGTGTAAACCGTCGTTTCATCCGAGCCCGATGCCACGAACCAGACAAACAGCCATCTTAGGATAAAGACGGTGGCAACCGAGAGTGCACACCACTTCAGGACTTTTAAAAGGATTTTCATCGTTTAGCCCCCATGAATGAGAGCGATGTCCCATCGTTTGTAATGACCTTAACCACTCCGGATGTGAAATCTTCCCACGGCCGAAGCCAGGTCATAAAATGCGGAAGATTGACCGTATAAGGCTGATGCCGCACACACTGATCCTCAGGATCAGGAAAGAGAATCGGACGAAAGCCATGGTTTTTATGGGAACCGATAGCGCCATAGTAATCCCACCGACGAACGGCTGATTCATAGCTCACAGGCTTGAGACGATAGCCGTACCGGCCAGGAATAATTGCGCAATATAACCCGAACAGGTCAGACACCAAATCCTCACCGCTAAAGCCGCTGTCCGTATACCAGGAGAACGATCGCAGGCTTTGCAGACCTTCGAATCTGGATGCGGTGTTCATCATCATCGCCAGCATGATTCTGTTAATGTCTTCGGTACTCCGGCCACGCTTAATTTCCCAGTGAGAGAACTTCCCGACGCCAAGCCGTGATTTGAATTTTAAGAGGCCCATATCTTGCCGATACATGACAAAATAAGATGGCTTACCGCTACGCTCTCCCTCAACGAATTGACGTTTGAGCGCCGCCACGTCGTTGCCGCGGGCATGCCCCATATCAAGCCAGCCCAACGCCTCAGTGTAGACTATCCCTCTGTCAAGAACGTCAAAGAGTGCCCCATCCTTTATCTCTCTTCTGGTGCTCATGCTTACATCTCCATATGTAGTCTAACTGGCTATGTTATAGACGATTTTTTTGGCAGTCCAGACAACTATTTAAGGATTTTTAGAGCCAGAGTTGCATGCAGGTTTGATGAAGAAAACTATGCATTGGGGGGGAGTAACGGCTCACTGGAGTTGCAGATCCTTAAAGCACATTTTCAGGGAAGTATGCAGGGATAATTCACTGAGGAGACGAGTTTTGGCATGCACAGCTCCGTAAGGTTCTTAAGCAGCTTTTTCACTAGTGTGTTCATGTGCCTTCTGTAGGTACTGTATGCGACGCGAAAACTCTGACCTGCTCCCCGTTGATTAGTACACCCCGATGTTAGTAATGTCTTCATAAGCC
>NZ_JBMKIF010000034.1:0-40537 GCF_049238025.1 Enterobacter cloacae complex sp. IR5458
GAATGAAGATTCCGACGTTACTAACTGAGTGTTGTATCTAATCGTGGGGGCAGGTCAGCATGGCGTGTACCTTTCTTTGAGATGAACCTTTGCCGCATAGGAAATCAGCCCGTCGAGGCTCGCCAGCACTAACTGACTTCCTCAAAGGCTCATTTCAAAGGGTATGGTTCGACGTGGGTTGAATGCGCTGCGGTGCGCGGTGAAATTCGGGCATAAAAAAGCCCGACCGAAGTCAGGCTCTGTTATTTGGGTGACGAATCACTTAAGACACTGCTCTTTGATGTAGTCCTGCAGATAACCGACCTGCTTCGTCACTGTGACGATTCGCTCTCTGAGGGTGAAATAATCCCGTTCAGCGGAGTCAGTAAGTCGGGGGCCGGAAGCATCGCCCACGCCGCCGGTGCTGGTCGCTCCGTTCGCGGGACATCTGGCGTTGACGTGCAGCCCACACTTGCCATCGCGAACACAACGCTGCAGATCATCAAGCTGCTTTTTCGCATCAGCTAAATCCTTCGTGTATTTGGCATCCAGCGCAGCGACATCACGCTGGCGGGTCTGCATGTCTTTTATGGTGGCGTTAGCCAGGTTGAGATTCTTGGTGGCCTTATCGCGCTGGTCTTTGTAGGTGATGGCGTTGTCGCGGTAGTGGTTCACGAGGAGCGCCAGCACGCCGATTAACACCAGCACCAGCAGCTGTAACCAGTAACGCTTAACCAGCGCGCCAATCATGACAGGAACAGAGCCCGCTCTGCCTCCCGGCGACGGGTCAGCCCGTTCAGGACTTTGCCACCAGCTTTATTCCAGCGCAGGAACTCATCGGCAGCGCCAGCGTAATCTCCGGCGTTGAGTTTTCGCAGAAGAGTCGATGTCGACAATGACCTGGATCCGAGGTTATACGTGAACGACACCAGGGCGTCGAATTGCCCCTGAGTCAAGCCGACTTTAACCAGGCGGGACACATCGTTTTCATAGCTGACCAGCCCGGTCTTCAGCAGACGTTCTGCTGTTTCCTGCTTAATCGTCATCCCGGCGCGGATTGGTTTTCCGTCGACAGGCTGAGTCCATCCGTATCCGATCGTCCACACTCCGACGCTGTCCTGGTACGCGGTGAGCTTGCAGCCTTCGAACTGCTTGATCAGGGCAATGCCTTTATCACTGGTTTGCATTCTTCATCCCCGTCAGGCGTTCCCAGAAGTACGTCAGTGCCACGGAGCCCATCGCCCCGCTAATGCCAGACGTAACCAGGATCATGTAAAGGCTCAGCCCGCTTTCAACGCTGATCAGGCCGCCAATGAGACCGGTAAAGCCGGACACTGCAATTTGCGCCAGCGCGTTGATCCAGCTCCAGGTTGCTTTGCTCTGCTTCACGTCAATAAGGTATCGGACCAGGCCGCCCCAGCATGACAGAGCAAGGACAATCAGCCATGACACTCCGGCAATGCTTTCTTTATCTTGCATACGTTTAGCCATATCACCTCCGAAAAACGGGGTGCTGTTTGTAGTAAGGGATCAGGCCCTCGGGACGATTTAACAAGTAGGCGTGTCGATGATGGTTCCCGGGGCCTGGAATAAAAAAGCCAGCGACAGGCTGGCAATGTGAGGGTAAGGCAATGTCGGCTCTCTGGCCGAAGGGTCCCAGGTAGTGGGTTCTGGTGCCGGGCAAAGGAATCGAACCTCTGACGCGCAGCTTACAAGGCTGCCGTTCTGCCACTGAACTAGACCGGCGAATTTGGAGCATCTGGCGGGGATCGAACCCGCATCTTCTGGTTGGAAGCCAGACGTAATTCCCAAACTACGACAGATGCAGAATTGGCGGGACAGGAAGGATTCGAACCTTCGACCATTCGGTTAACAGCCGAACGCACAACCGCTGTGCTTCTGACCCTGAAACGAAAAAGCCCCGCACGATGGCGAGGCTCTTAATTCTTTGTCGACCTACGAAGCTATGGCGACGATATCAGATTTACATGAAATGTATGCTATTTAATTGACTTTTGCAATACCCTGCTGCGAAAAAGTCGACTTTTGTTGTGATCGTGTTCTCACAGTGCATAGAAGAGAATCGCCATCAAGACGCTTAAAGATGGTGCACATGGCCCGCCAGTAGTCGGCGTAGTTATGGCACCAGTTATCAGGTTTAACGCCGCACAGAGCCGCCAGTTCCTGATGCTGATACACGTCCTTGCCCGCCAGCTCTGCTTTAACGTCCTGCGCCGCCAGCCAGATAAGCTTCTTCAGGCGCTCCATCGTCTTGCCGGCCACCTTCTTCGCGCCGAGGTGCTCCCGGAACTCAGCCCATGCCCACTGAGTGATCGCCACCTGGTACTCGAAGAGGATGTTCTCGCTGTAGTTCCAGAGCAACCATGCTTTTTGATGGTCTTCCAGAGACAGTACTGCGCGGCGCCAGGATGCGGTCACGAACTCAATCGGCCCGACCAGCGAGATGGATGAACCTTTGGCGCGGGATTGGCTGCCGCTCATCGGCGGGCCGTCCGGGTTGACCATGCGCTGCTTATCCTTGTCGTACACCTTTTTCCGGCCCCGGCTGCGCGCCGTCGCGGTGAACTGCGCGTTCTCGGCGAAAGCTACCAACTGCCCTTTCGTCGCCCCGCTCAGATCTGCGGTCGCCACAATGAGCTGCTGACGTACGTATTCCAGTTGCTGACTGTTCATGCGGCTTCCTTCTGTGGCTGGTTGGTTTTGGTCTGGCTGTGCTTTGCTACTGGCGGCAGGTTGGCACGCTTAACGCTTTCGGCCTGGTACCTCAGGAAGTCGGCATGATTCATGCTGCCTCCTGTCGGCGGGACCGGCGTTTTTCCAGCGCGCGGGCTTTGCGTGTGAAAATGGATTTGATGCGCTGAAGGTATGGGATATCGAACCGGCGCGGCTCGTTGTTAGACTCAAGACGCTCAACTCGTTCCAGGCCAATGCGGTCGATAAGACGGATGCGATACTCGACAGCATTGCCGCTCAACTGGCGATTACAGCGTGTGCAGGCACTATGTACGTTGAATGTGTTGAATTTCAGATGTGAGGCCGCACCACGCGAACGGTAATGGCTGGCGTCAATGGCGCTTCCAGTTAGGTAATTGCTTTTGCCAATAAGTGGATTGCCGCAGCTGACACATGGCTTACCTTCATCGCGGATCCTGATGTAGCGATTGAAAGCTGATTGAGCCTCTTTATCCCACTGAGATTTAGATTTGAGTGACTCGCGCTTGGCCTTGCGGCGTTTGCGCCCGGCCTTCTCTGCCTCTTTCTGCTCCTTGATGCGCTTAGCCGCAGCTTTCACCTTCTCCTTTTCGCGCTCTTCCATCGCGAGGATTGCGCCGTGCTCCGGGCTGCACCAGCGGATCCGGATGTCGTGGAATTTCGGCACGAAGTATTCACCGCATACTTTGCACTTACGGCGGGATGGCTTACGCACGTTTCCTCCTCGCTGCGAGACGCAGCCATTTCTGATCCACCAGGCGGGCGGTGTAGTCCTTCAGCGTCGGGATGTCGGACGGCTTAACCGCGGGCTTGCGCTGGCGGCGCGCCGGAACGCGGAAGATTTCGTTTGTGATGACGCGTGCGAGAGGGCTAGCCATTACGCAACCCTCCCGAAGTAATCACCTGAGTAGCGAACTTCACGGAGTTGCACGCCGTTTTGCACAGCAAATGCCTGGCTGTATTCGATGAGACTGGTCATGCGACGGATGCCCATCTTCGCAGTGCTTTCCCGGATGGCGCAGAACTCACCTTCCAGACCCGGCACCACTTCACCAGGCTTACCGGTGGCAATGGCATGGCCTGAGACATACAGGACTTTCCATGAAGCGAGGTCGCGCGACTTGCCAGCCCATTGCAATTGCTTCGCTGTATCGCCACAGAGAGCGTGGAAGAGGTCATTTTGGGCGAGAGTGCGGTCAGCCTCAGAAAACTTCACCACGAGCGGCAGAGCGTCGTTAACGGGCAGCTTCCTGATGTAGTCGATGAGGTTATCGCGAACGCGTTCGTCGCGGAGGTAGAAAACAGGCTGTTTCATACGCCACCTCCGAGAGGTAACGCAGAATGAAGAAAATCGCAGGTGCATTTCTGCATCTGTGACAAGGTGAGGAGTTCAGATTGTGGTCGCATTTAAGTCCCCTTAAATGCGCAGAAGTCACCAATGGGTGTTCAGTCCATCAGCAAAGAAAGTATGGACGGTTGATTCAACAAAATCAACTCAAGAGAAAGGCCTCCGAAGAGGCCTGTTTGTTATGCGTCGAATGGGTCAGGCATTATGCGATACCACTGATGGCGAACTGAGTGGGCAGGCGACACCGATAGGATGCTTACCATTGCAGATAAAGCACCGCATCTCACTAAGCACCTGAGGATGGGTAGTGAGCGTCTGCGTAGGATTACCCTCGCTCAATGCATCCCGGAACGCGACCGCTACAACCTTCCCGCCCAAAGCTTCCATATGGGCATGTACTGGCGGCTCCTTGCCGTCTTCGAACTCAATGACGAAAGTTAACTTGCCCATCACTTCACCTCCTGCTGCGGTGCTGCTGGCAGCGGCATCCAGTGGGTTGGCTTGCAGTAGCAATCAAAGCCGTGTCCGTGTGCTGACCCGCCAACGTACGTTGCCATCTTGATTAATGGATCATTACTTTCCGGCGCGTCTGGACGGTACGCCAACACTTTTTCTCCTGCGGAAGGCATCCGCTCAACGCAAGCCACCCAACCATCCTGAATCACCGGAGAGTTGAGTTGTTCGGAATTACCGAACGACTGAAGCATGGCTGCGCGATAGGCGTTCCAGCCGACAGCTTTTCCGTGTTCAAACGCGCTGTCAAAGTCATCATCCATTTCCATCGCATCAGGCACAGATACCGGCGCTGGCGGGGCGGTGTATAGCGGTACGGCATCTTCATGAAAAGATGGGTGGTACCCACACGGACCTTTCTTGAACGTACCAACAGGCTCCGCTTCCATCCCCGCAAGCGCCATGCGTGCCAATGCAGATGCATCACCACACTGGACGTGATCGGTTTCAATGATGTGCTGTAATTGTTCTTTGGTGAATGTCATGGGTTAGTCCTTAATCACATTCTGACGGTTGGAGCGGCAAACCAGCGCCCAGAAATTCATATCGCAAATCAGCGCTACGCGCATTTCCGCCGTAAAACGACAGCCAAGCTTATTTGACTTGCCGACAGACCGCCGACGCTTGCGCATTAACTTGCGTGCGTGTGCCGCCTGCACTTCAACCTGACGATGCCTTGAGGCATAAACACCCTTAGGGGGTATCTTCCGAGCCTGTTTCTGATAAGCGGTTAACAGGTCATGTACGTCTGTAAATTTAGCCATTTCACTCCCCTTTACCGGCTGCGGTGGGGACATCGATGCCAGCAGCAGACAATGCAATGCTGAACGCCTCTTTCAAATCTGCAATCTGCTTGTCTTTGGCTTCCAGCTCATCCAGCAGCGCCAGAACATCGCGAGTTTCCACGAACATATTCGGGTCGAAGTTATCGACCGCTTTCGCTGAGGCTGATTTCAGTTTGTCGATGTTGCTCATTGGGCGGCCTCCTGCATGGCTGGATCTGCTGGTAAAGTCATGTGCGGCACTTCAATCAGTTCTGCGCGACCATCCGCAGTATTCAAGGCCATTAATGCGATAATCCTTTTCTGCTCAGGCTCCATGCGCAAAGCCACCGTTTTGCCGTTCAAATTGAAGAACACCGCAACGTTTTTGATATCTTCGATTTTCATACCCCTACCCTCCCCCAAACCATCAATACTCGCTTCATCGCCGCGCTGTTGCGGCACTCCTGGCAGATCACGTTTGTGTCCGTCCGCTGAATTAACTTCGACTTGCCCTGCTTCATGCCCGGTATCGTGTCAGGGGCGAAGCGCATGCCGTAACTGGTCAGGCTGTAAAGGCGCTGGCCGTATTTGCCTTCGCAACTGATCAGGCCGTCGGCCAGCAGCGTGCTCACCGTTCCGGATATCTTTTTGGTATCCATGCCTATAAGCGCTGCCAGCTTGGCGTTGTTCAGCCCTGGGTTGTTGCGCAGGGCTGCCAGAACCTGCTCACGGATTGTTATGGTCATCAGAATCCCCCTTTCTTTTTCGGCTGCTGCTCACGCCCGCGGCGTTCTGCGGCGGCGGCCTGCTGGTCTGTGTCGTAAATTGCCCCGTTGATCTGATTGCAATAAACCGTTCCGGTACTGCCGTGGCGGTTGAGTCGCAGGATTAACTCGGTTTCTCCCGGCGGCACGCTGTCATCGAAAGCACCTTCCCGGTGGATACCAACCCAGTAGTCGCAGTCCTGCTCAATCTGCCCTGTGTCGCGGGAATCGCTCGGCAACGGGCGTTTATTCACTCGCTTCTCCAGTTCGCGGTTGAGCTGGGTCAGCAGCACGACGACGCAGCCAAGCTCTTTGGCGAGGTTCTTCAACCCTTTGGTGATCATCCCGTAGGCCAGGTCATTACGGTCTGCTTTTTCGGCGGTCATCAGCGTCAGGTAGTCAACCAGAATCATGCCTACGCAGCCTTTCTCGCGCTTAATTCGACGGCATTCGGTAACGATATGCGCCAGTGACAGGCCAGGAGTGTCGTCGATGTACAGCATGTCGATTTCACTCAGCCGCCCGGCTGTTGCGATCGCCTTCTTAAAGTCGCCGTCGTAGTCGCCCTGGTACTGGTCATCGGCATCATCCGTGGCGGGCATGTAAAAAATGCTCGGGTTAATGCCCGACTTTTGACCAACCAGTTTTTCGAGGATCTGGTCGCCTGGCATTTCCAGGCTGAACATCAGCGCTGGCTTTTTCTCACGAATCGCGCAGTTGATCGCCATCTGCCCGTATAGTGTTGTCTTGCCCATCTTTGGCCTTGCGCCAATCACGAACAGAGAGCCTTTAACCAGACCTTTCGGCGCCAGCAGTCGGTCGAGTGACGGGATACCGGTGCTCATGCCGCGCTGTTCGCCTGAAGGGTCAAAGCGTTTCTCCAGATCTGCTACCCAGTCATCCATAACCTCGCCGAACGACCGCAACCCACGGCGACTACCGGTTTTTGAATGGTCTGCGAGCTGGGTGAAAATACCCTGAATGGCCTCGTACTTCTGCGTGGCGCTCATGCCGTTGCGGGAATACAGCAGCTCAGTAGCTTCGGTCAGTCGGCTGATGCCATAGCGCTCCATTGCGGCTTCGCGGACTGATGCAGCGTATGCCACGATGTTTGCAGCGCTCGGTGTGTTTTTTGCGATCTGCGCGATGTAGGCGAAACCGCCGATCTGCTCCGTAAGTCCTTTGCTTTCCAGAGAGTCGAAAAGCGTCAACCCATCGACTGGCTTGTTAGCTCGGAACATGTCACGTAATTCAGCAAAGAC
The DNA here is from genome assembly GCF_049238025.1 of Enterobacter cloacae complex sp. IR5458. Lineage (NCBI taxonomy): Bacteria > Pseudomonadati > Pseudomonadota > Gammaproteobacteria > Enterobacterales > Enterobacteriaceae > Enterobacter > Enterobacter cloacae complex sp. IR5458. The sequence goes on from NZ_JBMKIF010000034.1 coordinate 7,364, forward strand.
GATCTGATGAACCCGGATGTAAAACGACTCAGGCTTGAGCATTGCCAGCACTTTTTGAACACGCTCGCTGTTGTCATCGTCCAGCAGGAGTCCGCCGATGACGCTCTGCTCTGCTTCGACGTTGTGGGGTACGGTCAGGATTTCAGAGGTCATCACAGGCCCCCTCGCGCGTCTTGGCATACACATCCACGTTCAGGAAGTATTCGAGAGCCTTGCGGCGCCATGTGCGTCCCGTGCGCTGGTCTGGGCGGTTCTCCAGCATCCAGCGGCAGTTAGTGGCGATGTAGCTCAGATACGATTCCCAGTCGCTCAAGGTGAACTTATGGCCGTCGAGCTGCTGAGTTACTTTCCCGGCCTTCTGCCAGAAGGTGCGGATCAGAGCACGCCGCTTGTCAGTCAGTATCCTGATGCTCTGGGCTTCAGGCAGTACGCGATGGTAAACCTCGACTACCTGCTCACAGCTGAGAGAAGGTTTTTTCTGCTCTGGTTTTTCTGCTGCTGATGCACACTCTCTTACGTTAGTAAGAGAGTTATTTAATATATTGTTATCTGTGGACACTGGCTGGACATCGGCTGGACACACATCCTCCACAGGCATTGGTACTACTGCGTTTGCGCTGGACACTGGCTGGACATCGGCTGGACAAAAATTTGACTGATATTCGTCATATTTGACCACTTTTAGAACAGTAAAACGGTTGTTCGATTTGGTGGTGATCATGCCCAGATTCTGGAATTTACGGAGCAGTGATTTAACGCGATCAGCGGTCAAACCCGTTTCCATTGCCAGCGTGTTACGCCCGGTGATGAACTCGCCGCGCTCGCAGATCACATCGCCAACATCAGTCGATACCAGTGTCTGTTCGTGATTAGCGCGCGGGAGCAAGTGAACCCATAAATGAGCCGCCTCAGCGTCCTTGTAGAACGGCACATCCATAATTTTACGGTGCAGCAAGGCAAACCCCTTACCGTCATTCGTGCGCGGTTTCTGGAGCCTTCTGGCCTCTCTGGCTTCGGCTAAATTGGATACGTTACCCACGGCCACTCTCCTTACGTTTCAGTTCTTCCAGGATGGCGCGCATCTTCTCTGCCACAATCGGATTAACCGAGCGGATGAAGCGGTCGCGGGTTATGTTTTTATGTACAGCGGTATGGTAATAGCGTGGATTTTTTGCCATTATTCCTCCTGCAATGAGTGCACACGATTTGCATCTGAAGGCCAGTTCTGTTGACGCAGACTGGCTTTCGCCATTTTTGATACTTCCCATCACATAACTCCCGGCGCCATAGCGGCCAGACTTGTCACCACCGCAGCGATTGATTCAGTTGGCAGGAAGCGCAGCAGTGCTTCAGCAGCTTCTCTCACCTCTTTCTCAAGGCGTTGTATCGGCTGACCAAGTAACTTCGCCTGATGCGCTTCAGTGCACTCTTTCATGGCCTCGGCTATCAGTTCGGCCTCAGTCTTTGCGACAAGACCGAACTCTCTCGCCACTTTCTCGTTATCCCGAGCCATCACATCAACAATGACGGGGATCAGTAGCACCAGGCCTTTATCGTTCTTAGGTCCCGGGTCGTTAATCATCCGGAAGAAGTTCTGCTTGGTGTTGTGCTCAGAACCGGCCAGCAGCAATCCACGACCGCCGCGCGCCAGCCACTCCTTTGCTACCAGTTGCGAAATGTGAACCTGAGCCTGTCCGGGCGTTGCCTTCTGCCAGGCGCGAACAGCTTCGCGGATCCTGGTCAGCTTACTGTTATTGCGCGGAACGCTTTGATTTATCGAAATCATCGGATTCGCAGTGAATCCGTTATTCTCGTGATACGTAAGTGAATGCATTGCTTTCCCTTTCGTGGTTAGGGCCGCCGTTAAGCGGCATGGTTCTCTGGGTGTGGAAACAGGTCGGGAAGATCAGGTCGAATTTCGTGTGCCTTAATCTCGCCACCAGTAGCGTTTACGATGGCTGTTACTTTTTCCGGAGATACGGAACCACCGTTAAGCCACTTGTGAACCGCTGGCTGGCTAACGCCGCAAATATCTGCGAGTCGCTTCTGGCTGCCAACGATTTCTAAAGCTCGTTGAATAACTTTGTTCATGGATTTTACCTATCCGATTACTGGATTAATGAAAAGATAACCCAAGTTATGGGTATTGTCCATAACCTTTGTTATTTTACTCTACATAACCTCGGTTATATATTGATAAGATGAAAACATTTGCAGAACGACTGAACGCGGCTATGTCGGCCGCTGACATATCTCAAGGACAGTTGGCTGATAAAGTCGGTATATCCCAGCCTGCAATTCAAAAGATGACGTCAGGTAAAACGAGCGGCAGCCGTAAGATGGTCGAGCTAGCTCATGCTCTGGGTGTAAGGCCGGAATGGCTTAGTTCTGGAGTGGGGGAAATGCGGATTGATGGTAATGTGCCATCGGCGGCCCAACCTGTCTCGGAAACAATTGATGTCTTTCGGGTTGATGTTTTAGACCTGAAAGTAAGCGCTGGTCCGGGGTCTTTTATGATTTCTGAATTTGTTGAGGTCCTGCATGCTATTGAGTTCACAACTGAGCATGCCAGATCTCTTTTCGGGAACCGCACTCAAAATGATGTGAAGGTGATGACCGTAGACGGTGACAGCATGTGCCCAACAATTCAGTCGGGAGATCGCCTGTTCTTTGACGTTTCGGTGAGGAACTTCAAGGTTGACGGAGTATACGCATTTGTCTTCGGGCAGCACTTCCATGTCAAGCGCCTGCAAATGCAGGGTCTTCAATTAGCCGTGCTTTCAGACAACCCGGCTTACAAAGACTGGTATGTAACAGAAGAGAATCAGGACCAGCTCTATATCATGGGAAAAGCGCTGATCCATGAGTCGATAGCTTACAACAAGCTTTGACAGCTTGGGCTTCGGCAAGGTGTTTTGGTCGGCGTATAGCTGGTGAAAAAATTATTTAATGCGGTGTATTGGCTGATTGTAACCCCATGTAACATCTTGCCGTCACCATTTCGGTGGTTAGATTTTTAATAAAAAAAACAAATGTATAGCAAGGTTTTTTATGGATAAAATTAATTACCCACCCCTGTTTGAGCCAGGGTTCCATGACATGGATGAAGCTGGATTAAAATCGTATTGTGTCGATTGCTTTCCTTCATCATCCAGGCGAGGCATGCTATACTGTAATTTTATACAGATACTCGAATCTATTCGAGAATTTTCTGCTCAATATGGCTGTTTTACAGAAATATGGGTTGATGGTTCATACACCACGTCTAAACCAGAGCCTGATGATATTGATATTTTGTTGGTATGTGACTATAGCAAGATAAACTCAATACCTGTCATGCTTCGGGGCCGCGTCGATAATTTGCTTGACCGAAACTACATCAAACAAAACTACAAAATTGATGTCCTACTACTCATGAAGAATTTAGATGACCCTAACTATGATTATGAGTACTGGCGTAGCTACTGGCGCGGTTGGTTTGGTTTTGATCGCAGTGAAAACCCGAAAGGGTTAGTGAGGATTTTTTTATGAATGATAAATCAATGTTTAAAAATTGCGATAAACGCATTGATTTCATTCAAAAAGAAGTCGATGCAATGAAGCAAAACAAAACCAGGTCCTTTGCTGACATGCTTCTTTATCGCTCCATGGATTCTCATCTGAGCGATTTGAAGGCCGAAAAATTAAAGCAAGATAGTCGGCACCCACTTATCGATTTTTTTGAGCTGCGGCTGAAAGGCTCTGAGGTTGACTTTGGCTCTATTCCTTTAGAGCTGCTTGGGGCTATTTCAACAAATCTTGCAGCGCTAATACAAAGAGCAACACACAAAATTGCCTCAGGCAAGGACTCAAAAAAAGTTCCCTACGACGTGAAAAGCTCCTTAAACCTCAGGCTGGCTGATTTATCCCCTGGGTCTACAAAATTGGGCGTCACCTTCTATACAGGAATAGCAGAATTAGTAGAAACAGTACCCAGCAAGGCTGTAAAAGGAATATTCGATTTGTTGTTAAGCGATGACGACAACAACTTCATGAATCACGTCGCTGAAATAGGATACAATTCCACTGTAAGCCTTAAGAGAATCGTAGAGGAATGTGATAAACACAACTTAACATTTGATGCAAGTTGGACCGGTCCATTTAGTAATGGCACCAAGGTGGCAACTATTGACTCCAATAAAATTAAGTACTTGGTGAGTAGACTTACATCAACCATTTCATCCCCTCCCATTACTGAAACGGTTACAGGCGAACTGGTCGTTCTATCCAAATATGGGAAGCTGGAGCTTGATGTTGGTGGTGAACATTTAAAGGCTTCCTATCCGATTGAAATGCTAGATTTAATACAAAAAAAACACAAAGTCGGACAGATTGTTTCTCTTTTAGTGGAGACTACTGAGATTCACAATGATCGCATAGGTCTGTACCGTAAAAACCATCTTGTTAAATCGGTTCTTTAATATCTCACCCGGCCACCGCGCCGGGTTTTTTATTGCCCACCCATAAAGCTATCCGCCATTCTGCCGATAACTATTCAGCCTGAAGCTGATAACAATAACTATCGCAACACTACCTGCCCGCCCGTGCGGGCTTTTTTATTGCCCTTTCCTGACTATCTCCGCAGCATCCCTGTTCACCTCCTTCCCTGTCACGTTTCCTGTTTCCTTCCGGTACTGCTTCAGCTTGTCGATGATGTTTTGCTGGGTCATGGGTAATTCAGCCAGTGACAATTCCATCACCGCCCGCCCCATCGCCTGAATTTTCATGCTTATACGCTCTTCATCCAGAACCATGCACATCCCTCCTGCTGTTTTTTTAAGCATAGCACTCATGATTTACAAAAATAAATTCATTTAGTTATCATTAATTTATAACTTATGTGATTGATATTATAAATTAGGTTATTGCCATCACTCATAACTAAGGTTATCTTTAATCCATCGAAACGAAACATCGACAGCTGAGCGAAGTTAGCCAGCGGCGAAGTGGAGATTCGGTCAGTCGAACGGCGCGACAGTAAACCATGCGTCGGACCATAGGCGGGCTCAGGGAGAGCGGCAATTATGGCAAAGCGAAAAAAGATTTATTCCAGTCCATTCGAAGCTGAGTGGGCTGTGCTGAATCACAAGAGGATTTTTTATGACTCAGACATACATTCCGGCGTGTTTAAGAGACCTTCCTAAGAAGCGTCAGAAGCCACGCAAACAGGCGATTAAAGAAGCGCAAGTGGAAGTCCTGAATAAGGCAATCGCATCGATAAAAGACGATATGCGTGCGTTCAAAACAGAAGAGCAGCGTCGCGGTCATTACCAGGCGATCAGCACACTCTCACAGATTCGTGATGAGTTGTAGCAGCTGATAGATAAAGCATTTCTCCCGCATCAGCGGGTAACGACAGAGGGTAAGGCGATGGCAATAGATGCGACGTTAAAAGTTAAGCAAATTAACTCTATTAACCCATACGGCGACGGATGGAATAGGCATATGGAAATCGATATCGACAGTATCGAGTTAGTTGAATGTGTTAAGCCTGAAGAAATTATTTCTGAGTACACGGCGGAATCACTTCTTGATGCAATGGATGAATCTGATGTGGTTCGCTGGCTTGAAAACGAAGGTTACACAGTAACAAACGATTGACCCGCTCCGGCGGGTTTTTTATCGGGCATACCTCAGCAACTTCACAGAGGTTGCTTAGTTATGACAACCGGCGGCCATCCACCGCCCATTAGCGCAGAAGTCTTGTTTAACGTTCGGCGGCGCGGCCTTAAGCGCGGAGATGATTATGACTCTTATCGAATTGACCAAACAGAAAATGGCAATTGAAGCTGAGCTGGCTCAGTTGAAGGCGAAGTTTGCTGATGACACCTCACGCATCGTCAAGGAGTTGATTGTCGTGTCTGAAGGTATAAACCTGGCCAATAAAGGTCTAACGGTTGATATGGTTCGGCATGGCATGACGATCATTAACTTCGGAGACCCGAAACAAAGCGCGGAGCGACGCGGGTGTGTTGAAGACGCGATTAACGACATTGCGTCGGGGTTCACTCGCCTGAGCGAGCGTTATTTTGGCACAAAAAACTACGCCCAATGGAGCGATCAGCGTGAAGACCATCGCTATGGATATGGACCTAAACACGGTTCTATCTGCTTCAAGATCGGCTTAACTGGCACCGCACTTAATAAGCTGGCAAGCGGCGGGTTGAGTGATTACGACGCTGAGTGCGCTATCTACTGCCTGATGAACATTGACGCCATCAACGCGGCAAACTCCAAAGCCCGGGAGGAATCATGACAGTCACCCACAACGGCAAGCAGTACACCGCCAAAAAGCTCAACGATAACGAGTGGCAACTGACTTCGGTATCGAACCCTCGCGAAAAGCTGACGATGAACCGCTGGCAAATGCATTTCGCTGGCCTCCTGAAACAGGTTGAGGTGAAGGCATGATCAATCATCACCTTCTGCGCGCCGCGCAGAGTAAAGCAGCCATTGCCCTGTTTATCGGTGATGGCGCCATGTGGATGGCAGCCTACGACGAAATGAAGGTTGCCATCGGTTATCCGTGGCATAGAAAAACAGCCTAACCCCCCTATTCAACCGATCGGCCTGGCATTACGCGGGCGGGATCTGCACATCCAAATTTCAGGAGAAACCATGAGCGAAGTAACGGACTTAACAGTCATCGAAATCAAGCCTGAGCAGGCGCCAGTGCTTTACGTAGCCGGCGGCCTTGACGCTTATCTCGAGCAAATCCGCCAGGCTGTAAACGAAGTACCGGACCTGTCCACGAAGAAAGGCCGTGACCGTGTCGCCTCTCTGGCGGCGCAGGTATCACGCAGTAAGACGGCAATTGAAAAGCCGGGCAGAGAGTACCTGAGGCGCCTTAAAGAGGCTGTGCGTCCGGCTGAGGCCGAAATTAAGCGATTCGTTGATGCCTGCGACGAGCTGCGCGATGCGACCCGCCGTCCACTCACCGAATGGGAAGCCGAGCAGGAACGCATTAAGGCTGAAGAAGCCATGAACGCGATGCACGCCGAAGCGCTGGAGATGAACATCAGGTTCGATCAGGAGCTGGCTGCCAAGTTCGAAGCGGACCACGAAATGGCTCTACTTATGAACAAGGATTTCGACCGTGACCGCGAAGAGCAGCGCCGCCAGGCGGAACAGGCTCAGCGTGAACGTGACGAACGACTGAAGCAGGAAGCGGCAGAACAAGCCCTCCGAGATGCCGAAGCGAAGCACAAAGCGGAGATTGAAGCCGCAGCGCGCCGTGAAGCTGAAGAGAAAGCACGTGCAGAGCTGGCTGAACGCCAGCGCATCGAGGCTGAACAGCGTGCGGCACGCGAGAAGCAGGAAGCAGAAGCCCGGGCGGAGCGCGAAAAAGCCGCGGCAGTGGAAGCTGAGCGCCTTAAGGCAAGGCAGGCAGAAGAGAAGCGTCTGGCCGAAGAGAAGAGGATTGCCGATGAGCAGGCAAAACGTGAAGCCGACGTGAAGCACCGCAAAACGGTCGGCACCAACATCGTTAACGCGCTCACCAGCAACACCAGCTTAACCCGCGAACAGGCTATCGAAGTTCTTACCGCTCTAAAAGATGACCTGATCCCCTGCGCGAAAATTCATTACTGAGGCAACCATGAACGCATACCTCACTTACGACCGCATCGAAGATCGGCGTTGGGTTGAGCAGCAGCTCACCGACGAGAAAGAGAAATGGATCGACGACAGGGCACAGCAAATCATCGACATGATGCCAAATGAGCCGTCCGGCCTCTTCCACTTCACGATCCCGATTGACTCCAGCCCATACGAAGGACTTCGCAGCGATAAAGCTGGCGAGGCCTACAACGATTTCATTTCGGCAGTTGCTTACGCCCAGGCGGAATACGACTGGGAACACCGTACCGGCTGCCCGTTTTAATTTTTGAGGGGATTAACGATGGCAAACGAATTAACAATCACAGCGAGCGCGCTGGCGGAAAAAGGTATCGACGTCGCTACCTGGAGCGCGCTGAAGAACAGCATCTATCCAGGCGCCAAAGACGAATCGGTAATGATGGCGCTCGATTACTGCCGTGCCCGCCAGCTGGATCCGTTGTTGAAGCCTGTTCACCTCGTGCCGATGAGCGTCAAAGACTCAAGAACGGGCAAAAGCGAATGGCGCGACGTGGTCATGCCGGGCATTGGGCTTTACCGAATTCAGGCGGACCGCTCCGGCGATTATGCCGGTGCCCGCGAACCAGAGTTCGGGCCAGACACGACTCAGACGCTCTCTGGTGTCGAAGTAACTTTCCCTCAGTGGTGCAAATACACCGTCTACAAGCGCATGCCCAGCGGCGAAATCGTCGAGTTCAGCGCCAAAGAATACTGGATTGAAAACTACGCAACCGGTGGCCGCGACACCACGGCGCCGAACGCGATGTGGAAAAAGCGCCCATACGGACAGCTGGCGAAATGCGCAGAAGCCCAGGCGTTGCGTAAGGCCTGGCCCGAGATCGGACAGCAGCCTACCGCCGAAGAAATGGAAGGCAAATCACTGGACGTTGATATCCGTGACGTCACGCCGCGCAGCATCACAGAAGCGCTTCCACCAGCTGCAAGTGAAGAAACACTTCAGGCTATCACCGATCTCTTAACGACCCTGGATAAAGACTGGGAGAAAGACTTCCTCCCAGTGTGCAGCGACATCTTCAAACGGCCAATTCTTGAGGCGTCCGACCTCACTGAAGAAGAGGCACAGAAAGGGTTCAACTTCCTTCAGAAAAAAGCTAAGGCGGCAGCATGACACCCGAAATTATCCTGGCTCGGACCGGCATTGACGTAACCACTATCCAACAGGGCGATGAGGCGTGGCACCGGCTGCGCCTCGGCGTTATCACCGCCTCTGAAGTGCACAACGTCATCGCCAAGCCAAGATCAGGGAAGAAGTGGACAGACATGAAAATGTCCTACTTCCACACGCTGCTCGCTGAGGTATGTACTGGCGTCGCACCAGAGGTTAACGCGAAGGCGCTGGCCTGGGGAAAGCAGTACGAGGAAGACGCCCGCACCCTCTTCGAGTTCACCACCGACGTGAAAGTCACGGAGTCTCCGATCCTGTTCCGTGACGAGAGCATGCGCACTGCGTGCTCCCCTGACGGCCTTTGCAGTAACGATTTCGGCCTCGAATTGAAATGCCCGTTCACCTCCCGCGACTTTATGAAATTCCGTCTTGGCGGTTTCGAAGCCATCAAGTCCGCCTACATGGCCCAAGTGCAGTACAGCATGTGGGTTACCGGAAAAGACGCCTGGTTCTTTGCCAACTACGACCCGCGCATGAAACGCGAAGGCATTCATCATGTCGTCGTTGAGCGGGATCCTCAGTACATGTCCGATTTCAACGAAATGGTGCCGGAGTTCATCGAGAAGATGGACGAGGCGCTGGCAGAGATCGGCTTCACGTTTGGCGAGCAATGGAGGTAACCATGGGAGCAAATCACTGGCAACCGTGGGAAAACCTGTTCCTGCATGAAGTTGCAGGACAGATGCCACTCTCATTGATTGCCGAAAAACTGGAAAGAACAGAGCGCGCCGTTTACACCCAGGCCGCGCGCCTCGATGTGAAATTCCCAGCCAACCCCAACCTCAGGAAGTGGACCAAAGCAGAGTTGTTTCTGTTTGGCCGGTTCACTCCCGAGGAAATCGCCACGGCAACCGGCCGCTCTATCCACTCCGTGCGCAGCAAGCGCAACTCACTTGCCCGATCGTCAGGAGGAAAAGTCATGCCTGAATGGGCTACCGAAGAGCTGGCGCTGCTGTGGCGACACTCAAACGCCGAAGTCTCGGAGATTACCGGTCGCAGCATTGAAGAGGTAGGAGATAAGCGGCTGCAAACCAATATTGAGCGTAATGGCTGGGATGTTAACGATCCGGAGCGTACATCATGAAATACGGAAGCGTGTGCAGCGGCATCGAAGCTGCCAGTAAAGCGTGGGAGCCTCTCGGCTGGGAACCTGCCTGGTTCTCTGAAATCGAACCCTTCCCCTCTGCAGTCCTCGCCCATCACTGGCCGGAAGTAACCAATCTCGGCGACATGACCAAAATCGCGGACGGGGTGCGCGCTGGTGAAGTTGAAGCTCCTGATGTTCTGGTCGGCGGCACGCCTTGTCAGGCATTCAGCATCGCCGGCTTACGTGAAGGCCTGTCTGACGACCGAGGCCAGTTAACCCTCTCTTACGTGGAATTAGCCAATGCAATCGACGCAAAGCGCCGCGAACGCGGTGAGCCAGAAGCAATCATCGTCTGGGAAAACGTCCCCGGCGTGCTCAGCAGCAAAGACAATGCCTTCGGGTGCTTTCTGGCAGGACTTGCCGGAGAAAGCAGTGAGTTGCAGCCAGCAGGGGGAAAATGGACGCACGCAGGTTGTGTGTCTGGACCAGAAAGGGTTATCGCCTGGCGCGTCCTTGATGCTCAATTTTTCGGAGTGGCCCAACGACGCCGCCGTGTGTTCGTTGTGGCAAGTGCTCGAAAAGGATTCGATCCCGCAGCGGTACTTTTTGAGCTCGACAGCGTGCGCCGGGATTCTGCGCCGCGCCGAGAAATGCAAAAGGAAGTTGCCGCACTTACTGCAAGAGGTGTTGGAACGTGTGGCGCTGACGACAATCAGGCTCAAGCAGGACACCTGATAGCTCAGTGCGCTAATGGTGACGTTAGCCACACATTAAAGGGCGAAGGATTTGATGGTAGTGAGGACGGAACCGGGAGAGGTGTTCCAGTTGTGGCTTTCGGCGGTGGAAATACCAGTGGAAACATCGATGTTGCCGCCTGCCTGACTGCGAAAGGACAGAGAATAGACTTTGAAGTGGAAACCTTCGCAGTGCACGGCACGCAGGATCCAGATACCAATTGCGAACTGGCACACACACTCGGACGCAACAATGGTCAAGAAAATGCCTGCATTGCTTTCAGCTACAAAGACAACGGCGCGGATGCCACTGTTGATATGGCGCCAACATTACGGGCCGGGAACCACAACACCAGCCATGCAAATAGCGGGCAACCTCCAGCGATAGCTTTCCAGCCAGGAAACCTTTCACGAGGAGCAGGACCAGCGCCAAGCGATCAAATATTTCCAACACTTAAAGCTGATCATGGTCGAGGAAGAAGCGACCAGGATCCGCACGTTGTGTTTGGACCTCAGGTTAGACGCCTTACTCCGATTGAGTGCGAGCGCCTTCAGGGTTTTACGGACAATCACACACTGATCGGATGGCGCGGAAAGGATGCCGCTGAATGCCCGGACGGGCCGCGCTACAAAGCTATCGGCAATAGCATGGCAGTACCGGTTATGCGCTGGATCGGAGAGCGCATCGCCGCAGCGCTGCCAGCCGAGAAGCTGAACGGTGATTACGGCGGAAGTAAAACACCGCTCGACCAGCGCGACCTATGGCGCACTCCGCCAGCCCTTTTCGCTTCCCTTGATGCTGAGTTTTGCTTCCAACTGGATGCCGCCGCAGCGCCGCATAACGCACTGTGCCGGAAGTTCATCACCGCCGAGCAGAACACGCTGGAAACGCCCTGGACTGATTACCTGAACGTACCCGGCTACGTCTGGCTGAATCCGCCATACAGCGACATCACGCCGTTCGTTAAGAAGGCCGCTGCCGAGAGCGCCAATCAGATCGGGACGGTCATGCTGGTACCGGCAGACACTTCAGTTGGCTGGTTCAAAGAGGCTATCCAGACCGCCAGCGAGGTGCGCTTCATCACCGCCGGGCGGCTGGCATTTATAAACCCAGTCACCGGTAAGCCAGTCAGCGGAAATAATAAAGGCAGTATGCTCATCATCTGGCGACCGTACCCGCGCACACACTGCCACTTCGCAACTGTGGACCGGGACGAGCTGATGGCTTTCGGGGCGAAACTTCTCGCCCGCCGGGAGGCCGCATGACGCCAGAAACAGACAACGCCATTCGCGCAGCCTGCCGCCGATGCACCGAGGAAATCCAGCAGGCCATGCGCAAGAAGCCTAAGCCAAACTGGAACGAAACGGTTCCTCCCATCATCAACAAGCATCACAAGAAAATAGAAGCTCTGGGAGTTAGCCTCCTGGAGTTCGTCGTATACACAGGGCGGCTTAATCGCCGCTTCGGAGTGGAATCGTGAAAGTTTATATTGCCGGACCGATGAGCGGCCTACCTAATTTTAACCGTGCCGCTTTTAACCATGCGCATTTTCATCTCTGGTCGAGAGGCCATATTGTTCTGAATCCCGCCCGTCTACCAGATGGATTAACCCAGGCCGAGTACATGGACATCTGCCTGGCAATGCTTCGCTGTGCTGATGCTATCTACATGCTTGAAGGCTGGGAGCACTCCGCTGGTGCCCGAGCGGAGAATGCCCTGGCCGAGAAGCTGGAAATGGAAATTATCTTCCAGGAAGAGGAGCGCGCCGCATGAACAGAGCCTCACCCGTTGATTTGAGGAAGAGCCTCGAAATCGCCAACAACCTCGCACACATCGGGATTCGCTTTGTGCCGATCCCGGTGGCTACCGAGGAAGAGTTCCAGACGCTGGCCGCCGAGTTATCGCGACGGCTTGAAAATATGGCGGTCGAAGCCGAGAAGAATGAATGCGGTGCAGCATGAAAGCCAAATTCACCAGGTCGCTAAAGCGGCCTTTTTTATTGCTGTCGTTCACCTTCAACCGTATTAACCGACAGTTCCGGGAGCACTGATTATGAGCAAATACGACGAACTAGACAGGCTCATCATGAACAAAATCGGAGGGCATCCCACGCCTTTCCATAAGATTTACGTCCGAGATGTGGCTACTGAATCAGAGCGTCTTGCGGCTGCAGAAGGGAAATCATATCCATTCCGCTTCGTCGATAATCGCTTACAGGCATTACGTAAAATCGGGGCTATACGTAACGTGAAAGGTAAAGGCTGGGTGAGGTCATGAAAGAGCGCGGAATGATATTCAACTGCGAGATGGTGCGCGCCATCCTCGACGGGCGGAAGACGCAGACGCGGCGGGTCATGAAAGTTCAGCCGTCTGATGGCTTCCACCCAACGCATAACGGTTACGATCTGGATTTAAACGCACACTGGTACACGCCTGGCGTGGTCGATAAAAACGGATACCTGCAGCCTGCTAAGAAAGATGTATTTGGCGTTGCTGATGAGAATGAAGGTTATACCTGCCCGTTCGGTGACGTCGGCGACCGCATCTTGGTGCGGGAGACGTGGGCAGAGGCTGGAGCCAGCGCGCCGGATCTGAAACTTTATCGCGCGAATTACCCTGCGCATGTTCCAACTCATTACGAGAACGTGCCGCCGGCTGAGGATGTCCGCTGGACACCCAGCATCCACATGCCGCGCTGGGCCAGCCGTATTCTGCTGGAGATCACCGATGTACGGGTCGAGCAGCTGAACGATATCAGTGAGGAAGACGCACGTTCGGAGGGAATTTCTGGCTCCTCGGCCCGTGACGTTAAAGAGGCTTACGCAGCGTTATGGCGGTCTATCTACGGCTCTGACAGCTGGCGCGCTAACCCATGGGTCTGGGTGATCGAGTTTAAACGGATTGAGGAGCGCGCAGCATGAGCCTTCAGCACCAGCAACAGCCAACCCACAATAGCTGCATGTCTGCTTGCGTAGCAATGATATCAAGCCAACCAGTAACTGATGTCGTCACGCTATGGCATGAGAAATTTCACAGCAGAGAAGCGTGGCTCGATGATGCGATGGACCATTACCGCATACCCTACTTTTATGGGCATCCAAAGAAGGCCGAATTGCTACCCGGTTTTATTTATTTCCTCACAGTTCCGTCCCTGAATATCGTCGGCGGACAGCATCAGATTCTGGCCGCGGTAAAAGAAGGACCCATGGTTGAAATTCTCGACCCGGCAAAAGGTCGTGCTGGTGCCAGATATTACGTCTACGGGGAATGCAAAAATCCCGAAGAACGTGAGCTCATCTCATGGTCAATAGACCTGGCAATACCTGTTATTGAGTGGGGGGATCATGCAACTGATTAACCGGAGCAAACAATCGCCACTGGCACGCCGGGCATGTGAGGCAGCACTGGCGAAGCATGTGGAAATTTACGGTGAATTCGGAAAGCAGAAGACCAAGACCACCTACACCGTGGTGGTGGATGGAATTAAGGTCACCGTGGAAGTTGTTAACCTCCGGGCCAGCTACGTTGCGACAGCCATGAACGGTGCGCGCAGGCTGCGCAATCTTCCCGGTCAAGTGTCCTGATAAAGCATTATCAAACGGCCCCAAATGGGGCCCTTGGAGAACGAAGATGAGCAAAGCAACGAATAAATTTGAGCTGATGAGCACCAAAGATATCTGCGGCCAGTTGTGTATTTCCCCGCGTACGCTCGAACGCTACAGGAAAAGAGCCCCAAACGAGAACCCTTTCCCTGAGCCGGATTGCGCCTATATGGGCGGCCCCAACAAATGGTTAAAAACCAAAGTCACCGCCTGGCAGATAAAAGAGATGTCCAGGGCTACCCGCAAGCCGATGTCTCACCTGAACCTAACCCGTGATGATAAAGGCCGTCTCACCCGACCTGACGCTGCGTGAACTCCAGAATGTCGGGCTCGACGATGCTCATAAGTCGGGCCCACCACTTACCATATGCCACTCTCATTTCCTCAACATAGGTGTGCTTGTCGTACACCGACCACACACCAGGCAGTTTGTGCCCGAGCATTATCTCGGCGATATGCGGCTCGGTTAGCTCTGAGAAATTCGTGCGCGCAGTTCGGCGTAGGTCATGAATAGTAAAGTGTGGGACCTGCTCGTTATAAGCCTTGAGCATGAACTTAACCAGGTTGCTGCTGATGCTCATATGAAAGCCTTCACTCATCGGCTTTTCTTCATATTTTGAAAAAACAAAGCGTCCAGGCGCCAGCTCAATGGCCCGTTTTATCAGCGGGAGCATTTCCGGGATAATAGGTCGAATTATCGGTTTCTTTGTCTTCCGCCCTGTCTTGTGGTTTTCCCATGGAACAGTCCAGATCCCTTCTTCAAAATCAAAGTGTGCGACTTCAGCCTGCCGGAGTTCGCCGACCCTGCACGCCCACAGAAGTGACAATTTATAAAGGATCTTGTTTCGCTCAATAAGGCGGGAATCCTCAATCGCACGCCAGACAATCGTCAGCTCTTTGCGGTCCAGTGTTCGCTCGCCCATTTGTTTCTGGATGCCGAAATCACGCCCAGACATTTCTGACAGCGGGTTAACTTCCAGCAGCTGCCGTTTTACCGCCCAGGAATAACACTGTCGGCCGTTGCTGATTACGCGCCTGGTGATCTCGCTGTAACCCTGAGCCAATCGGTCGAGGACAGTGAGCCAGTTGTGCAGCGTGAGCTGATGTGCAGGATATTTTCCGAGTTTGGGGAAAACGTGCAGTTCGAACGTACGTAAGATCTGCCCTGCCGTTTCTTTCTGAACGCACACCATAGAGTGCCATTCTCGAAACAGCTCTTCGAAGGTGTACTGGCTATTAATCTTGGCTTTATCGAGGCTTTGCCTGATCCGTGGGTTTTCGCCACGGGCAAGAATAGCCGCCCACTTAGCGACTTCATCGCGCGCGGCTTTTAATCCGAACTCCGGATAGCTGCCGATCGTCATCTTGTCCTGTTTGCCCAGGAAGCGGAATCGGTAGAAAAAAGTAACGGCCCCCTTTTTGGAGATGCGTACCCACAGACCATCCCGGTCTGCCTTTTCTTCAACTTTGTCTCGTTCGCGCCCAAGGCACGACTTTAGATAACTATCTGAAATAGCCATGATTTGTCCCTGCGTGTGTCCATCAGAACGGGAGGTTATGTGTCCATCATAGGATATGGACGCGCTGGTGGACACAAAAACCATGACTTATGATGTCGTAGGTTGACTGTACATGCAAACAGTATAATTTTTGGAAAGGCTTATTTTATGGGGATCTTGAGGCGTTTGTGTCGGAGGTTTGCGGAGGCTGGCGGGGTATCAATTATCGATGTGAGCAATGATCGAAAAGTTACGTATGTTCTTCATATAGTTAAATAATTATGCCTTACGAATTCCTGGAGGCCGCTGTTCTTAGCCTGACGTTTTTCAGTGCGAAAACGCAGCATTCTACACTACATCCTCGCTACCTGGAAATGCACTTAGAGACAGGTATAGCGTGAAGAAAGGGCGTTTTCTGTATTAGGACGTAAAAATTGATAAAGCCCGATGGATCATCGGGCCTCAGAAGAGAGCGTCTCGACACGAAGCTGGTCTGGTGCCAACCCAACGCTGAGAATGACAGGCTGCCACTCTTCGCGCGCGGCAAGCTTCGGTGAGAGACCTTTAGCAAGCCAGAATCCCCCGATGCCCCCCAACGCGGCACCACACATGGCGGCCACATCGGTACCAAATAGGGTCTGGAAAAGGCCGCCCATGATAAATAACCCGACCAACGGAGAGAGATAGACCAGCATCGCGGAACCGAGCAGACTGCCTTCCGCAATCCCCAGTTCAACCTTCTGCCCCGCCACCAGCGGCTGTTCACTTGGCACAGAGATAGTATGCGACGTTTGCGGCCCAAGCTTGTTCAGCACGCGGCTGCCGCACCCGGCACGGGATGCGCAGCTATTGCATGAGGCTTTGACATCGCAACTGACGCGCGCAACGCCATTTTGCCACGAGACGACGGTTGCCCACTCTTTAATCATTGCGCGGCCCTGAATTTAATGCTGTCTGAAATGCGCTTCGCCGTCTGCGGAGGTAATTCACCCACAATCGTGATCTCTGCGTTATCACGTACCGTGGTGCTCACCGTGCGACGTCCGGTACGAAGCATTTGCTCAGCGCTGTTTGCCGTTGCGCGGTTGATATTCACCGAGAAACTGAACAAACCGTCGGAATAGAGGCGCGACTCAACGGGCGTGTCAATAGTTGGCAACTGACGACGGCTACTGGACACTTCGCTAAAGCCTTGCGGGATCCAGGAAGGAACCCAGTTGAAGTTAACGGAATCCCCTGCCGGAACAGAAAGCAGCGGCGGCAGGCTGGCTTTGGCCAGATTCTGCATGCTGTTGCCAACCTGATTGTTCACGCTGAAGGAGATCACGCGGAACTGTTCAAGCGTTTCACCGTCGCGGTCAAGCAGGTCCACACGCATCGGCAGCTTGGTTTCCGCATCAATCCAGACGATATAGCTGTAGCGCGTGCCATCGCGAGCAACCACGCGGATCACTTCACACAGTCTGTCTGCGATGCGCGTACGCCCTACCGAAATAAAATCGTAGTAAGGGGCCAGCCGCTTGAAGTCGGTATAGATGAGTGACGGCAGAGAATCAACGATATAGTCGCCATTGAGCGTGAAAGGCTCCAGGCCGGGCTCGAAATAGCTGATTTCGTTGCCTCGCTGGACAACTTCCCGACGCGGACCATCCATCTGTAAAAGCTGGGCGAGTGGCTGATTATCAAGACGGGCATGACGATAGCGTAACGACTCGACGCCCTGCTTATTAATGCTGATAAATGCCAACTCGTAATTGAGTGACTGGCTGGCCAGATTCATTTGCTGCAACAACGCCCCGGATGAAACATCAGCCGAGGCGTTGGCAGAGAAGAACAGGCTACCCGCCATCAGAGACATGGCGAACCAAAGTTGCTTCATTACTGCGATTGCGTTCCTAAAGTTTGGTTTCCGGGCACCTGCACAGCAGCTTGCTGGGTTTGGGCCTGCTCAAACTGAAGCTGTTCAGAGTGCAGACGACGCTGCAACTCGTAATCCTGCAACATCGCATTAATGCGACGGCGCTGCTCCTGCACCTGCTGTTGCTGACCGCCGCTGGCGGAAGCATCAGCCGGTACGCCCAGGCTAACCGGGCTCGCTTTGCCCATCATCGGCAGTGTGTTAAACACTGGCGCTTCTGGCTGCTGATTAGTTTCAGACTGAGTATTATAGTGCTGGACGCCAACGATAACTGCAAGCGATACGCATGCAGCAACCCCCATTTGGGTGAGCTGGCTGGCCCACGGACGCACCTTTTGCCAGAACGGCATTTTCTGCCACTGGTGAGGTGCAGGTTGAGCTTCAGGAATCAGCGGAGTGGTCTGATGAACAGGCTCATTCTCAATGGCCGCCATCACGCGGGCAGAGATATCGAAATGGAGAACCTCGCCGGTATCGCCGCGCAGCGTGTCACGGATGAGATGGTAACTCTCCCAGGTCTCTTGCATTTCGGGAGAATGAGACAGCTCGTTGAGCAGCTCACTATCCAGCGTCTCACCATCCATTAAAGCGGAAAGTTTTTCTTTCTGCATGCCTAATACCTTTTCCAGTATCCCGCTATCGTCAACGCCTGATAAGCGGTTGAACTTTATTATCAATAGCTTCTCGCGCACGGAAGATTCGTGAACGCACCGTACCGACCGGACAATCCATGATAGCGGCTATCTCTTCATAGCTCAGACCATCAAGCTCCCGTAACGTAATTGCCATGCGTAAATCTTCCGGGAGCGACTCGATCGTGCGAAAAACAATTTGTCTCAGTTCTTCTGACAACATTAAGTTCTCAGGGTTCGAAATTTCTTTCAGCGCACCGCCACTTTCGAAGTTTTCGGCGTCGATAGCGTCTACATCACTGGACGGCGGACGACGACCCTGAGCAACCAGATAATTCTTTGCCGTATTGACAGCAATACGGTACAGCCAGGTATAAAAAGCACTATCTCCCCGGAAAGAATCCAGCGCGCGATAGGCCTTAATAAAAGACTCTTGCACCACATCAGGCACATCACCTGACGGTACATAGCGGGAAACCAGACTCGCCACCTTATGCTGGTAGCGCACCACCAGTAAGTTAAAGGCTTTCTGATCTCCCTTCTGGACCCGTTCAACCAGGACCTGGTCCGTTAACTGCTCGCTCATCCGAGGTAATGTCTCCCCAAACCTAAATTCCACGCGTTATCGAAACGCCACTCTAAAAACACCGCACTTTGAGCAAGCACCGAGTTAGAGTGCCCGATCGTCAATAAGTTCCGTAACGCCTTTGTTTTTGTTCATCGCGCCGCAGACTGTTCATTTTCTCTCATTATAAGTCTGTTCACGATACGCACCACTTTCTGACAAGAAACATCTTTTTCCCGCGAGAAGAGTAACGCAACCCAGTCTTTATTTCATCACAAAATCTGACGCTAACGATCTGCTTCGCAAAATAATTTCATTCCTTTACCCGCTATTTACTCCGTCTTACGCGTTTAGCCATTGCAACAACCTCTAAAAAAAACGTGCGATAAATCGCACTCAGGTGCTATTCTGACCCAACACTGTTTAGTAAATTAAACAACAATCATGAACACAACATCTGAACTCCATTGTGATGTCCTGATCATCGGTAGCGGCGCTGCCGGTCTCTCTCTGGCGCTGCGCCTGGCCGAGCATCAAAACGTTATCGTTCTGAGTAAAGGACCGATAAGTGAAGGTTCCACATTTTATGCCCAGGGCGGTATTGCCGCCGTGTTTGACGAGACCGACAGCATAGCGTCGCACGTAGAAGATACGTTGATTGCCGGCGCCGGGATCGTGGATGCGCACGCCGCAGAGTTCGTTGCCAGCAATGCCCGCCATTGCGTTCAGTGGCTCATCGGTCAGGGCGTATTATTTGATACCCAGATTCAGCCTAACGGTGAAGAGAGCTACCACCTGACGCGCGAAGGCGGCCATAGCCACCGCCGCATCCTGCACGCAGCGGATGCCACCGGTAAAGAGGTGGAGACCACGCTGGTGGGTAAAGCGCTTAACCATCCTAATATTCGGGTTCTTGAGCGCAGTAATGCCGTTGACCTGATTATTTCCGACAAGATTGGCCTGCCTGGTCCGCGTCGCGTGGTGGGTGCATGGGTCTGGAACCGTAATAAAGAGAAGGTTGAAACCTGTCAGGCGAAGGCCGTTGTACTGGCGACGGGCGGCGCCTCAAAGGTGTATCAGTACACCACTAACCCGGACATCGCTTCCGGAGACGGTATCGCCATGGCCTGGCGCGCAGGCTGCCGCGTGGCGAATCTCGAATTTAATCAGTTTCACCCAACAGCCCTGTTCCACCCTCAGGCGCGCAACTTCCTGCTGACGGAAGCTCTGCGCGGTGAAGGCGCTTATCTGAAACGCCCTGACGGTACCCGCTTTATGCCGGACTTTGACGCGCGTGGCGAGCTCGCCCCTCGCGATATCGTTGCCCGCGCCATCGACCATGAAATGAAACGTCTGGGCGTGGACTGCATGTATCTCGATATCAGCCATAAGCCAGCCGCATTCATTCGCCAGCATTTCCCAATGATTTACGAAAAGCTGCTGAACCTGGGGATTGATTTGACCCGCGATCCGGTGCCCATTGTGCCTGCGGCCCACTATACCTGCGGGGGCGTGATGGTTGACGATCACGGGCGCACCGACGTAGAAGGTCTGTATGCTATCGGCGAGGTGAGTTATACCGGCCTTCACGGCGCGAACCGTATGGCGTCGAACTCGCTGCTTGAGTGTCTGGTGTACGGCTGGTCAGCGGCGGAAGACATCACGAAACGCATGCCTTACGCCCGCGAGACCGAGCACTTACCTGCCTGGGATGAAAGCCGCGTGGATAACCCGGACGAGCTGGTCGTGATCCAACACAACTGGCATGAGCTACGGCTGTTTATGTGGGACTACGTAGGGATTGTGCGCACCACAAAACGTCTGGAACGTGCGTTGCGCCGCATTACTATGCTGCAGCAGGAAATTGATGAATATTATGCCAATTTCCGCGTATCCAATAATCTGCTGGAGCTGCGCAATCTGGTGCAGGTTGCCGAGCTGATTGTTCGCTGCGCCATGATGCGTAAAGAGAGCCGCGGCTTGCACTACACCCTGGACTACCCGGATCAGCTTGCTGAATCTGGCCCGTCGATACTGGCTCCGCAGGTTCACATAAACAGATAAAATGCCTGGGTCAGAGCAGTGTAATCTTCGGAATAACGCTGGTCTGGCCCTCGAATCACCATACGGTCATTAAAGCATTCACCTTCTTTTGGCGAAAGCGCCAGCAGCACGCGGTGCGGCAGTCGTCCTTCCGTATCAGAAATGTCAGTTCGCAAACGTAATGTCCAGCCAATCTCCTGCGCCAGACCAATAAATGTATTACCCGTGCTTTCTGGCAACACTACGCAAAAAAATCCCTCTTCAGAGATGAGTTCAGCCGCGCTGGTAAGCAGTGCTTTATGATCGAGTGAACCGGTATAACGCGCCTGTTCACGTTCAGGGGTACCACACTCGACACCGGGCGCGTAGTAAGGAGGGTTGCTGACGATAAGATCGTAACGCGCAGTTTGTTCAGGCCCCCAGACCAGCACATCCGCACATTGAACGCGAATCCGGTCTGCCCAGGGGGATTCGGCCGCATTTTCACTCGCCTGCCCTGCAGCCTGCGCATCGAGCTCAACGGCATCAATCGTGACATGCTCTTCCGTACGCTGGGCCAGCATCAACGCCACCAGCCCGCTGCCGGTACCGATATCAAGAATACGTTTAACACCTGCGACAGGGGCCCATGCTCCCAGTAAAATACCGTCGGTGCCGACTTTCATGGCACAGCGATCGTGGGCGACAAAAAACTGTTTAAACGTAAAACCATCGCGGCGCAACTGCGCTTTGAGTTGAGACATGTCAGGGCAACCTTCTAAGTGAAACTGGAGTAGCATAGGGGAAAGCGAAGGCACCGCAAAGCGATATCCATACAAACAGATGAAGATTACAGCCGTAACGTCTATAATCAGCGCCCCACACAGAGGTAGAACATGACTGTAACGACTTTTTCCGAACTTGAACTCGATGAAAGCCTGCTCAATGCACTTGAGAGCAAAGGCTTTACACGCCCGACCGCCATTCAGGCAGCGGCCATTCCGCCTGCGCTTGAGGGCCGCGATGTGCTCGGTTCTGCGCCAACCGGCACGGGGAAGACAGCAGCCTATTTGCTGCCTGTGTTGCAGCACCTGCTCGACTTTCCACGAAAAAAATCAGGCCCACCGCGTATTTTGATCCTGACGCCTACGCGCGAGCTGGCCATGCAGGTTGCCGATCACGCGCGTGAGCTGGCGGCTAACACCCATCTGGATATCGCCACTATTACCGGCGGCGTGGCGTATATGAACCACGCCGAAGTGTTCAGCGAAAACCAGGATATCGTTGTTGCGACGACGGGCCGTTTGCTGCAGTACATTAAAGAAGAGAACTTCGACTGCCGCGCGGTAGAAACGCTGATTCTGGATGAAGCCGACCGCATGCTGGACATGGGCTTCGCACAGGATATCGAACATATTGCGGGCGAGACGCGCTGGCGTAACCAGACGATGCTGTTCTCTGCCACCCTTGAAGGGGACGCGATTAAAGATTTCGCCGAGCGTCTGCTGGAAGATCCGGTTGAAGTCTCTGCGACGCCCTCTACGCGTGAGCGCAAGAAGATCCACCAGTGGTATTACCGTGCGGACAACCTTGAGCACAAGGTCGAATTACTGAAGCACCTGCTGAAGCAGGAAGATGCTCTGCGTACCATCGTCTTTGTGCGTAAACGCGAGCGCGTGCACGAGCTGGCAGAAATGCTGCGTAATGCGGGCATTAATAACTGCTACCTCGAAGGTGAGATGGCGCAGGTTAAGCGTACCGAAGGCATCAAACGCCTGACCGATGGCCGCGTGAACGTGCTGGTGGCGACAGACGTTGCCGCGCGTGGGATCGACATTCCGGACGTGAGCCATGTGATCAACTTCGATATGCCGCGCAGTGGTGATACCTATCTGCATCGCATTGGCCGTACCGGTCGCGCCGGACGTAAAGGTACTGCGATTTCACTGGTTGAAGCGCACGATCACCTGCTGCTGCAAAAAATTGGTCGCTATGTTGATGAGCCGCTGAAATCTCGCGTCATTGACGGCCTGCGCCCAACTACCCGCGCGCCGAGTGAAAAAATGACGGGCAAACCGTCCAAGAAAGCACTCGCAAAACGCGCTGAGAGAAAAGAGAAAGAAAAAGAGAAGCCGCGCGTTAAGCAACGCCACCGCGATACCAAAAACATTGGTAAGCGTCGTAAGCCAAGCGCTGCCGCGCAGGATACGAAAACTGAAGAGTAAGAAAAAGCCGGGGATTTCCCCGGCTTTTTTATTCCCCCCCGAAACTGGAACCTTACATGCTTTCAGTAAAGGTACGCGCGATAACGTCGCGCTGCTGCTCTGGGGTCAGTGAGTTAAAACGAACCGCATAGCCAGACACGCGAATAGTCAGCTGTGGGTACTTTTCAGGGTGCTCAACGGCATCCATCAGCGTTTCACGACGCAGAACGTTAACGTTCAGATGCTGACCGCCTTCCACGCGCACTTCCGGTTTCACTTCCATTGGGATTTCACGATATTCGATTTCGCCCAGTTTGCTCACTGGCACGATCTCATCTTCAGTAAAACCGGCTTTTGCAACCACGCAGCGTGCTTCGTTTTTCTCGCTGTCCAGCAGCCAGAAAGAATTGAGCAGATCGTCATTTGCAGCTTTAGTAATCTGGATACCTGTAATCATGTGTTGCCTCCCTTAGGCTACATTAACTGGTGTCGGCCTCACACGGCCAATTGGTAAAACCATTGTTTCTTGTGTGTATATATATCACTCGCACCCCGGCGATTTATTGATTTAAATCAACAAAAACACCAACCACATAAAGAGTGTGGTTTGAATTTATTGTTTTAGATCAATTTCAGCACCTTACCAATTCAACTGGCTGTGTATCTTTTCAAAATAAATTTAGTTACTTAGCGCACGTTTCAGCGCGTCATTTTGCTCACTGGCGTTTAACAGGTAAGCTAGACACAGAATGAGATTCGCAGGAGAGCGAGATGACCACACCGTTGACATGGCACGATGTGCTGGCAGAAGAAAAACAACAACCCTATTTTATTAATACACTCAGCACCGTTGCAGTTGAACGTCAGTCCGGGCAGACGATTTATCCGCCGCAGAAAGATGTGTTCAACGCCTTTCGTTACACTGAGCTGAGCGATGTGAAGGTGGTCATTCTTGGCCAGGATCCGTATCACGGCCCGGGTCAGGCACACGGGCTGGCGTTCTCCGTCCGTCCGGGCGTGGCTATCCCCCCTTCTCTGCTCAATATGTATAAAGAGCTTGAGGGAACCGTTCCTGGCTTCACCCGCCCCACCCACGGTTACCTGGAAAGCTGGGCGCATCAGGGTGTGCTGCTGTTAAATACGGTACTCACTGTACGGGCGGGTCAGGCACATTCTCACGCCAGCCTGGGCTGGGAAACCTTTACCGATAAGGTTATTAGCCTGATCAACGAACATCGTGAAGGCGTGGTGTTTTTACTGTGGGGTTCTCACGCGCAGAAGAAAGGGGCGATTATCGACCGTCAGCGCCATCACGTTTTAAAAGCGCCGCACCCGTCTCCGCTGTCGGCACATCGCGGTTTCTTCGGCAGTAATCACTTTGTTCTGGCGAATGAATGGCTGGAAAAACGTGGCGAAACGCCAATTGACTGGATGCCAGTGTTACCGGCAGAGAGCGAGTAGGGTTTGAATGTGCCGGGCCAGACCCGGCACATTGAGAGGCTTATGCCTTATTCTGACGCCACCATTCCGCCAGCAGTACGCCGGTCGCAACGGACACGTTCAGACTTTCTACATTACCTGTCCCGTCGATAGAGACGCTCAGATCAGCACTGGAAAGCGCCGCGTCAGACAGACCGTCACGTTCCTGACCTAATACCAGCACCATTTTACGCGGCAGCGTCGCTTTAAACAGCGGCGTACCAGCATGGCTCGACGTGGTCACGATGGAATAACCCGCTTTACGGAACTGCTCAAGGGCGTCCAGCACGCTGTCGCCGGTGATCGGCTGCACATGCTCCGCTCCGCCTTCTGCTGTGCGGATCGCGGCACCGGATTCCAGCAGTGCGGCATCCTGTAACAGCACACCCTTCACGCCAAAGTGCGCGCAGCTGCGCATCATCGCGCCCAGGTTGTGCGGGTTGCCTACATCTTCCAGCGCCAGCACGCAGTCATCGGCATCCGCCTGGCTGACCCACTGCTGCACGGTGGTGCCGTTACGTTTTTTGATCAGGAAGCAGACGCCGCCGTGGTGCTCGGTACCGGACGCTTTGGTCAGCTCGGCATCATCCACCACGTGGTAGGCTTTACGGTTCGCGGCCATCCAGCGCAGTGCTTCTTTAAAGCGCGGGGTCACGCTCTGGATAAACCAGGCGCGGACGATACACTCAGGACGGCTCTGGAACAGCGCCTGGCAGGCGTTCTCGCCATACACGCGGGTCTCTTCCGCGCGCTGACGGCGCAGCACTTCCGGGTCGATAAAGCTTTTACCGCTGATACCGCCGTGATCGGCTTTCTCTGGCGTCTCATCCCCCGGGGCGCGAGAAACGGTGCGCCACGGGGAGGCGTTGTCACGCGAGAAGTCATCACGCGGACGATCGTCGCGTGGACGGTCACTACGTGGGCGGTCGGAACGCGGACGGTCATCGCGTTTGCGATCGTCACGTTTGCGGTCATCACCGCGGGTGTTTCTGTCATCGCGGGCGGGGCGACGGCCACCGTCTGCACGAGAAGACGCCGGACGGCCGCCACCTTTTCCGGTACGCGGATTTTGGGTGCGTTTATCAGAGTCATCATCACTGCGGACATACATCACTTTGACCTTGCCGCTTTTATTTTTCATTTCGTCGTTCATGCTTTTCTCCACCAGCGCTGCGCGAAGCGCGCAGATTACCCGATGTGCCAGCGCATAGCCATAATTTCGTACAAAAGCCTGTGACTATTGTTCTCATTGAATAAAACGCATTGTTGTTTCAAACAGGCTCATTGATAATATGTAACATATTAGAAACATTATCGGCGTTCTGCCGCTGTCCCACGGCTCTATCAGAGGTTAGTTATGAATACCGTATGTGCCAACTGTCAGGCTCTTAATCGCATTCCGGACGATCGGATTGACGATGGTGCGAAATGCGGACGTTGTGGCCACGAACTGTTTGATGGCGATGTCATTAACGCGACGGGTGCTACGCTGGACAAACTCCTCAAGGACGATCTCCCGGTGGTGGTCGATTTCTGGGCACCGTGGTGCGGTCCATGCCGAAGCTTCGCGCCAATCTTTGAAGACGTGGCCGAAGAGCGCAGCGGTAAGATGCGTTTTGTTAAGGTGAATACCGAGGCGGAACGCGAGCTTAGCGCACGTTTCCGCATTCGCAGCATCCCTACCATTATGATCTTTAAAAACGGTGAAGTCGTCGACATGCTCAATGGCGCAGTACCGAAAGCGCCGTTTGACAGCTGGTTAAACGAATCACTGTAACTTTCACGGGGCACATCTTGTGCCCCGCTCCCGCCTCTGCGAAAATGGCGTTTTTCCTTCACTTCGCCCATGACCGATAACGCTGTCCTCCAGTTACGCGCCGAACGCCTTGCGCGCGCCACTCGTCCTTTTCTTGCCCGTGGCAATCGCATTCGTCGCTGCCAGCGCTGCCTGCTTCCGCTTAAAGTTTGCCTGTGCGAAACGCTGGCACCCAGTACGGCTAAAAGCCGTTTTTGTCTGGTCATGTTTGATACCGAGCCGATGAAACCCAGTAATACAGGGCGGCTGATTGCCGATATTCTGCCGGATACTGCCGCGTTTCAATGGTCCCGCACCGAGCCGCCACAGGCCCTGCTCGATCTTGTGACAAACCCGGACTATCAGCCGATGGTCGTTTTCCCGGCCTCTTACGCAGGCGACAATCGTCAGGTGCTTTCGGCGCCACCGTCCGGTAAGCCACCGCTGTTTATTATGCTGGACGGCACATGGACCGAAGCGCGGAAAATGTTTCGCAAAAGCCCTTACCTTGACGCGCTGCCGGTCATTTCTGTCGATCTTTCCCGCGTCTCGGCTTATCGCCTGCGTGAAGCGCATGCTGACGGACAATATTGCACCGCCGAGGTGGCCATTTCGCTGCTGGATTTAGCCGGGGATACCGCAGCAGCCGGCGCCCTGGGCAACCATTTCTCTTGTTTCCGGGAACGCTATCTGGCGGGAAAAACCATTCATAAGGGCAGCATCACAGCAACAGCGTCAGAAAGCGTTTAAAATCATCAGGTCGCTTGCAATCACGGGAGACTTGCATGAGCCAGCGAGGGTTAGAAGCGCTATTACGTCCTAAATCCATTGCCGTTATCGGCGCATCCATGAAACCGGATCGGGCAGGCTATCTGATGATGCGCAACCTGCTCGCGGGAGGATTTAATGGCCCCGTCATGCCCGTCACGCCGGCTTATAAGGCCGTTCAGGGGGTGCTGGCATGGCCAGATGTGCAGAGCCTGCCTTTTGTGCCGGACCTCGCCGTGCTGTGTACGAATGCGAAACGCAATCTGGAACTGCTGGAAGCACTTGGCAAGAAAGGGTGTAAAACCTGCATTATTCTCTCGTCTCCACCTGAACAGCAACCCGAACTGCTCGCCTACGCCAGCCGCTACCAGATGCGTATCCTTGGCCCGAATAGCCTGGGCCTGCTCGCCCCCTGGCAGGGGTTGAATGCCAGTTTCTCCCCGGTACCGATCCGCAAAGGCAAACTGGCGTTTATCTCGCAGTCGGCTGCAGTATCGAACACAATCCTCGACTGGGCGCAACAGCGCGAAATGGGTTTCTCCTACTTCATTGCCCTGGGCGACAGCCTGGATATCGACGTTGATGAGCTTCTGGATTTCCTGGCTCGTGACAGCAAAACCAGCGCGATACTCCTTTATCTTGAGCATCTGAGCGACGCCCGTCGTTTTGTATCGGCTTCACGAAGTGCTTCGCGCAATAAGCCGATCCTGGTTATCAAAAGCGGTCGCAGTCCTGCTGCCCAGCGTCTCCTGCAGTCTCATTCCGGCATGGATCCCGCCTGGGATGCCGCCATCCAGCGCGCGGGGTTACTGCGGGTGCAGGATACGCACGAGCTTTTTTCCGCCGTTGAGACGCTCAGCCACATGCGCCCACTGCGTGGCGAGAAGTTAATGATTGTCAGCAATGGTGCGGCCCCTGCTGCGCTTGCGCTGGATGAACTGTGGCTGCGCAACGGAAAGCTGGCAACGCTGGGTGAAGAGACGCTTCAACGCCTCAGAGAGGCGCTTCCGACAAGCGTGATGCCCGGCAATCCGCTTGATTTGCGCGATGACGCCAGCAGCGATCGCTATATTCGGGCTATCTCAATTTTGCTGGATAGTCAGGACTTCGATGCATTGATGATTATCCACTCCCCCAGCGCAGTCGCGCCGGGCAGTGAAAGTGCGCGCGCGTTAATTGAAGCTGTACGCAACCATCCGCGCGGCAAATATGTCACTCTGCTGACAAACTGGTGCGGTGAGTTTTCATCTCAGGAGGCACGACGTCTGTTCAGCGAAGCCGGTCTGCCAACCTACCGTACGCCGGAAGGGACTATCACCGCATTTATGCATATGGTGGAATATCGCCGCAATCAGAAGCAGCTACGCGAAACCCCGGCGCTACCTGGTAACCTGACGGCGAATACCGTCGACGTTCATCGACTCTTGCAGCAGGCTATTGAAGAGGGCGCGACATCGCTTGATACGCATGAAGTGCAGCCCATTCTGGGCAGCTACGGGATGCAAACCCTGCCAACCTGGATCGCCAGCGACAGCGCCGAGGCAGTACATATTGCGGAGCAGATTGGCTATCCTGTCGCTCTTAAGCTGCGCTCTCCCGATATACCGCATAAATCAGATGTTCAGGGTGTCATGCTGTATCTGCGTACGGCAACGGAGGTACAGCAGGCAGCCGATGCCATTTTTGATCGCGTTAAGATGGCCTGGCCGCAGGCCCGGATCCACGGACTGCTGGTACAAAGCATGGCTAACCGCGCAGGCGCTCAGGAACTACGAGTCGTGGTAGAGCACGATCCCGTCTTCGGCCCGCTTATTATGCTGGGAGAAGGTGGCGTGGAGTGGCACCCGGAGGAACAGGCTGTCGTTGCTTTACCGCCGCTGAACATGAACCTCGCGCGCTATCTGATCATTCAGGCGATTAAAAGCAAAAAGATCCGTGGCCGCAGTGCCTTGCGTCCGCTCGATATTGCCGGGTTAAGTCAATTCCTGGTGCAGGTGTCTAATCTGATCGTGGATTGTGCCGAGATCCAGCGGCTGGATATCCATCCGCTACTCGCTTCCGGCAATGAGTTTACGGCGCTGGACGTGACGCTGGATATCGCGCCCTTCGAAGGGGACAGAGAGAGCCGCCTGGCAATCCGTCCATATCCTCTGCATCTGGAGGAGTGGGTAGAGATGAAAAACGGGGAACGCGTCCTGTTCCGCCCAATTCTGCCGGAAGATGAACCCCAGCTGCGGGCCTTTATCTCTCAGGTTACAAAAGAAGATCTCTACTACCGCTATTTTAGCGAAATCAACGAATTTACCCACGATGATTTAGCCAATATGACCCAGATCGACTACGATCGAGAAATGGCGTTTGTTGCCGTGCGTCGTGCAGATCATGATGATGAGATCCTCGGCGTCACGCGAGCCATTTCTGACCCGGATAATGTCGATGCGGAGTTTGCCGTGCTGGTGCGCTCCGATCTTAAAGGCCTGGGGCTGGGTAGACGACTGCTGGAAAAACTCATCAGTTATACGCGAGATCACGGATTGTTGCGCCTGAATGGCATTACTATGCCAAACAATCGCGGTATGGTGACCCTGGCGCGAAAACTCGGATTTGACGTTGATATTCAGCTGGAGGAAGGTATTGTTGCCTTGTCCCTCGTCCTGACATCAGCAGACAAACACGAGTAACCTACTGGAAATGTTACCCACTTTGGACGGGACTGGTGGTATCATTGTCCGCTTATGTTGTTTGCATGGTACAGACAACCCTTCAATGAACAGAGAAGAAACGCACTGTGATGTTGTCAAAATTTAAGCGTAATAAACATCAACAACACCTTGCTCAACTACCGAAGATTTCTCAGTCAGTTGATGATGTAGAGTTCTTTTATGCTCCCGCTCATTTTCGGGAAACGCTTCTGGAAAAGATTGCCAGCGCCACGCGACGCATTTGCATTGTGGCCCTGTATCTTGAACAAGATGAAGGCGGTCGTGCGATCCTCAACGCACTCTATGAAGCTAAACGTCAGCGTCCGGAACTGGATGTTCGCGTACTGGTTGACTGGCATCGCGCTCAGCGTGGCCGTATCGGCGCAGCCGCTTCCAATACTAATGCAGACTGGTATTGCCGCACGGCGCAGGAAAATCCTGGCGTCGATGTCCCTGTTTATGGCGTACCCGTTAATACCCGTGAAGCACTCGGTGTCCTTCATTTTAAAGGGTTCATCATTGATGACAGCGTCCTGTACAGCGGCGCAAGCCTGAATGATGTCTACCTTCATCAGCTCGATAAATATCGCTACGACCGCTACCACCTGATTCGTAATCCACAGATGGCCGATATCATGTTCAACTGGGTTGATAAAAACCTGGTACACGGTCGTGGTGTTAATCGCCTTGACGATCCTGAGCGTCCTAAAAGCCCGGAGATCAAAAATGATGTTCGCGCTTTCCGCCAGGAGTTGCGCGATGCTGTCTACCATTTCCAGGGCGATGCGAACAACGAAGAGTTATCTGTTACCCCGCTGGTAGGGCTCGGCAAATCAAGCCTGCTGAACAAAACGATCTTCCATTTGATGCCATGCGCAGAGCAGAAACTCACCATCTGTACGCCATACTTCAACCTTCCTGCCGTGCTGGTGCGAAATATCATTCAGCTACTGCGCGACGGTAAAAAAGTGGAAATTATCGTCGGCGATAAAACAGCAAACGACTTTTTCATCCCTGAAGACCAGCCGTTCAAAATCATCGGTGCGCTGCCTTATCTTTATGAGATTAACCTGCGTCGTTTCCTGAGCCGTTTACAGTACTACGTCAACACTGACCAGCTGGTTGTGCGTCTGTGGAAAGATGAAGACAACAGTTACCACCTGAAAGGAATGTGGGTCGACGATGAGTGGATGCTGCTGACCGGTAACAACCTTAACCCACGCGCCTGGAGACTGGATCTGGAAAACGCTATTCTCATCCATGACCCGCAGCATGAGTTAGCCGCCCAGCGTGAACGTGAGCTGGAGTTGATTCGCACGCATACTACGGTGGTTAACCATTACCGCGAACTACAGAGCATTGCCGATTATCCGGTGAAAGTCCGTAAGTTGATCCGCCGTTTACGTCGTATCCGTATCGACCGACTTATCAGCCGTATTCTGTAATGTCAGAGCCCTGTCACCCGCAGGGCTTTTTTATGGAGCCCGTTGATGCGTACTTCTCTGCTACTGAGCGTCCTCTTTCTGAGTGGCTGCAGCCATATGGCCAACGATAGCTGGTCCGGACAGGATAAGGCTCAGCACTTCCTCGCCTCCGCAATGCTGTCTGCAGCCGGTAACGAATATGCACAGCATCAGGGATACAGCCGGGACCGGAGCGCAGCGATAGGATTGATGTTCTCAGTAAGCCTTGGAGCATCAAAAGAACTGTGGGATAGCCGCCCCGCGGGGAGCGGCTGGAGCTGGAAAGATTTCGCCTGGGACGTCGCCGGTGCAACCACCGGCTATGCCGTCTGGCAGATGGCGCATTATTAAAGACGAATGCCCTTCCCTTTGCGATGCAGCATCAGGGAGACAATAAAGGCCAGCGCGCCCATTACCGTCACGTACCAGAAGAATGTCGTTTCACTTCCCCATGATTTAAGCGACAACGCAACGTACTCCGCCGATCCGCCAAACAGCGCATTGGCTACCGCATATGAGAGCCCTACCCCTAACGCTCGTACCTGTGCCGGGAACATTTCGGCTTTCAGTATTCCGCTGATCGATGTGTAGAAACTGACAATCACCATCGCCAGCATCACCAGTGCAAATGCGGCATATGGCGAGGAGACATGCTGAAGGGCTGTCAAAATAGGGACAGTACACAGCGCTGAAAGCCCACCAAAGATCAGCATTGACGTACGGCGACCAATCTTATCGGAAAGCGCACCGATAATCGGTTGGATGAGCATAAAGACAAAAAGTGCCACTGTCATAACAACGCTGGCGACGTTTGCGTGCATTCCGGTGGTGTTCACCAGATACTTTTGCATATAGGTGGTGAAAGTGTAAAAACTGAGAGAGCCGCCCGCAGTGAAGCCCAGCACCATCAGGAAAGCTTTGCGGTTTCGCCATAATCCTTTGAATGTTCCCGCCTCCTTTAGCGTCCTGACCTCTTTCTGCGAGGTTTCATCTAACTGACGGCGTAACCAAAGTGCGACAATCGCCAGTGCTGCGCCCAGTGCGAAAGGAATTCGCCATCCCCATGTGTGAAGTTGTTCGTCTGTCAGGATCTGCTGCAGGATCACCACCACAAGAATCGCCAGCAATTGACCACCAATGAGTGTGACGTACTGGAATGAGGCGTAAAAACCTTTGCGGCCTTCCAGGGCAACTTCACTCATGTAGGTCGCACTGGTACCGTATTCACCGCCCACCGATAGCCCCTGGAATAAGCGAGCCAGCAAAAGCAGCGCAGGCGCCCATGTCCCGATCGATTCATACCCTGGTAAGCAGGCGATCACCAGAGATCCAAAGCACATCATACAAACCGAGATCAGCATGGAGGCCTTGCGCCCGCGACGATCCGCAATACGCCCAAACAGCCAGCCCCCAATGGGTCGCATTAAGAATCCGGCGGCAAATACCCCTGCCGTTTGTAGTAGCTGTGTTGTGGTGTTGCCGGACGGGAAGAAGATATGTGCGAAGTAGAGTGAACAGAATGAGTAGACGTAGAAGTCAAACCATTCAACCAGATTCCCGGAAGAGGCGCTGACGATTGCCCATACCCTTCTTCGGGTATCACTGTTAGCCAGCGTCCCGTTTGATGTAATACTTTCTGTCATTGTGATTATGCTCCTGCCATAAACAGCGGTGTATTGAGCCAGGAGACTCAATTACCTCGTAAATGAAATGTTATAATTTTGTTATAAATAACATTGAGACAGGGATCACACATTCCATTAGCAGGGTAAGAGATTAAGAGAAAGGCCAGGGGAAAAAAACCCAAAGCAAAAAACCCCGCACCTTACGGTACGGGGTTCTTCTTGATTGATGCCTGGCA
>NZ_JBMKIF010000035.1:0-38315 GCF_049238025.1 Enterobacter cloacae complex sp. IR5458
ACCGGGTTGTCTGTGAAGTGATTCACATCTGCCGTGTCGATGGAGGCGCATTATAGGGATCCCATTTTTTAGCACAAGTATTTTTTAGATCTTTTTTTTCAACTGCTGATTTTCCGCGCTTTTCGCTGAAATCCCGCCCGATTTGCTTAAATATTGACGTATTTTGCCTTGCCTCGATCCCATATTATGATCAAAGTCTTCTGTCTAGCGCTCATCCTTAGAGGTAGTTATGTCTACTGTATTACGTCCTTATAAAGATCTATTCCCCAAACAAGGCGATCGCGTGATGATCGATGCCAGCAGCGTAGTCGTAGGTGATGTCCGAATGGCTGATGATGTCAGTATCTGGCCACTCGTTGCCATCAGGGGAGACGTTAACTCTGTGTCGATTGGCGCACGTACCAATATTCAGGACGGCAGCGTTCTGCATGTCACGCACAAATCCTCTTATAACCCGGAAGGTAATCCACTCATTATTGGAGAGGATGTCACCGTCGGTCACAAAGTGATGCTTCACGGCTGCACTATAGGAAATCGCGTACTTGTTGGCATGGGATCGATTTTGCTGGATGGCGTCATAGTAGAAGATGACGTAATGATTGGTGCCGGTAGCCTGGTCCCGCAGAACAAACGGCTGGAGAGCGGCTATCTCTATCTGGGTAGCCCTGTAAAAAAGATCCGCCCCCTGAAGGAGGCAGAGATCGAAGGATTAAAATACTCGGCGAACAACTACGTTAAATGGAAGAATGACTATCTGGATCAGGATAACCAGACCCAGCCCTGATCGTCTTCCTGCTGGTCGCGGATTAAATCGCTGGCTTCTTCTTCAAGATCCCAGCGATTTTCACAAAATATGTCTAAAGGGTCTGAACCGCCAAAACGACGTAGCAGCGTTTCCCCATGAATGGCACAGGTAAGCTGCATCCCCTGCACCAGCACCGGGAAGCAGACTGCTTGTTTATCCTCATCCCAGCTCTCTCTGTCCGGGAAGTGAATAGCCTGATTCACGCCGAAAGCTCCTGCTTTAACTTTTCTATCACCGGCTCGACTGCAGGTAACACACCATGCCAGAGCAGCACCGCATGCGCAGCCTGGCCCACCAGCATCCCCAGCCCGTCGGCTAACTGTTTCGCGCCATGTTCTTCACACCACATAAGGAAGGGTGTCTTCCCTTTCTGGTAAAACATGTCATAGAAGTACATATGAGAGTTGATAAGAGAAACGGGGATTGCCGGGATCTCACCATTAATGCCGCTGGACGTGGCATTGATGACCAGATCAAATTCACGGTCTTCGAGATCCTCAAGCGCGATGGCGCTCACGCTACCGGTATGGGCAAACAGCGCCGCCAGCGCTTCTGCCCTGGAAAAGGTTCTGTTGGTAATGGTCACTGCACAGTCCAGTGAAAGCAGGGGCAACAGCACGCCCCGCGATGCACCACCCGCACCAATCAGCAGAACCCGGAAACCAGGCTTGATAAACGAAAGTCTTTCCAGATCGCTCAGTAAACCAATCCCGTCAGTGTTGTCACCCAGAAGGCGGCCATCCTCAAGCCGTTTTAAGGTATTTACTGCACCAGCAAGTGAAGCACGCTCGGTCAGTTCGTCTGCACGTTCAAATGCCTCTTCTTTAAAGGGAACCGTCACATTCGCCCCTTTGCCGCCCGCAGCGAAAAACGCCTCGAGCGTTGGGATAAATGCATCAACCGGTGCCAGCACGCGGCCGTAAGGGTGATCTATCTGCAACTGCTCCGCAAATTGCTGATGGATCAAGGGTGACTTACTGTGTGCAATCGGGTTACCAAAAACAGCATAAGTTTCCATGAGATTACCCCTGGCGAAAACGTTCACCGGTTAATGCGTCGCGAATTTCGGACGGATTCAGGCGCCCTCCCGTCTCGCCGACAGCAACAGGAAAATCATTCCCGAACTGTGCCAGCACTTCTTCGGTTGTCCGGCACGGAGGTAACCCGGTCAGATTCGCGCTGGTTGAAACCAGTGGTTTACCAAACGCCACACAAAGCTCAACCACCAGCGGATGGTCGGTGACGCGCACCGCCAGCGAATCAAACCGTCCGGTTAACCAGCGCGGTGTTGTCGGCTGAGCCGGGAAAACGAAGGTCACCGGCCCAGGCCATACGGAGAAGATGGCTTCACGCTGGGCCGGGGTAAGCATGGAATCATCAATGTAAGGTTTAAGCTGCTCATAATTGGCCGCGATTAAAATCAGCCCTTTTTCGACAGGCCGTTGCTTAAGTGCCAGCAATCGGCCAACGGCCGTCTCACTGTCAGGATCGCAACCGACCCCAAAAACAGCTTCAGTTGGATAAGCGATGACTTCTTCTTTTTTCAGTACGTCCACTGCAAACGCAATGGAACCTGATGGCAGGTTATTATTCACTGTTTTGATCCGCCGGAACCGGCTTTCCACATTGTTTACTGGCGCAGAAGCGTTTAATGCCTTGCGCGGTTTTCTTCTCGATGAGTAGCGGATAATGGCAATGCACGCAGATACCCGCTACCGGTTTGAAATTGATAACGAACTGGCAGTCAGGGTAACGATCGCAGGAATGGAAAGTCTTACCAAAACGAGAACGACGCTGTACCAGTTGACCACGTTGGCACTGAGGACAGGCAATAGCCGTTTCATCTGGCTTATCAATTTGTTCTGTATGCTCACATTCCGGATAACGGCTACAGCCAATAAACATACCGAACCGCCCCTGACGCAACGCTAATTCACCACCACAGGCAGGACATAACTGCCCCTCCAGAATTTTAACGATATGTCCATCCGCCTGGCTTTTAAGAGGACGGACATAATCACATTCCGGATAGTGTGAACAACCGAGAAACGGACCGTGTTTCCCGGACCGAATAACAAGTTCAGCCCCGCACTGCGGGCAGGGCTCGTTTTTATGCACCGTAAATAGTGCGGATTTGGCCATAACAACTCTTGGTGCTGCACATTTGAATTAATGCAGCATACCTTCATTCACTTCAAAGAGTAATTCTTCCATTTGCTGATAGGCATTTTCACAACCCGGGATATTAAACAGAACCATCAGGATCACCCATTTGAGATCTTCCAGTTCAAATTCTGCCGTATCCAGCGCCATGACGCGCTCTATCACCATTTCTCTCGTTTCGAGGTTTAGCACCTGAATCTGCTCAAGGAATAAGATGAATCCCCGGCAGCTGGCATCCAGCCTTTCACACTCTTCAGCGGTATAGATGCGTACTGACAATGGGTCAGAAGCAAGCTGCATCGGTTCGGCGAGGCCTTCCTGATAATCAGCCAGTTTTTCCAGCCACATCAACGCATTATAGATATCTTCCCGCTCAAACCCCGCATCGGTAAGATCCTGTGTCAATTTGTCCTGATCCACTCGCATTTCTGCTTCGTTATGGATGTAAGTCTCAAACAAATACATCAGTACGTCGAACATGGCATGCCCTCCTTAATCGGACATAGCCGCCGGGTACAGCTGCGATCCACCCTGCTAACTCCAGTTCGAGTAGCTGTGCTACCGTTACTGGCACAGGTTGGCCGGCACGTTCAGCGACAACGTCAACAGGTGTTACCTCATCTCCTACGTTAGCCAGGAGCTTAGGAAATGGCAATGCCACCTTTCCCTGATCTGACGAATAATGTCGCTTTTCGGGATCTTCCTTCAGCCATTGCAACCCATGTTGCAAATTTTCAAGAATATCCCCTACCTCGGTTACCGGCGTTGCGCCCTGCTTTATCAGCCAGTGTGGCCCTTCGCAGCCGGGGTTACCTATCGGACCGGGCAAGGCGAAAACCTCCCGTCCCTGCTCAAGTGCGCACCGGGCGGTGACCAGAGAGCCGCTTCGCACTGCCGCTTCAACGACCAAGACGCCCTGGCTTAACCCGCTGATAATCCGATTACGGCGCGGAAAGTTTGCCGGTCGGGGCGGTGCCGAGAGAGGAAACTCAGACACTATCGCCCCGTCAGATTCAATAATCTGCATCGCCAGAGCCTGATGCCGACGGGGATAAACGCTAAACAGGCCGTTCCCCAGCACGGCCACGCTACGTCCTTTTGCGGACAGCGCAGCGTGATGGGCGACACCGTCAATACCGCAGGCCAACCCGCTGGTGATTGTGAAACCGCTTTGTGAAAGCTGTTCGCACAGGATTTTCCCCCACCGCTCACCGTACCATGACGGCGCCCGACTCCCCACCACAGCCAGTTTGACAGTATTAAGCGTCGCTAAGTTACCTTTTACACATAATGCCCCGGGATAATCGGGAATCGTTCGCAGCAAAGGGGGATAAAAGGGATGGTTTGCCGTCAACAAATGATTTCCCGGCATTTCAAGCCACTTAAGGCTTCGCTCCAGTTCACTTTCCTCTAAGGCAAAGAAACGGATAGCCTGTTTTGCTGACAGCCCGGCGTTTATGACAGCAGGAACATCTATATTTGTCTGCTTGTGCAACCGTGCAGCGGCTTCCAGCATCCCATCACCACACAGAGAACCCGTGTGGATAAGCCGTAACCATATCTCGGTAGACGTCATCCTTTCCCCCTGCCATAAGCGGCCTGCGCAATCATTGCGATTGGTCACTGATGCTGTCAATCGAACGGGGATTTGTCTAGAATAGAAGTAATATTCTTATCAACTCCTGAACACGACTCTGGAAATTTATGGCAGTTTTGCAAGTGTTACATATTCCGGACGAGCGCCTTCGCATCGTCGCTGAACCGGTTAAAGAAGTGAATGCAGAAATTCAGCGTATCGTCGATGATATGTTCGATACCATGTACGCTGAAGAAGGCATTGGCCTGGCGGCGACCCAGGTAGACATTCACAAGCGTATTATCGTGATCGACGTTTCTGAAAATCGCGATGAGCGTCTGGTGCTGATTAACCCTGAGTTGCTTGAAAAGAGCGGCGAAACGGGTATCGAGGAAGGCTGTTTGTCCATTCCTGAACAGCGCGCTTTGGTGCCACGTGCCGAAAAAGTGAAAATTCGCGCCCTGGATCGTGACGGTAATCCGTTCGAACTGGAAGCAGACGACCTGCTGGCGATTTGTATTCAGCATGAGATGGATCATCTGGTCGGTAAACTGTTTATCGATTACCTCTCGCCGCTGAAACAGCAGCGTATTCGTCAGAAAGTAGAGAAACTGGATCGTTTGCGCTCTCGCGCATAACGTCCCCCCGGATACAAGGATCATCGTGTCTAAAACACTACGTATTATCTTCGCGGGAACCCCTGATTTTGCAGCGCGTCATCTTGACGCGCTGTTATCTTCTGGTCACCAGGTTGTTGGCGTCTTTACCCAGCCGGACCGCCCGGCTGGTCGCGGTAAAAAACTGATGCCGAGCCCCGTAAAGGTGCTGGCAGAAGAGCATGGGCTACCCGTTTTCCAGCCCGCCTCCTTACGCCCTCAGGAAAACCAGCAGCTGGTTGCTGACCTGAATGCCGACGTAATGGTGGTGGTGGCGTATGGTTTAATTCTGCCAAAAGCCGTGCTTGATATGCCTCGCCTGGGCTGTATCAACGTGCATGGTTCCCTGCTCCCGCGTTGGCGTGGTGCGGCACCTATACAGCGCTCCCTGTGGGCGGGTGATGCTGAAACCGGCGTGACAATCATGAAGATGGATGTAGGTTTAGACACGGGCGACATGCTGTATAAGTTGACGTGTCCCATTACGGCAGAAGATACCAGCGCTACGCTGTATGACAAGCTGGCAGATCTCGGCCCAGAAGGGCTCATTAAGACCTTACAGCAGCTTGCTGACAATACGGCGAAGCCTGAGGTTCAGGATGAGTCTCTCGTCACCTACGCCGAAAAACTGAGCAAAGAAGAAGCCCGGATCGACTGGTCTCTCTCCGCCGCTCAACTTGAACGCTGCATCCGCGCCTTCAATCCATGGCCAATGAGCTGGCTGATGATTGATGAGCAGCCCGTGAAAGTCTGGAAAGCGTCAGTGATTAACAGCGTCACAGCAGCTGAACCCGGTACGATTATCGACGCCAGCAAGAACGGAATCCAGGTTGCGACGGCAGAAGGGATCCTGAATCTTGAGTCGTTACAACCGGCCGGTAAGAAAGCCATGAGTGCACAGGATCTGTTAAATTCCCGTCGCGAATGGTTTATACCGGGCAATCGCCTTGCCTGATCCAATATTTGCTTAAAGCCCGGTGTTCCGGGCATTTTTATTTTTACGGTTATGAAAAAACAAAATCTTCGCAGTATGGCGGCGCAGGCCGTTGAGCAGGTCATCGAGCAGGGTCAGTCATTGAGTAATGTCCTGCCTCCCCTGCAACAAAAAGTATCTGATAAAGACAAAGCCCTGCTTCAGGAGCTCTGTTTTGGCGTCCTGCGCACTCTCTCTCAACTTGAGTGGCTCATTAATAAGCTGATGTCACGCCCAATGACCGGCAAACAGCGCACCATACATTATTTGATTATGGTGGGTTTTTATCAGCTTCTTCATACCCGAATCCCCCCTCATGCCGTACTGGCTGAGACGGTGGAAGGTGCCGTTGCGATTAAACGTCCTCAGTTGAAAGGGCTGATCAACGGTGTACTGCGTCAGTTCCAGCGACAGCAGGAAGAGCTGCTGGCTGAATTTACGCAAAGCGAAACACGTTACCTGCACCCGGACTGGTTTCTGAATCGCCTTAAAAAGGCGTATCCACAGCAATGGCAAAACATTGCCGAAGCCAATAATCAACGTCCACCGATGTGGCTGCGCGTAAACCGGAATCATCATACCCGCGATGCCTGGCTGAGCTTGCTCGAAGAGGCCGGAATGAGTGGATTCACGCATGATGCCTATCCTGACGCCGTGCGTTTAGCTTCCCCTGCACCGGTACATGCTTTACCCGGTTTTGATGAAGGCTGGGTGACCGTACAGGATGCCTCTGCTCAGGGTTGTATGACTTTCCTTGAGCCGAAAAATGGCGAGCAGATCCTCGATCTGTGCGCAGCACCGGGCGGAAAAACAACGCACATTCTGGAAGTGGCTCCGCAGGCCAGCGTGATGGCAGTCGATGTTGATGAGCAGCGTCTTTCACGCGTCTACGATAACCTTAAGCGTCTGGGTATGAAGGCTCAGGTTAAGCAGGGCGATGGACGCAAACCCGCAGAATGGTGTGGTGAAACACAATTCGATCGTATTTTGCTGGATGCCCCTTGCTCTGCAACCGGTGTTATTCGCCGTCACCCCGATATCAAGTGGCTGCGCCGCGATCGTGATATCAAGGAACTTGCCCAACTGCAATCGGATATTCTTGACGCCATCTGGCCGCATCTAAAACCTGGTGGAACGCTGGTCTACGCGACCTGCTCCGTGCTGCCGGAAGAAAACAGCCAGCAAATCGCGGCCTTCCTTAAACGCACTCCGGACGCTACGCTGCGTGATACGGGAACACCTGAAAACCCGGGTCAGCAGAACCTGCCGGGTGCGGAAGAGGGTGATGGCTTCTTTTACGCTAAGCTAATCAAAGAGTGATGTTGAGAACAGGTCACAAGATATGAAGATTATCATTCTGGGCGCAGGACAGGTTGGTGGAACGCTGGCAGAAAACCTGGTTGGCGAAAACAATGACATCACTATTGTTGATACCAACGGCGATCGTCTGCGCGTATTGCAGGACAAGTTTGACCTTCGCGTTGTGCAGGGTCACGGTTCGCATCCGCGCGTTCTGCGCGAGGCTGGCGCTGACGATGCCGACATGCTGGTTGCGGTCACCAGTTCTGATGAAACCAATATGGTGGCTTGTCAGGTGGCCTATTCGCTTTTTAACACACCAAACCGAATCGCGCGTATCCGCTCTCCGGACTATGTTCGCGATGCCGAGAAACTGTTTAATTCAGAAGCGGTTCCAATCGATCATCTCATCGCGCCTGAACAACTGGTTATCGACAATATCTATCGCCTGATCGAATATCCAGGGGCACTGCAGGTGGTGAACTTTGCCGAAGGGAAAGTCAGTCTGGCTGTAGTTAAGGCTTATTACGGTGGGCCATTGATTGGCAACGCGTTGTCCACCATGCGCGAACATATGCCCCATATTGATACGCGCGTCGCCGCTATTTTCCGTCACGACAGACCTATCCGCCCGCAAGGCTCTACCATTGTCGAAGCTGGCGATGAGGTCTTCTTTATTGCTGCCTCTCAGCATATCCGTGCGGTGATGAGTGAGCTACAGCGTCTCGAAAAGCCTTATAAACGTATTATGCTGGTCGGCGGCGGCAATATCGGCGCGGGTCTCGCGCGCAGGCTTGAAAAAGACTATAGCGTGAAATTGATCGAGCGCGATCAACAGCGGGCTTCTGAACTGGCGGAGAAGTTGCAAAATACGATCGTATTTTATGGCGATGCGTCGGATCAGGAGCTGCTGGCAGAAGAACATATTGATCAAGTAGATCTTTTTATTGCCGTCACTAATGATGACGAGGCGAATATTATGTCTGCCATGCTCGCCAAGCGTATGGGGGCAAAGAAGGTCATGGTGCTTATCCAGCGCAAGGCTTATGTTGATCTCGTTCAGGGCAGCGTTATTGATATTGCCATTTCACCGCAGCAGGCAACGATTTCGGCCCTGCTTAGCCATGTACGTAAAGCGGACATTGTCGGTGTTTCATCGCTCCGCCGAGGTGTGGCTGAAGCCATTGAAGCGGTGGCGCATGGTGATGAAACCACGTCACGCGTTGTGGGCCGCGCCATCGACGAAATTAAATTGCCGCCAGGCACCATAATCGGCGCTGTCGTGCGTGGGAATGATGTCATGATCGCCAATGATAATTTGCGTATTGAACAAGGCGATCACGTAATTATGTTCCTTACCGATAAAAAGTTTATTACCGACGTCGAACGTTTATTCCAGCCAAGTCCCTTCTTCCTTTAATGAGTCGGGTGCTCGCATACGAGCACCCACGCTTTAACCGCTTAATTCCTGTGCCTTTTATTTTTCATAACGTTTAATTATCCCGAATGGCAAATAGCTAATCATTTGTTAAACTTATAGTCGTCAGCTGGCACAAGGAGAACATAATGAGTTTTATTAAAGAATTTCGCGAATTTGCGATGCGCGGGAACGTGGTTGATTTGGCAGTGGGTGTCATTATTGGTGCGGCATTCGGCAAGATTGTTTCATCATTAGTTGCAGATATCATCATGCCGCCTTTAGGGTTGCTCATCGGGGGCATTGATTTCAAACAATTCGCCTTCACGCTGCGTGAAGCGCAGGGGGATATCCCGGCAGTAGTGATGCATTATGGCGTATTTATTCAGAACGTATTTGATTTCGTGATTGTGGCGTTTGCTATTTTCATGGCTATCAAGCTGATCAACAGACTCAACCGTAAAAAAGAAGAGCCAGCAGCTGCGCCAGCACCAACGAAAGAAGAAGTCTTGCTGACTGAAATCCGCGATCTGTTAAAAGAGCAGAACAACCGCGTTTAATCAGCAAATTAAAGCAGGAAGGCCAGTGGTAAATAAGCGATTCGCTTGCTTGCCACTGGCCTCCCAGTTACCCCGTTTTGCATGTTTGTTTGTACGCAGATAACTTCCCTTCCCTTTTTTATTCTTTTCAACACGCTGTCGAAAAAGCGGGTCGTGAAGTAAGGCCTCAATGGCATTGTCTTTAATTTGTCCCTTCGTATGCTGATAGTGGCTCATCTTTTCTCCTGAGCATGGTTTATGACGACGGAAGTCTAGACCCGGGTGGATTAAAAATCAACATCCCCGCGTTTCTCCACTGGCCCCCTGTTCAAGGGCTTCAAGAATTGAACAATAAATACTGCTATGGGCCGTTCCACAGCAGGCATCATTCAGCCTTTGCAGAGAACGTTGCATGGTTTGCAGCTCCTGAATACGGGCTTCAACTTCATCAAGCCGGGCCTGCACGATGCTTTTTGATTCCTGGCAGGTATGATGTTCAGGATCGATGCGGATCGATAATAACTCGCGGATCGAGTCCAGCGTGAATCCAAGCTGTCGCGCATAGCGTATAAATCTTAAACGCTGTAGATCGTTATCGGTATAAAGCCGAAACCCGCCTTCTGTGCGTACTTCATGATCGATCATCTGCTGCTTTTCGTAATATCGGATAGTATCCGGCGTTACGTTCGCGAGCTTTGCAAGTTCACCGATACGGTACATCGCTACTCCTCGTTTATTTTCTGCATCAATCTTTCACTGTATTCGCCATGCAGAAATTCAGTACTCAACCCGGCCTGACGTAACTTGAGCTCGACAAGGGCAAGCCTGCGGCTAAGTTCAATATGTCGTGGATCGTCCCGGCGAATACCTTTTAGCAAATCGATAAGTTCAACGGCCTCTCTGCGCTGCTCAAGCTCAGGAGGAAGACAGCCGGCGTTTTTTAGTAAACGGTATCCGGCCCGCAATTCAGGCGCAATATGCGAATCATCTTCCAGCACAAGAGGTTCGCCGCTTCCGGGGAGATCGTCGAAATCACCTTTATTTTGGGCATCGCGAATATGGCGTTCTGCCCACTGGTCAAGCAACCACATCGTCAGCTCCAGGGGATGAACAGAATTAATACAGACATTGTAGAGAAGTGGGGATACTGCGGATATAAAAAAACCCGCCGAGGCGGGTTTTTTTACGTTACTGCAGATTACTCTGCAGCAGCTTCTGCTTTCTCTGAACGATCAACCAGCTCGATGTAAGCCATCGGCGCGTTGTCGCCTGCACGGAAACCACACTTCAGAATGCGAGTGTAACCACCGGCACGGCTCGCGAAACGCGGGCCCAGTTCGTTAAACAGTTTTGCCACGATCTCGTTATCACGAGTGCGGGCGAATGCCAGACGACGATTAGCAACGCTGTCAGTCTTGGCAAGAGTAATCAGCGGCTCAACTACGCGACGCAGCTCTTTCGCTTTAGGCAGGGTCGTCTTGATGATTTCATGACGAACCAGTGAACCTGCCATATTGCGGAACATAGCCTGGCGATGGCTGCTGTTGCGGTTCAGTTGACGACCACTCTTACGATGGCGCATGACCTTATCCTTCTCAGTAAAACCTTAACCTGTGATCCGGTTACTCGTCAGCAATGCTTGCTGGTGGCCAGTTTTCCAGGCGCATGCCCAGAGACAAACCACGTGAAGCCAGCACGTCTTTAATCTCGGTAAGAGATTTTTTACCCAGGTTCGGCGTTTTCAGCAACTCAACC
Source organism: Enterobacter cloacae complex sp. IR5458 (assembly GCF_049238025.1). Taxonomy (NCBI): domain Bacteria; kingdom Pseudomonadati; phylum Pseudomonadota; class Gammaproteobacteria; order Enterobacterales; family Enterobacteriaceae; genus Enterobacter; species Enterobacter cloacae complex sp. IR5458. Next base: position 11,184 of record NZ_JBMKIF010000035.1, read on the forward strand.
TCGGTACGCTGTACCAGATCACCGATATAGTGGATAGCTTCTGCCTTGAGGCAGTTAGCAGAGCGGACAGTCAATTCGAGATCGTCAACAGGGCGCAGCAGGATCGGATCGAATTCTGGTTTCTCTTCTTTCACTTCCGGCTGACGAACATCACGTAAGTCAACGAAAGCTTCCAGTTGTTCTGCCAGGATGGTTGCCGCACGACGAATCGCCTCTTCAGGATCGATTGTGCCGTTGGTTTCCATTTCGATGACCAGCTTGTCCAGGTCGGTACGCTGTTCTACACGCGCTGCTTCAACATTGTAGGCAATACGCTCTACAGGGCTGTAGCATGCGTCGACCAGCAGACGGCCGATTGGGCGCTCATCTTCTTCCGAATGAATTCGGGCAGAAGCCGGCACATAACCACGACCGCGCTGAACTTTGATACGCATGCTAATAGCTGCGTTCTCATCGGTCAGGTGGCAGATCACGTGCTGCGGCTTGACGATTTCAACATCACCGTCGTGGGTGATGTCGGCTGCAGTCACAGGGCCAATGCCAGATTTATTCAGAGTAAGAATAACTTCATCTTTACCCTGAACTCTCACCGCCAGCCCTTTCAGGTTGAGCAGGATTTCAAGGATATCTTCCTGAACGCCTTCTTTGGTGCTGTACTCATGAAGTACACCATCAATCTCAACCTCGGTCACCGCGCAACCCGGCATCGATGAGAGCAGAATACGGCGCAGTGCGTTACCCAGAGTATGGCCAAAGCCACGCTCTAAAGGCTCAAGGGTCACCTTGGCGTGCGTCGAACTCACTTGCTCGATATCTACCAGGCGCGGTTTTAGAAACTCTGTCACAGAACCCTGCATTGTGTCCTCTCTTTGGTACTAAGCTTTACTTGGAGTAAAGCTCGACGATCAGGTGTTCGTTAATGTCCGCAGACAGATCAGAACGTTCCGGCTGACGCTTGAACGTACCTTCCATCTTGCCAGCATCAACTTCCAGCCAGGTTGGCTTTTCACGCTGCTCAGCCAGCTCCAGAGCGGCCTTCACGCGAGATTGCTTTTTCGCTTTCTCACGAATGCTAACAACGTCATTCGCTTTAACCTGATAAGAAGCGATGTTAACAACACGACCGTTTACCATGATTGCTTTGTGGCTAACCAACTGGCGTGATTCAGCACGAGTCGCGCCGAAGCCCATACGGTAAACAACGTTGTCCAGACGACCTTCCAGCAGAGCCAGCAGGTTTTCACCTGTGTTGCCTTTCAGACGTGCTGCTTCTTTATAGTAGTTACGGAACTGACGCTCCAGCACACCGTAGATACGGCGAACTTTTTGCTTTTCACGCAACTGCACACCATAGTCAGACAGACGCGGTTTACGCGCACCGTGCTGGCCAGGAGCTTGTTCAATTTTACACTTGGTATCGATCGCGCGAACGCCAGACTTAAGGAATAAGTCGGTGCCCTCACGACGGCTCAGCTTGAGCTTAGGACCCAAATATCTTGCCATTTTCTATCTCCAACTAACCTAAAAAACGAGCGTTATACGCGACGTTTTTTCGGCGGACGACAACCGTTATGAGGGATCGGAGTCACATCAGTAATATTCGTGATGCGGAAACCAGCGGCGTTCAGAGCGCGAACAGTAGATTCACGACCCGGACCCGGACCTTTAACCATAACTTCCAGATTCTTGATGCCGTATTCTTTTACGGCTTCAGCGCAACGCTCTGCTGCAACCTGAGCTGCGAACGGAGTGGATTTGCGAGAACCACGGAAACCGGAACCACCGGCTGTTGCCCAACCCAAAGCGTTACCCTGACGATCAGTAATAGTAACGATGGTGTTGTTGAAAGAAGCATGGATATGAGCCACGCCGTCAGAGACTTGTTTTCTTACACGTTTACGTGCACGAACTGGTGCCTTTGCCATTATTCAATCACCCCGATTATTTCTTGATCGGTTTGCGCGGACCCTTACGGGTACGTGCGTTGGTCTTAGTACGCTGACCGCGCACTGGCAGACCACGACGATGACGCAAACCGCGATAGCAACCAAGATCCATCAGGCGCTTGATGCTCATGCTGATTTCACGGCGCAGATCACCTTCAACGACAAATTTGGCAACTTCGTCACGCAGCGTGTCGATTTGTTCTTCAGACAGCTCACTGATCTTAACATCTTCAGCGATACCCGCTGCAGCCAGAATGGCTTTAGAACGGGTCTTGCCGACGCCGTAGATCGAAGTTAATGCGATCACAGCATGTTTCTGATCAGGAATGTTAATGCCTGCTATACGGGCCACTATGCACTCCTACTATTTAATATGTACGCACCATGCTGAAAAGCCCGTTTTCAGGATACTCAAATGGAAACGTACAGACATACAAAAGATTGGCTGGCTAATCTAGCCAGCTCAACCCAACTTTGCAAGAAAAATATGCGAAATAATCAGCCTTGGCGCTGTTTATGCTTCGGCTCGGCACTGCAAATCACACGGATGACACCATCACGCTTAACGATTTTGCAGTTACGGCATAATTTCTTGACGGAAGCACGAACTTTCATTTTTACTCTCCGTAACTTCTCAGGCGACCAATTAGCGGCCGTAGCCTTTCAGGTTCGCCTTCTTCAATGCAGACTCATACTGACTGGACATCATCAGAGTTTGCACTTGAGCCATAAAGTCCATAATCACGACAACAACGATAAGCAGTGAGGTCCCACCGAAGTAGAACGGTACTTTCATTGCATCACGCATGAACTCCGGGATCAGGCAGATAAAAGTAATATAAAGCGCACCAACCAAAGTCAGGCGGGTCATTACTTTATCGATATACTTCGCCGTTTGCTCTCCCGGACGAATTCCTGGTACAAATGCACCGGACTTCTTCAGGTTATCTGCTGTTTCACGCGGGTTGAAGACCAACGCCGTGTAGAAGAAACAGAAGAAGATGATCGCAGACGCATAGAGTAACACATAAAGTGGTTGCCCAGGCTGCAAATACAGCGAAATTGTTGTCAGCCAGTTCCAACCAGTACCGCCCCCGAACCATGACGCGATGGTTGCCGGGAACAGAATAATACTGGAAGCGAAGATTGCCGGGATTACCCCCGCCATATTCACTTTCAGCGGTAAATGTGTGCTCTGTGCAGCATAGACACGACGACCTTGCTGACGTTTCGCGTAGTTCACCACAATGCGGCGTTGACCACGTTCAACGAAGACAACAAAGAACGTCACTGCAAATACTAATACTGCAACCAACAGCAACAGGAGGAAGTGCAGGTCGCCTTGACGCGCTTGCTCGATAGTGTGGGCGATGGCTGGCGGAAGACCCGCAACAATACCGGCGAAGATAATGATTGAGATACCGTTACCGATACCACGCTCAGTAATCTGTTCGCCGAGCCACATCAGGAACATCGTCCCTGTGACCAGACTAACAACAGCGGTGAAATAGAATGCAAAGCCTGGGTTTAATACCAGGCCCTGCATACCAGGCATATTCGGCAGACCGGTAGCAATACCGATCGACTGGAATATTGCCAGCACCAGAGTACCGTAACGGGTGTACTGACTAATCTTACGACGTCCAGACTCCCCTTCTTTCTTCAATTCTGCCAGGGCCGGATGAACGACCGTCAGCAGCTGGATAATAATCGATGCCGAAATATACGGCATGATACCCAGAGCGAAGATAGAAGCACGGCTGAGAGCACCACCAGAGAACATGTTGAACATTTCAATGATGGTGCCTCGCTGTTGCTCAAGCAGTTTGGCAAGTACAGCGGCATCGATACCAGGGATCGGAATAAAAGAGCCAATACGGAACACAATCAGCGCGCCGATAACAAACAGCAGTCTGCGTTTCAGCTCGCCAAATCCACCTTTGGCACTTTGAAAATCTAATCCCGGTTGCTTAGCCATCTGCTACTTATTCCTCAATTTTACCGCCAGCAGCTTCGATAGCAGCACGAGCACCTTTAGTAACACGCAGGCCACGAACAGTTACCGGAGTAGAAACTTCACCAGACAGGATCACTTTCGCGAACTCGATCTGAATACCGATAATGTTTGCTGCTTTCAGCGTGTTCAGGTCTACAACGCCGCCTTCAACTTTCGCCAGGTCAGACAGACGGATTTCCGCTGTGATCGCTGCTTTGCGAGAGGTGAAGCCGAACTTCGGCAGACGACGGTACAGTGGCATCTGGCCACCCTCGAAACCGCGACGTACGCCACCGCCAGAACGAGAGTTCTGACCTTTGTGACCACGACCACCGGTTTTGCCGAGGCCAGAACCGATACCACGACCCAGGCGTTTACCCGCCTTTTTAGAGCCTTCGGCCGGAGACAGAGTATTTAAACGCATCTCTTACTCCTCAACTTTAACCATGAAGTAAACCGCGTTGACCATACCACGAACAGCAGGAGTATCCTCGCGCTCAACGGTATGACCAATACGACGCAGACCCAGGCCAAGCAGCGTTGCCTTGTGTTTCGGCAGACGACCGATTGCACTGCGGGTTTGAGTGATTTTAATAGTCTTTGCCATGGTCAATTACCCCAGAATTTCTTCAACGGATTTACCACGCTTGGCAGCGACCATTTCTGGAGAATTCATATTTTCCAGGCCATCAATAGTTGCACGAACCACGTTAATCGGGTTGGTGGAACCATATGCTTTGGCCAGAACGTTATGAACCCCAGCAACTTCCAGAACGGCGCGCATTGCACCACCGGCGATGATACCGGTACCTTCTGAAGCTGGCTGCATGAATACACGAGAACCCGTGTGAACACCTTTAACAGGGTGTTGCAGGGTGCCGTTGTTCAGCGCGACGTTAATCATATTGCGACGGGCTTTTTCCATCGCTTTCTGGATCGCTGCTGGAACTTCACGCGCTTTACCGTAACCAAAACCAACGCGACCGTTACCATCGCCTACTACAGTCAGAGCTGTGAAGGAGAAAATACGACCACCTTTAACGGTTTTAGATACGCGGTTTACCGCGATCAGCTTTTCCTGCAGTTCGCCAGCCTGTTTTTCGATGTGAGCCATCTTACACCTCTACCTTAGAACTGAAGGCCAGCTTCACGGGCAGCATCTGCCAGTGCCTGGACACGACCATGATATTGGAACCCGGAACGGTCAAAGGAAACATTGCTGATGCCTTTTTCCAGAGCGCGTTCAGCAACAGCTTTACCTACAGCTGCAGCGGCGTCTTTGTTACCGGTGTACTTCAATTGTTCTGAGATAGCTTTTTCTACAGTAGAAGCAGCTACCAGAACTTCAGAACCGTTCGGTGCAATTACCTGTGCGTAAATATGACGCGGGGTACGATGTACCACCAGGCGAGTTGCACCCAGCTCTTTGAGCTTGCGGCGTGCGCGGGTCGCACGACGGATACGAGCAGATTTCTTATCCATAGTGTTACCTTACTTCTTCTTAGCCTCTTTGGTACGCACGACTTCGTCGGCGTAACGAACACCCTTGCCTTTGTAAGGCTCAGGACGACGGTAGGCGCGCAGATCTGCTGCAACCTGACCGATCAGCTGTTTATCAGCGCCTTTCAGCACGATTTCAGTTTGAGTCGGGCATTCTGCAGTGATACCGGCCGGCAGCGGATGCTCAACAGGGTGTGAGAAGCCCAGAGACAGGCCTACTGCATTCCCTTTGATCGCTGCACGATAACCTACACCAACCAGCTGAAGCTTTTTAGTGAAGCCTTCGGTAACACCAACAACCATTGAGTTCAGCAGGGCACGCGCGGTACCAGCCTGAGCCCATCCATCCACGAAACCATCACGTGGACCGAAGGTCAGAGCGTTATCTGCATGTTTAACTTCAACAGCTTTGTTGAGGGTACGAGTCAGCTCGCCGTTTTTACCTTTGATCGTAATAACCTGACCGTCGATTTTAACATCAACGCCGGCAGGAATGACGACCGGTGCTTTAGCAACACGAGACATTCTTTCCTCCGATTAGGCTACGTAGCAGATAATTTCGCCACCAAGACCAGCCTGGCGCGCTGCACGATCAGTCATAACACCTTTAGAGGTAGAAACAACTGCGATACCAAGACCAGCCATAACTTTTGGCAGCTCATCTTTTTTCTTATAGATGCGCAGGCCTGGGCGGCTGACACGCTGAATGCTTTCTACAACAGCTTTACCCTGGAAATACTTGAGAGTAAGTTCCAGTTCCGGCTTGGTGTCGCCTTCAACTTTAAAATCTTCGATAAAACCTTCTTCCTTCAGCACGTTGGCAATTGCCACTTTCAGCTTGGCGGAAGGCATGGTGACCGCAACTTTGTTCGCGGCCTGACCGTTACGGATACGGGTCAGCATATCCGCGATCGGATCTTGCATGCTCATCTGTCTTTACTCCCGTGATTCAATTGGTAATTACCAGCTAGCCTTTTTCAAGCCTGGCACTTCACCGCGCATGGCGGCTTCACGCAGTTTGATACGGCTCAACCCAAACTTGCCCACATAACCATGTGGACGACCTGTTTGACGACAGCGGTTACGCTGACGAGACGGGCTGGAATCACGCGGCAGAGACTGCAGCTTGAGAACCGCATTCCAACGATCTTCGTCGGAAGCGTTCACATCAGAAATGATCGCTTTCAGTTCAGCGCGTTTAGCGAAGAATTTATCAGCTAAAGCTACGCGCTTTACTTCGCGTGCTTTCATTGATTGCTTAGCCATTCAGTAACCCTACCTTACTTGCGGAACGGGAAGTCAAAGGCAGCCAGCAGAGCACGGCCTTCTTCGTCAGATTTCGCAGTAGTGGTAATGGTAATATCCAAACCACGCACGCGGTCGACTTTATCGTAGTCGATTTCTGGGAAGATGATCTGCTCACGGACACCCATGCTGTAGTTACCACGACCGTCGAAAGACTTAGCGGACAAGCCACGGAAGTCACGGATACGTGGAACAGCAATAGTGATCAGGCGCTCAAAGAACTCCCACATGCGTTCGCCACGCAGAGTTACTTTACAGCCGATCGGATAGCCCTGACGGATTTTGAAGCCTGCAACAGATTTGCGTGCTTTGGTGATCAGCGGTTTTTGACCGGAGATTGCTGTCAGGTCAGCTGCTGCGTTATCCAGCAGTTTCTTGTCAGCGATCGCTTCACCAACACCCATGTTCAGGGTGATCTTCTCGACCCGAGGGACTTGCATGACAGAATTGTAGTTAAACTCAGTCATGAGTTTGTTAACTACTTCGTCTTTGTAGTAATCATGCAGTTTCGCCATCGTACTACTCCAAATTACTTGATAGTTTCGCTGTTAGACTTGAAGAAACGGACTTTTTTGCCGTCTTCGAATCTAAAGCCTACACGGTCAGCCTTGCCGGTAGCCGCATTGAAGATTGCAACGTTAGAAACCTGAATAGCAGCTTCTTTTTCAACGATGCCACCTGGTTGGTTCAGGGCCGGAACCGGCTTCTGATGTTTCTTAACCAGGTTGATACCTTCAACGACGAGTTTGCCGGAAGACAGAACATTTTTTACTTTACCGCGTTTACCTTTATCTTTACCGGTTAACACGATAACTTCGTCATCACGACGGATTTTCGCTGCCATGATTCGCTCCTTAGAGTACTTCTGGTGCCAGAGAGATAATTTTCATGAACTTCTCAGTACGAAGTTCACGAGTTACCGGCCCAAAGATACGCGTGCCGATAGGCTGCTCGCTGTTATTGTTCAAAATAACGCATGCATTACCATCGAAGCGAATGACAGAACCGTCAGGGCGACGAACACCCTTCTTGGTGCGCACCACTACCGCTTTCAGCACATCACCTTTTTTGACCTTACCACGTGGAATTGCTTCTTTGATGGTGATCTTGATGATGTCGCCTACGCCTGCGTAGCGACGGTGCGAGCCACCCAGAACCTTGATACACATTACGCGACGTGCACCGGAGTTGTCGGCGACGTTCAGCATAGTCTGTTCTTGGATCATTTTAGTGCTCCGCTAATGTCAACTACTACCTGAGACTCTAAAATCAGAGCCGTTAAAAAGCCCCATATCGAGGGCGCGGCATTATAACACCGCTTCTGCAATATGGGTAGAAAAAATAAACGGCTCATCGCTGAGCCGTTTATTCGTATTGAGAATGCGTACTGTATTACAGAACCGCTTTCTCTACAACGCGAACCAGCGTCCAGGACTTAGTCTTGGACAGTGGACGGCATTCACGGATTTCAACCTTGTCGCCGATACCACATTCGTTGTTCTCGTCATGTACGTGCAGTTTGGTCGTACGCTTGATGAATTTACCGTAGATCGGGTGTTTCACAATACGTTCGATAGCTACAACAATGGATTTCTCCATTTTGTCGCTAACAACACGACCTTGCAGAGTACGGATTTTATCGGTCATTACGCACCCGCCTTCTGAGTCAGTAAAGTCTTAACGCGTGCAACATTGCGACGCACTTGCTTCAGCAGGTGAGTCTGTTGCAGCTGGCCACTTGCAGCCTGCATACGCAGGTTGAACTGCTCACGCAGCAGGTTCAGCAGCTCAGCGTTCAGCTCTTCAACGCTTTTTTCACGCAGCTCTTTTGCTTTCATTACATCACCGTCTTAGTTACAAAGGTGGTTTTGATAGGCAGTTTCGCTGCTGCCAGGCCGAAGGCTTCACGGGCCAGCTCTTCCGGAACACCGTCCATTTCATAAAGGACTTTGCCCGGTTGGATCAAGGCAACCCAGTACTCCACGTTACCTTTACCTTTACCCATACGAACTTCCAGCGGCTTCTCGGTGATCGGTTTGTCCGGGAATACACGGATCCAGATCTTACCTTGACGCTTAACTGCACGGGTCATTGCACGACGTGCTGCTTCGATCTGACGTGCAGTCAGACGACCACGGCCAACAGCTTTCAGACCGAAAGTGCCGAAGCTAACATCCGTACCCTGCGCCAGACCACGGTTGCGGCCTTTGTGCACTTTACGGAATTTTGTACGCTTTGGTTGTAACATCAGCGACGCTCCTTATTTACGGCCTTTACGCTGCTGCTTTTTAGGTTGAGCAGCCGGTTTTTCCGGTTGTTCAACAGCAGCCATACCACCCAGGATCTCACCTTTGAAGATCCATACCTTAACGCCGATTACACCGTAAGTGGTGTGCGCTTCAGAGGTGTTGTAGTCGATGTCAGCACGCAGAGTGTGCAGCGGTACGCGACCTTCACGGTACCATTCGGTACGTGCGATTTCCGCGCCGCCCAGACGGCCGCTAACTTCAACTTTGATACCCTTAGCGCCCAGACGCATTGCGTTCTGTACAGCACGCTTCATAGCACGACGGAACATAACACGACGTTCCAGCTGAGAAGTGATGCTGTCAGCAACCAATTTAGCGTCCAGTTCAGGCTTACGAACTTCAGCGATATTGATCTGTGCAGGAACGCCAGCGATATCCGCTACGACCTTGCGCAGTTTTTCTACGTCTTCGCCTTTCTTACCGATAACGATGCCAGGACGAGCAGTGTGAATAGTCACACGGATGCTCTTAGCTGGACGCTCGATAACGATACGAGATACAGACGCTTTAGCCAGTTCCTTAGTCAGGTACTGACGTACTTTAAAATCGCTGTCCAGGTTGTCAGCGAATTCTTTGGTGTTCGCAAACCAGGTAGAGTTCCATGGTTTTACAATACCCAGGCGAATACCATTAGGATGTACTTTCTGACCCATTGCTAGTCTCCAGAGTCTCAGCGATCGGACACAACCACAGTAATGTGGCTGGTGCGCTTCAGGATGCGATCTGCACGACCTTTCGCACGCGGCATAATGCGCTTCATGCTTGGGCCTTCATCTACGAAAATTTTCGCGACTTTCAGATCGTCGATGTCAGCGCCATCGTTGTGTTCAGCGTTAGCAATGGCAGATTCCAGTACTTTCTTGACCAATACCGCAGCTTTCTTGTTGGTATAGGTCAGGATGTCCAGGGCCTGCGACACTTTCTTACCGCGAATCAGGTCAGCAACAAGGCGAACCTTCTGTGCAGAAGAACGAGCATGGCGATGTTGAGCTAAAGTTTCCATCTCTTCCTCCTACCTTATTTCTTCTTCGCTTTTTTATCAGCAGCGTGGCCGCGATAAGTACGAGTCGGTGCGAATTCACCCAGTTTGTGACCAACCATTTCGTCGGTAACAAAGACTGGAACGTGCTGACGACCATTATGGACAGCGATGGTCAAACCGATCATGTTAGGAAAGATCGTTGAACGACGGGACCAAGTGCGCAGGGGCTTCTTGTCTCCGCTTTCCACCGCTTTCTCTACCTTCTTCAGCAAGTGCAGGTCAATAAAAGGACCTTTCTTGAGAGAACGTGGCATGGCTTATCCTCTAAAATTATTTGCTACGGCGACGTACGATAAATTTATCAGTACGCTTGTTGCTGCGGGTCTTCTTACCTTTGGTCTGAACGCCCCACGGAGTTACCGGGTGCTTACCAAAGTTACGACCTTCACCACCACCATGTGGGTGGTCGACTGGGTTCATCGCAGTACCGCGAACGGTAGGACGAACACCACGCCAGCGTGCAGCACCTGCTTTACCCAGAACGCGCAGCATATGCTCAGCATTGCCAACTTCGCCCAGAGTAGCGCGGCAGTCTGCTTCGACTTTACGCATTTCACCAGAACGCAGACGCAGGGTGACATAAGCACCGTCGCGCGCAACGATCTGAACGTAAGTACCCGCGGAACGCGCCAGCTGACCGCCTTTACCTGGTTTCATTTCTACGTTATGAACGGTAGAACCAACCGGGATATTGCGCATCGGCAGGGTGTTACCTGCTTTGATTGCAGCATCAACGCCAGACTGAATCTGGTCGCCAGCTTTCAGGCCTTTAGGGGCCAGGATGTAACGGCGTTCGCCATCTTTGTACAGAACCAGCGCGATGTTCGCGGAACGGTTCGGATCGTACTCAAGACGTTCAACAACTGCTGGGATACCGTCTTTGTTGCGTTTGAAGTCAACAATACGATAAGCCTGCTTGTGGCCACCACCGATGTGACGAGTGGTGATACGGCCATTGTTGTTACGACCACCGGATTTGCTGTTTTTTTCCAGCAACGGAGCAAAAGGTTTGCCCTTGTGCAGCTCAGGGTTAACCACTTTAACTACGTGGCGACGACCCGGAGATGTCGGTTTACATTTAACAACTGCCATTGTATTACTCCTCCGACTTACTCAGCGCCGCCAACGAAGTCCAGGTTCTGGCCTTCTTTCAGGGTGACGTAAGCTTTTTTCCAGTCGCTACGACGACCGATACGCTGTCCGTGACGTTTAACTTTCCCTTTAACAACCAGGGTGTTAACGACTTCGACTTCGACTTCAAACAGTTTCTGCACAGCAGCTTTGATCTCTGCTTTGGTCGCGTCTTTAGCAACTTTGAGAACGATGGTGTTTGTTTTTTCCATCGCAGTAGACGCTTTTTCAGAAACGTGCGGTGCGCGAAGCACCTTCAGCAGACGTTCTTCACGAATCATGCCAGCATCTCCTCAACTTGCTTAACAGCATCAGCAGTCATTACGACTTTGTCGAAGGCGATCAGGCTAACCGGGTCGATACCAGTCGCATCGCGTACGTCAACCTTGTGCAGGTTACGTGCGGCCAGGAACAGGTTCTCGTCCAGCTCACCGGTGATGATCAGCACATCTTCCAGAGCCATGTCTTTCAGTTTCTGTGCCAGCAGCTTAGTTTTAGGCGCTTCTACAGAGAACTTCTCGACAACGATCAGACGATCCTGACGTACCAGTTCGGACAGGATGCTTTTCAGCGCGCCGCGGTACATCTTTTTGTTAACTTTTTGACTGTGGTCCTGTGGACGCGCAGCGAAGGTCACGCCACCTGAACGCCAGATCGGGCTCTTGATAGAACCTGAACGCGCACGGCCGGTACCTTTCTGGCGCCATGGCTTTTTGCCAGAACCAGTTACTTCAGCACGAGTCTTCTGAGCACGAGTACCCTGACGAGCACCAGCTGCATAAGCAACAACAACCTGGTGAACCAGCGCTTCGTTGAAATCACGACCGAAGGTAGTTTCGGAAACAGTCAGCGCGCTCTGCGCGTCTTTCAATACTAATTCCATTGCTATCCCCTTACGCCTTCACAGCTGGTTTAACGATCAGGTCGCTACCGGTTGCACCCGGGACCGCACCTTTAACCAGCAGCAGGTTGCGCTCAGCGTCAACACGTACTACGTCCAGGCTCTGAACGGTTACACGTTCGTTACCCAGCTGACCTGCCATTTTCTTGCCTTTGAACACTTTGCCCGGAGTCTGGTTCTGACCGATAGAACCCGGAACGCGGTGAGACAAGGAGTTACCGTGGGTAGCGTCCTGGGTACGGAAGTTCCAGCGCTTAACGGTACCAGCAAAACCTTTACCTTTAGAGGTACCGGTTACGTCAACTTTTTTAACGTCAGCAAACAGCTCAACGCTAATGTCCTGACCTACGGTGAACTCTTCGCCTTCAGCAAGACGGAATTCCCACAGACCACGGCCAGCTTCTACGCCAGCTTTAGCGAAGTGACCCGCTTCTGGTTTGGTTACACGGTTAGCTTTTTTAGCACCAGTGGTAACCTGAATAGCGCGGTAGCCATCGTTAGCCAGATCTTTAACCTGAGTAACGCGGTTTGCTTCAACTTCGATTACGGTTACTGGGATAGAAACGCCATCTTCAGTGAAGATGCGGGTCATACCCACTTTTTTACCGACTAAACCAATCATTGTTTCAACCTCTCAATCGCTCGATGACCTGATTAACCCAGGCTGATCTGCACGTCTACACCGGCAGCCAGATCCAGACGCATCAGAGCATCAACGGTTTTCTCAGTTGGCTCAACGATGTCAACCAGACGCTTGTGAGTGCGGATTTCGTACTGATCACGCGCGTCTTTGTTAACGTGCGGAGAGATCAGAACGGTAAAGCGCTCTTTGCGGGTCGGCAGCGGGATCGGACCACGGACTTGCGCACCAGTGCGCTTAGCAGTCTCGACGATTTCCGCGGTTGATTGATCGATCAGACGATGATCAAACGCTTTAAGGCGGATACGGATTCTTTGGTTCTGCATGAGACCAGAGCTCCAATTATTTTATAAACGAAAATGATTACTCCTCAAACCCATTACGATTGATGGGAGAGTGTAACCGTTCTTACGTAGCTCCCCAATTGGGAGCATTGTTGAGTAACAAAATGCGCTACTCAGGTTCATATCGAACCAGCCGTCAATTACGACAAGCCCGCGCATTATACGTATTTACAGGCTTAATGCAAGTCGACTGTGTCGATAATAACCAACCTTTTGCAAGACACGTACACTACTGGTCAATATCTGCTATCGCCTGCTTAACACGCGCTTCAAGATCGCCCTTTTCTCCGGCAGCAACCGGATGCTCAGCGTCGCTTTCCTCCGACACACTAACATCCGTCTCTTCCACCGGCACCGGCAAGGGACGCTTCTTATAGATATAGTGCTCCTCAGAAAGCCGATAATGCTGAGGCTCTGGTGATGAAGACGCGTGCAGAGCAATCCCGCGGTACAGGTAATACCCGACCATCGCGCAACCCACACTATATAAAAGCCAGGACAATGCGATGCATATCCCCGCCCAAAGCGGGCGCGGCATATCTGGCCGGACAAAGCGTACTTTGGACTGCAAAGAGGTTTCCGTTTGCTCGCTCATATCGTCCCTCTTTCCTGAATCAACGTTGGACTTTCACCCAGGGCTTGCCATAGCCTGATAAGTGACAACTGTCCCATCACACCATCGACTTTAATCTTATTTTGCGCCTGAAACTGGCGAACCTTCTCAGTTAGCAGCGAACTCCATTCTCCCGTCCCTTCCGCCTCGACATTCAGCACGCGGCTCAGCATCGTATCAAGCCAGACAATGTCATCGGTGCTACTCTTCTTTGTTATGCTTGCGTTGCCGTCGGGCGATGGCTTCCACATTCGCGTCACATTCCCTGTCCAGACATGGCTGAACCATGCCTTATCAAGGATCCATGTTTGATTTCCTGACAGCACGGTAAGCGTGTTCTCTCCTCCCCCGATCACGACGACAGGGAAACTGGCGCTATCAACTTCCAGGGTGGCGACCCAGGGAAGTCCGTCAGACAACAGTGTTTCAAGCGTTTCGGTGCCGGAAAGGCAGGCCATCCCGCCCCGGTATGCCTGATCGCACCAGGCTTCTCCTTTGTCTACCTCATACCCCCAGACGCTAAACAGTAAACTGAGCGATTCATTGGTAGACATCGTCTCTGCCATCAGTCGCGCATGAGTTGAGACAGGTCTTGAGAATTCTACAGGAAGCAACGTTGTGAGCGGTGGCAGCCACTGGGAAAGAGGCCTGGCGAAGTATGCGCCTCCACCACCACATAACACCGTTAACACCAACAGCAGCAACCAGGTTACGCCCTGACGGTCAGGTGCAGGCAGGTAACGCAACGCCTCACGCTGAAGAGAAGCGTCAATAATAGAGGCGGCATGTTCCTCCCCCTCCATCTTATTACGACGAATAACCCCTCCCAGTCGCGCGGCAAGATGAAGATTGCCATCGCAACGTCTCATGCATCGTCTGATAAATTGTTCCGGAAGAGTGTTGGTTGTCTCAGGGACAATGCCTGCATGAGAGGAGATCACCTTGCGGTAATCTTTACTGTCCGGCGCGGGTATCTCAAACCATACCGGCTGTAATACCCGTAACTCGCGCTGCTGACGACGGTTGAATATCCCTGTAAGTAGCAATCGGGCTTGCGGCATCATGGTCATAAACGCCAGAATCGTTGAAACAAGCCCCCTGGAGATTCGGTGTCCATCTTCCAGGACAAACAGCGGCATACTGCCGTGTGTCACGGTCCCCGCGCTGTACAGCTCCTCCCAGAGCTTCTCAACAGGGAATATTTTTCCCGCCAGACTGTTATCCGTCTGCGAATCCGCAATAATCACCCACTCCCACAGGTAACCTTTTCGGTTCAAAGGGCTGATGGTGAGCGCGCGATAAGGCCACGCGCTAATCACCCCTTGCGCAAGCACACTTTTTCCTGACCCTTTACCGCCCTGTAATATTAGCCATTGTTCCTGAATTAACGTGGAAAACATGCTGTCCCGAATCAGACAATGCCGCGTAGTATAAAAAGTATTTAGCTCATCCATGAATAGCCGCATTACCTCGAAAATTATTCTATTCCTAAAACAGGGATATATATTGCATATGACTTGCTGCGTGCCAATGACTGATTATATTATGACGGACTTAAACAAGAAACACGTTCACTCTTAGTCATTCTTAAAAGTGATTTCATGGCAACCATCTCTCCCTTAGTGAAAAATGCGTTATCGTATCGCACCCTGAGCCTTATGATTATATTGACTAGCGCTATGGGTATCTTTATCTTCATTTACTCAGCATATATACAGTGGGGTAATAACAAAGCGTCGCTGATTAATGAGGATATCATCACGCCATTGAATAATTTTAATGAAAAATATAAATGGAATTTATCATCGTCAGTCAATAATCGCATTGACGCGCCCCCATTAGTGAGTGGCAACGTAGATACTCTGTCCCATATCCATTTAAGCGGTATTATTCATAGTTCAGATAAATTATCGTCCCGGGCCATTCTGCAGGAAGGGGGGGAACAGAATGTCTATTCTATTGATGATGTGCTTAAATCATCCAACAGCACGCGCATCATTGATATCACTAAGAACCAGGTGTTTTTCTCCTCAGGCGGAAACACCGCGCAGCTTACGCTGCTTACCGAACTGACGCCACCTGCCGCAACGCCAGAAAAAGTGAACGAGCAGCCGGCACCAACAGATGTCACATTGTCAGATTTTATTGAAGCGATTCCTGTCGTTGATAAAAATGTCTTGCTAGGATTGCGCCTTTTACCTCGCGGTAATACAGAATTATTTTCACGGACAGCCATTGCACCTGGTGACATTGCTATTCAGCTTAACAATATGTCTTTAACGCAACAGGCGAATATAACCCAGGCGCAGGAGGCACTTAGACATCTGCAGACGGCTCAGATTACCCTCTTGCGAAATGCATCACCAAAACTAATTAATGTTGCCGTTCAACAATTCCAGGACGGTCAGGATAAATAAATGGATGGAACCTCCGCAAGCCAGCGACTGAAAGCGCTTTCGCTGTTTTTTTTGCTCATCGCCACCGCTAAGCCCGGATATTCAGCTGATTACACGGCGAATTTTAACGGTGCGGACATTCAAACGTTTGTCAACATCGTGGGACAAAACATGGGGAAAACGATTCTGATTGATCCCGATGTTAAAGCATCCATTTCCGTCAGAAGCGTAGATACCTTTAATAAAGAGGAATACTATCAATTTTTCCTCAGCGTGCTCGACCTTTATGGCTTT
Source organism: Enterobacter cloacae complex sp. IR5458 (assembly GCF_049238025.1). Classification (NCBI taxonomy): domain Bacteria; kingdom Pseudomonadati; phylum Pseudomonadota; class Gammaproteobacteria; order Enterobacterales; family Enterobacteriaceae; genus Enterobacter; species Enterobacter cloacae complex sp. IR5458. The sequence continues at coordinate 27,601 of NZ_JBMKIF010000035.1, forward strand.
TCACTTATTACTCTTGATAATGGCCTGCTGAAAGTCGTGCGTTCAGAAACCGTGAAAAATCTTCCAGGAAAGCTTACCAGTAACACGCAGCCCGGCAAGGGTGATGAACTGGTGACACGTATTGTTTCTCTGGAAAATGTTCCAGCACGATCGCTGTCTCCTCTGCTTCGTCAAATGCTCGATGGCGGTAATGTCGGTAACGTCTCGCATTATGAGCCCTCTAATGCGCTGGTCATTACCGGCAAAGCATCAACCGTCAATCGCATGCTGGAAGTCATTAAACGTGTCGATGTCATGGGTGACGAGCAAGAGCAAATTATCCCGCTGAAATATGCTTCCGCTGTCGATCTTGCCGATGTCCTTAACACGCTGTCGCGTGAGAACGCAAAAGAGGCACAACCTGCGACACTCCAGACGCACATCGTTGCCGATAAAAGAAGCAATGCGCTGATTATCAGAGGCTCAGAACGCGCCCGCGCAAGAATTACTGAGTTGGTAAAACGTCTTGATACCCAGGAGCAAGGGCAAGGAAACACGCGGGTATGGTACCTGAAATATGCCAAAGCGGATAAGCTTGTTGACGTTTTAACCGGTGTCACGCAAAAACTGAAAGAGGGCAAAAGTGGCACAACCAATACGGCAGCCAGCAGCAGCCGCGATATCTCTATTACTGCAGATGAACAAACCAACTCACTGGTTGTGACCGCCGATCAGGGTATTCTCCAGCAACTCGATGAGGTTATCGCTAAGCTGGATATTCGTCGTGCACAGGTTCTGGTGGAAGCGATTATCGTTGAAGTTCAGGACGGTAAAGGTCTGAACCTGGGTGTGCAGTGGGCTGAGAAAAACGTTGGTGGACAACAGTTTACCAAAACTGGCCTGCCAATCTTTAACGCGGCACAGGGCGTGGGTGAATTCAAAGCAAACGGAGGAATCACCAGCGATAACCCAGCTTACAACCTCTTCAGTAATTATAACGGCCTTGCGGCAGGTTTTTTCAACGGCGACTGGGGGGTGCTCCTCACAGCACTCAATACCGACAACAAAAACGACATCCTGTCTACGCCCAGCATCGTTACGCTTGATAATAAAGAAGCAGCCTTCAACGTCGGGCAGGATGTGCCCGTACTTTCCGGTTCCCAGACGACCTCCGGCGATAATATTTACAATACCGTCGAGCGTAAGACGGTGGGGACCAAGTTAAAAGTCACCCCGCAGATTAACGAGGGTGATTCTGTTCTGATGGAGATCGAGCAAGAGGTTTCCAGCGTCGACACATCGACAAGCTCTTCCTCGCTCGGCCCAACCTTCAACACCCGAACAATACAGAATGCCGTCCTGGTGAAAAGTGGCGAAACCGTTGTGCTTGGCGGTTTAATGGATGACGCCAGTAAGCAAGAAGTTTCAAAAGTTCCCCTACTGGGAGATATCCCTTTGGTGGGACAGCTTTTCCGCTACACATCCAATGAGAAAAGCAAACGTAACCTGATGGTCTTTATCCGCCCGACCATTATCAGAGACGATGAGGTCTATCGTTCACTCTCACGTGAGAAATACACCAATTTCAAAGATCTGCAAAAAGAGAGACGAGAAAAGCAAAGTGAAACACTGATTAACGTCGACAACATCAAAGAGCTTGAAGATCGGGCTTTTAATAATGCACCGGCAACACCGGACGCCAAAAATCCGTTCAGGGAAGGTCGAACGGAATGAGTCAGCACGCATGGAAAAAAGCGCAGCGCTATGGCATTGCCTTACAAGGAGAGACTCTCTTCTACTCGACAGATGTCACACTTGAGCATCTGCTCGAGTTCGCATCCGTTGCGCCAGAGTGCACCTGTTTTACCCGGCTCCCCCCGCAGCAGTTTGCCGAAAAGCTAGAACTTATTTACCAGCAGAACAGCGGGTCAGCCCAGTTAATTGCCGAAGATATTAATAATTCCGACGATCTCAATACTCTCTCTGAAGAGATCCCAACGAATGAAGATCTGCTGAACGAGCAGTCAGACGCGCCGGTTATCAGGCTTATTAATGCCGTGCTCAGCGAAGCAATTAAAGAACACGCCTCAGATATTCATATTGAAGTGTTTGAAAAAGCGATGAGTATCCGCTTCCGGGTTGATGGCATCTTGCGCCCGGTGGTTAATCCGAATAAAAAACTGGCGGCCTTACTCATCTCACGTATCAAAATCATGGCCAAACTGGATATTGCCGAAAAAAGGCTGCCGCAGGATGGACGCATTACCTTAAAAATTGGTCAGCGAAATGTGGATGTCCGTGTGTCGACGCTCCCGTCGCAGCATGGCGAACGTGTTGTTCTGCGTCTGTTGGATAAAAGTAGTCTGCGCTTATCCATCAATAAACTGGATATGTCAGCGGCAGACACACACAGTCTGAAGAATCTGCTTGCCCTTCCCCACGGCATTATTCTGGTCACGGGGCCAACGGGCTCCGGGAAAAGCACCACGCTCTACGCCATTCTCTCCGCGTTAAATAGCCCTGAACGCAATGTGCTTACGGTAGAGGACCCGATCGAATACGAACTGGAAGGCATCGGACAAACCCAGGTTAATAGCCGCGTAGATATGTCATTTTCCCGCGGACTACGCGCTATTTTACGTCAGGATCCTGATGTCGTCATGGTAGGAGAAATTCGCGATAACGAAACCGCTCAAATTGCGGTTCAGGCTTCTTTGACCGGGCATCTGGTGCTTTCCACTCTCCACACCAATAGCGCGTGCGGTGCCGTAACGCGATTACGGGATATGGGCGTTGAGCCGTTCCTTCTCTCTTCCTCGCTCGTTGGGGTGATTGCCCAACGTCTGGTCAGACGGCTATGCCCCCACTGTAAAACGGCTCACGCCGTGCGGCCTCAGGAACTACAGCTTCTGCAAGCCCACGGGATAAATGCATCCCAACTCTGGCAAGCAAAAGGCTGCCCCGCTTGCAGACAAAGCGGCTATCAGGGGCGTATGGCGATCCATGAACTGCTGCTCGCCACGCCAGAACTGCGTGACGCTATTCACAATGAGCGCCATGAAAGGCAGCTGGAAGAGATCCAGCGTCGTCATCACCTCAGCTTGCTGGCAAACGGTCTTCGCGTAGCGGCAGAAGGGATGACTTCACTTGAAGAAATTCTGCGGGTGACCTCTGAAGGTCAGACTCCAGCGGATGGGCGCCAATGAAATTTCACTGGACGGCGACGGACGCGCGGGGAAACCGCCATACGGGGCTGAGTGAGGCCGCGAGTGAAAGAGAGATGGTCGCGCAGTTGCGTAGCCAGGGGTTATTACCGCAAACGCTAAAACGGCAGCGACCCAAGGTTGCCCTCAGGGCTTTTTCGACACGAATCAGCCACAGCGAATTAACGCTTTTTACGCGTCAGCTGGCGACGCTGATCGCCGCGGCGCTGCCGCTGGATGAAGCGCTCGCCGTTGTCCAACAGCAAAAAGAAAATAAAAAACTGGCCGACGTCATCACTTCTCTGCACCTCGCCGTTCTGGAAGGGCAGCCCCTCTCGGTGGCCATGCAAGCCCACCCTCGTCTGTTTGATACGGTCTTTTGCACCCTGGTAAAAGCGGGAGAGACGGTCGGCCAGCTGGGCACCGTTCTTGAAAGGCTGGCCGAATATAATGAAGCACGTCAGCAAATGCGCAGCAAACTCACACAGGCGTTGATTTACCCTGCCCTGCTCACCACGGTCGCCATTCTGGTGGTTATCATTTTGCTTACCACGGTGGTACCGAAGGTCGCCGCACAGTTCACTCATCTTAAGCACGAGCTACCGCTTTCCACCCGTACGTTACTGGCGATGAGTCACTTTCTGTCGACATACGGTCCCTGGATCGCACTGACGCTGATCTGTGGTGGAACGCTATTCTCTTTCTGGCTGAAGCGCGGGAAAAACCGGGATCATTTTCATCGCTGTCTCATCGCTTTTCGCATTACCTCCCCGCTGGTCTGCGCGATCAATAGCGCCCGTTATCTGCGCGCCCTGAGTATTCTCAATCGCAGCGGTATTCCACTCCTGGAAGGGATGTCGCTCTCAGCAGAAGGTGTGGGCAACCGTGAAATTGGACAGCGGCTCAGCGACGCAGCAGAAAGTGTGCGCCAGGGAAATAGCATCAGCCAGTCCCTGAAGCAGACGCAAATATTTCCCCCCATGATGATTTACATGATTGCTTCCGGAGAAAAAAGCGGTCAGCTCGGGGAACTCATGCAACGTGCGACAAATAACCAGGAGGTGCAGCTGCAAAACCGCATTTCGCTGACCCTGGCGATTTTTGAACCGGCACTGATTGTTGTCATGGCAGCGATCGTTTTGTTTATCGTTGTCTCGATCATGCAGCCCATCTTACAACTCAACTCATTGATGAATTAAGGAAAAATCATGGAAGCGCAGAAGAAGGAAAGGCAGCGTGGTTTCACGCTTATGGAATTGATGGTCGTCATCGTGATTATGGGGGTTCTGGCCAGCCTGGTGGTGCCTAACTTAATGGGCAATAAGGATCGGGCAGACCGGCAAAAAGCCGCCAGCGATATTATTGCTCTCGAAAATGCGCTGGATATGTACAAGCTGGATAATCATCGTTATCCCACAACAGAACAGGGCCTGGAGGCGCTTATTACCGCCCCAGCGCAAGCTCCCCGGGCTGAAAACTACAACCCGGACGGTTATATCCGCCGTCTGCCCGCCGATCCGTGGGGGAATGACTACATCCTGATTAGCCCGGGTGAGCATGGCGCGATCGATATCATGTCCACAGGTCCTGATGCTGAAACCGGCACCGAGGATGATATCCACAACTGGGATAACGATAAAAAGTCACGCTAAAAATGGCCCATCAGAAAGGATTCACACTGCTGGAGGTGATGCTGGTTATGGTCATCATCGCCCTGGCGGCAGCGGGCGTTGTCGCTATGCAAAGTGACAGGCTGAGCGCTACCGGAAAGCTACTGCGGCAGATCGATGTCCTCAGACAGACAGCAAAATACATGTCAGACGTGGCGCTACTGGAAAAACATACCGTCGGCCTTCAGCTCACTACTGACGGCTGGCTTTTCTATGCACCGAAAAAGGATCGCACCGGTGAATGGCAGTGGCAGGAAATAGCAAACAATGACAATTTGCCGTTACGCGGCGATTGGGACGCACCGGCCAGGCCTGACGTGACACCCTCGTCGGAGGAGGCCAAACCGCAAATCGTCATCCTGCCCGATGGACAAGTCACTCCCTTTTCAGTGGTTTTCAACGCTGAAGATGGCGAAAAAATCGCCATCCTGCAATCACACGGCGCACTGCCGCTTGAGGTCATTCGCTTTAAGGAACCGCAATGAAACAACAAAGCGGAATGCTGCTGCTTGAAGTCTTGCTGGCAATGGCTATTTTTGCGACCGCCATTATTGCACTCCTCAACAGTATGCAATGGCAGCTTTCAGCGCTGGAAACGTTAAAACAGGAAACGCTAGCGCTTTGGGTTGCAGACAACGTACTCGTGACCTCGACTTACGGACAACTCGCCGCCAAAGAGGGAGCCTCTTCTCAATTAAATGAGACCTTCTCCTGGCAACTGGTTGAAGGGAAAAAAAGTTCGTCTCCTTTGCTTCAGAAAGAGGCCAGGGTGATAACGTCTGATGGCCGAACCCTCAGCCTGTATGCCTGGTCTTCAGATAGTAAGAAAACGGAGGCGAAGCATGAGTAAAGTCCCCAACGGCTTTACGCTTCTGGAAGTGATGCTGGCGATCGTCATTTTCTCAACGCTCAGCTTTCTGGCCTCTCAGGTGTTCTCCCAGGCAACCGAACAGTACCAGCGAGCCAAGAAGACTGGCGATGATTTTGAGGCCATCCAGCACACCGTGCTCATGCTTGAAAATGATTTAATGCAGTATGTCCCGCGGAAAAACCGGCAAACACCGCTCCCCTTCTTGAGTGAAAAAGAGAGCGTAATTTTCACAACACAAACCCGGGATCCCGCAATGCCTTTTGGGGCAACGTTCGTTTTAACGACCGTCCACTGGTATATCGAAAACGACACATTATTCCGTGCAGTACGCTACTCATCCGACAGTGAAAAGGACGTGGCACCACAGCCCCTGCTGGATCATGTCTCCCATTTTTCTGCAACAATGACGCCGGCGGATGAAAAGAGCGTGTCAACGACAGCCACGATAACGCTGGAGCGTGACGGTAAAGCGGAAATAACCCGACACGTTGTCCTGCCCGGCTGGTTTCCGGAAAAAAAAGCCGCCAGCCAACCTGCAGGAGCGACGCAATGAACGCGCAAAAAGGTTCTGCATTGCTGATCGTTTTAATGATTCTGGCGCTGATGGCTGCGCTGGCAGCAGAGATGACGATAAGTTTTCAGGTTCAGCTCCAGCGCACCCGGCGCATCAATGATAGCCTGCAGGGGAAATACGCTCTGCTCTACGCTGAAGCACAATCTATGGCACGTTTTCAGGAGAAGCCTCGAGACGTACTCACCCACTCGGAGAGTCCTGGCGACGACACCGACGTCAGCTGGCAGATAAACGATCTGCACCATTGCTACAACCTGAACGCACTGAAGAATACGCCGGAAGAACCACTGGCGACGCCACCGTATGAAATCAGCGTGTTTTACGCCCTACTGGAGAAGCTCGCCGTTGAAAAATACCGGGCAGAAGAGATCGCACAATCCATCGCAGACTACATCGATGATAACGACTCAACGCGCGTTAAAGGTGCAGAAGACGAATACTATCAACATAGTCAGCCAGGCTACCTGACCGCCGGTCAGGTGCTCTTTTTACCCACAGAAGTGCGCAAAATTAAAGGGATGACTGACGCGCTTTATCAAAAACTCGCCCCTTTTATCTGCACCCGATTCAGCAGTGACCTCGCCATTAATATCAATACCCTTACTGAGCAGCAAGCGCCGCTTCTGGCAGCCCTCTTCCTCAACAATATCAGCTTGTCAGATGCAAAAATGCTCCTGAAAAAACGTCCTGTAAATGGCTGGGAAAAGGTAGAGGATTTTCTTTACCAGGCCCAACAGGATTTCAGCGCAGCAAAACCGCTGGTGGATTCGCTTAAAAAACAGATTACAACCAGCAGCAGTTATTTTTTGACCACATCCACGGTTCATGAGGGTGACCTTACCTTTGGTATGCGCACATTTTTCATTTATGACGAAAAAACTAAAACACTCAAACTCTATTTACGCCAGCTTACGGATGGCAGTAGCGAACAATAAAGCAGTTAACGTCCCTGCGACGAAACTGCTTATCCGCCTTTCTGGATCGACGCCGAATGCCCTTGAATGGGTGGAATATGATGGATGTGGCTACAGCCAGGTTCAGAGTCTGACAACAGAACAGTTGCCGGAGATTGCCGCACGCCCGGCATCAGGATGCACTCATCTCGTTATTCCGGCCCAAAAGGCAACGAGCAGAATAATCGTCATCCCAGACGAAAATTACGAACTGACCGATCAAAAACTTCAGTGGCTTGCGGATGAAACACTGGACGAAGGCATGCCCTCGCTGCACTGGACGCTACTCTCTCGGGAGGGAACGCGAGTTTCCGTCATTGGCGTTGACGCCGACTGGCTTATGTCCCAACTTCGTCTCTTTGCCGGGGCTGGTTTTAACGTCACGCATGCGACGATTGACGCCCTTCGCTTGCCAGCCTGTGAAAGCGGCTGGACGGTATTATCAGACAGCGGTGGATGGTTGCTCAGAACGCATGAGAACAGTGTTGCCCATTTGACAGAACCCTGGCTGGCACAGCTGCTAGCGCATTATCCCCCGCAAGAGGTTGTCAGCTACGGTCCACTGCCAGCTGGCCTTTCCGCGAAGGAAACGCATCCCGCATGTCATAGTTTGACACTCCATCCACAGGAACCACCCGCTAACCTTTTGCACGGGAAAATGCGCCCGCCTGCCCCGCGCTCTTTCTGGTCCACCAATATCAAACGCGTGGCGCTTTGCAGTCTTCTCCTGTTAGCCGGGAGTGCGTGTCTGGCTCAGGTTGTCGTGTATTTGCAACTTCGGGAGTATGAAAAACAGCTGAGCCACACACTGACGCAGCAATGGCAACGTTATATTCCAGAAAACAGGCATACCCGTAATCTGCGTACCTATTTACCCAGGCAGCTACAGCAACGATCGCCTGCCCCCTATTTGCTCTTACAACAGCTTCAGGCTCATCTGTCCGCTTTCCCGGAACTGGCGCTGGAAGGGTTGAGTTATAACCCGGCACGTAATGATTTACGTCTTTTTATTTCTACCCGCGATGACCAACAGATCCAGGCGTTTTTAAATCAAAAACTGGCTGGCTACTCACTCAAAGTCGATAAACATGAACAGGGATTATGGACGATTCGAAATGATTAAACGCGCTCAGGAATGGTTTCACCAAAAAGATCCGCGTGAACAGCGGCTGCTACTCGCACTGCTTGTCTGCGGTGTCAGCATTCTTTTCTGGTTTGGGCTCTACCAGCCCCTGAAGCAGGCTACGGACACCATGCAATCCCGCTATGTTAAGGTGCAACGCGATCTGCAGTGGTTGCAGAAACAGGTTTCGGCTGCAGCTCTTCTTCCGGAAAAGAGACCATCAGGCTCCCTGGAGAATCAGGTTAAAAGCAGTTTGCACATGCTGGGCACTGCCGCAAAACTCCAGCGCACCGATAGCGGAGAATTGACTGTATCGGCCGACGCTCTCAGGATGGACGCTTTTATGAACTGGCTGGCAGTGCTACAGGGAGACTACGGTCTGCGGATTGCGGAACTTGAATTCCACGCCAGTGAACAGGGTACGGACACTATAATCCTGACGCGCCTGACGCTCGGAGTGAAATAAAATGGATAGCTCACTGGTTACTCTGTTTCTCATCATTGGCCTGCTGTCAGGAACCGCAATGGGTATACTCACCTGGCGTTTGCCTGCCGAGATTTTACGACCGTCTTCGACAGGCGAGGCGGGTTCAACGTCAGAGTTTACGTTCTCTGGCTCCCGGTGCTGCCAGTGTCAAACCCCACTGTTCTGGTACGACACGGTTCCCCTGCTCGGCTGGATGCTTCTCAAAGGGAAATGTCGCCACTGCGGCCAGCCTGTTTCAACACGCTATCCCTTGCTGGAAGGGCTTTGTGCGATGATGGCCGTCATTTGCTATGCCCTCCATCCAGCATCAATGATAATGTCACTGGCGCTTTTTCTGTTCTTTTGGTTTGTACTCGCACTCAGCGTGATCGATCTGCAGCATTACCTTTTACCCGACAAGCTCACGCTACCGTTACTGTGGGTTGGCCTGTTGTTTAATGCCTTTTTTGGCCCTGTTTCCTCCCAGGACGCCATTGTGGGTGCCGCTGCCGGCTATTTAATTCTGTGGCTGCTCTACTGGCTGGTCCGCTTAATCTGTCACAAAGAAGGGATCGGTTACGGGGATTTCAAGATGCTTGCGGCAGTGGGCGCCTGGTGCGGCTGGCGAGAGGTACCCGTGATCCTTTACGTAGCGTCAATCGCAGGGATCTTTTACGGGCTTCTGCTGTGGGTAAAAAAAGGGCATTTCGGTGATCCGATACCTTTCGGTCCGGCACTGGCACTGAGCGGCTGGGGCTGTTTCTGCTGGGCAACGCTGTGAGGAGGCAGGAAGGAGGGTTTCCTTCCTGTATCAACTACTCTTTTTCTTCGCGGATTTGCGCCTGCAGATAGTTTTGAATACCCAGCTTATCGATCAAATCCAACTCGGTTTCCAGCCAGTCTATATGGCCTTCTTCATCGGCAAGGATCTCAATCATCATGTCACGGCTGACATAATCAAAAACGCTGTCGGCATAGGCAATGGCTTCACGGAGATCTTTGGCACCTTCAAGTTCCAGCCTGAGGTCGGAACGTAGCATCTCCTCGACATCTTCACCGATGCCCAGCTTGCCGAGATCCTGCAGGTTTGGAATACCTTCAAGGAATAAAATGCGCTCGATATATTTATCGGCGTGTTTCATCTCATCTATAGATTCATGGTACTCAACGTCGTTCAGACGTTTAAGTCCCCAGTTTTTGAACATTCTCGCATGAAGAAAGTACTGGTTGATTGCGACAAGCTCATTTCCCAATAATTTATTGAGATAACTTATGATTTTAACATCACCTTTCATTATATAGTCCCTCCGCTTCCACTCATTGAAGCGTAGATCGGGCTACGGGGATGTCAAAAAAAAGATGGGCGCTTACGCGATCTCTTTGTATTCCGGGATCTGCATCAACTCGTCCTGCATGATTTCACGTGCAGCACGTACACATTTACCGCATTGATTTCCAACCGGAACAAATTTGCGAAGCTGCTGAAATGACTGAGGCTGAAACTGGCGAACGGCCTGACGTATTTTTTTGTCGCTTACACCATTACATAAACAAACGTACATAGAGACTCCCGTTCAAATTATGCGCAAAGTGTAAGTGAGAATGGTTATGATTACAATAGCACAAACGCCAGAATACGGGGCGGGTGCAGGCAAAAAATGCGAAAGTTTGTGACAACACCTGAGCAGCACAAAACAAAAAAGGACGCCGAAGCGTCCTTTTTTAATTCGGGGATAATTAATTAGCCCAGAACTTTAGCAACAACGCCCGCGCCAACGGTACGGCCGCCTTCACGGATTGCGAAACGCAGACCGTCGTCCATCGCGATTGGGTGGATCAGAGTCACAACCATCTTGATGTTGTCGCCTGGCATTAC